>JACORV010000102.1 GCA_016179225.1 Gemmatimonadota bacterium | reverse complement strand
GTGGTCGCGGGAGGCCTGAAGGACCGGTACGGCGCGGACGTGTCGGAACTGGCCGCGGCCGCCCTCGCCGGCGTCTCCGGCGAGGCGTCGCGGACGGTGGGCTATCTCGGGCTCGGGGCCTGGGGCTCGATCGTGGCGGAGGCGGACACGGCGAACCTGGTGCTCGCCCCCGTGGGCGAGGGTGCGCTCCTCATGGCGCGCCGCGACCGGAGCATCCCGGTCGGTCTAGCGCTGCGGTTCGCCGAGCGGGCGCGCGGGGCGGCACACCGGTGGCTGGAGGGCCAGGGCGCGTGACCGATCGCCTGAGCCGCTCGCTCGATCGCATCTCCCGCGTCCGTGGGGTGAGGGGCTCGATGTTCGTCGCGGCCGAGGACGGGATCATGGTCGTGCAGCTGCTGATGGAAGGGGTGAACGGCAGGGCGGTAGCCGCCTTCGCCGCCTCGCTCGCGCGAAAAGTGAGTGGCGCGGCTGCGGCCACCGGCGCCGGTAAGGTGCGTTTCATCCAGATGGCGGCCGAAGGCGGGACGCTGCTGGTGGCGCAGGCGCCGCCGGAGCTGCTGGTGGTGGCGGTCGCCGATCCCGGGGTGAACGTCGGCCTCGCGCGCCTCGAGATGATGCGCGCGGCGGAGGGGGCGGCGCGGTGAGCACCACGGTCGTCGAGGCCTGGACCGAGCGGCCGCTGGTGCGCTTCGTGGCGCAGTCGAGCGCGCGCATCGTCGTGGTCATGACGCCGGCGGGGCAGGTGCTCGCCCAGCACGGCTTCACGCGCGCCGTGGACCTCATGTCGGCCTCCGCGCTCGGCGCGGCCATCATGGCCTCCTCGGGTGCGCTGGCGCAGCAGGTGGGCGAGGCCGGCTTCGGCGCGCTCTACCACGCCGGCCAAAGGCATGGCATCCACCTCGCCGGGTGCGACACGCCGCGTGGCCGCCTCATCGTGCTCACGGTGTTCGGCAAGGAGACGTCCATCGGGCTGGTGCAACTGTTCCACGACGAGTTCGTCACGGCGCTCCGCCAGGCGGCGCCCGCGATGGAGGAGCGGAAGCCGATCCTCGCGGCCGACTTCGAGTCGGAGCTCAACAAGAGCCTCTCCTCACTCTTCCGCCGGTGACGCCATGTCACTCGTGAACTTCACGACGCGCGAGATCACGTGCAAGATCGTGTACTATGGCCCGGGGCGGTCGGGGAAGACGACCAACCTGCAGTATATCTACGGCCAGGTGCCCGATGACCGGAGAGGGCGGATGGTCTCGCTCGCCACCCAGACCGACCGCACCCTGTTCTTCGACTTCCTGCCGCTCGATCTCGGCTCGATCTCGGGGTTCACGACCAAGTTCCAGCTCTACACGGTGCCCGGGCAGGTGTACTACAACGCGACCCGCAAGCTGGTGCTCCAGGGCGCCGACGGCGTGGTGTTCGTCGCCGACAGCCAGCTCCGCCAGCTTGACGAGAACTTGGAGAGCCTCCAAAACCTGCACGTCAACGTGCTCGAGCACGGGATGGACATCCGGACGCTGCCGATGGTGGTGCAGTTCAACAAGCAGGACCTCCCGCGCGAGCTGATCCTCTCGCCCGGGGAGATGGACGACGCGCTCAACTTCCGGGGGCTCCCGACCTTCCCGGCGGACGCGCTGCACGGCGCCGGCGTCTTCGAGACGCTCAAGGCCATCAGCGCCGAGGTGTTGCGCAAGCTGAGCGAGGGCGCCGCGACCGCGCGGCGCGGCTAGCGTGGAACTCAATCCCCGGTTCCGGTTCGAGACCTTCGTGGTGGGCGCCAGCAACCGGCTCGCGGCGACCGCGGCGCAGACCGTGGCGGCCTCGCCGGGGAGCGCCTACAACCCGCTCTTCTTCTACGCGAAGTCGGGCCTGGGCAAGACGCACCTGATCCAGGCGATCGGCCACGGCGTGGTCGAGCGCCAGCCGTCGCTGCGCGTCCGGTATCTCACCCTCGAGGAGTTCGTCGAGCAGTACCACGCCGCGGTCGCGGCGGCGCAGAGCGACGCCTTCCGCCGGAGTGCGGAGGAGACCGACGTCCTGCTCATCGACGACGTGCAGTTCCTCGCCAAGCACCGCGAGCTCCAGGCCGAGCTGCTGCGGCTCTCCGAGGCCCTGCAGGCCGCCGAGCGGCAGCTGGTGCTCACGTCGGACCGGCCACCGCCGGAGATCCAGGATCTTGACGAGCGGCTCATCTCGCGGCTGTCGGGTGGACTGCTGGTGGACATGGCGGCGCCAGACTTCGAGACGCGGCTCGCCATCCTCCGCCGCAAGGCCAGCGAGCGCGGGATGGCCTTCGCGTCCGGCGTGCTGGAGACGGTGGCGGAGATCAGCGCGTCGAACGTGCGCGAGCTGGTGGGGCTGGTGAACCGTCTGGTCGCGTTCCAGGCGGTGAGCGACACACCGCTCACGCCGCTGGGGGCGCGCGCCCTGCTCACGGGGGAAGTGCCGGAGTCGAGCGCGGGGGTGGCGACGGCGCCGGCCGCGCCGCTGTCCGCCGAAACGCGCGACGAGTTCTCGGCGTTCCTCTCCGCGGTCTCGCGTACCGTGGCGCAGTCGCTCGACGCCTGGCGCTCCCAGGTCGGCGAGGCGGTGATGCGGTGGCGGGGCGAGGGGTACCGCACCACCCGGCTCGAGCAATTGCTCCAGCACGAGGGGACGCCGGAGGTGGAGGGCGCGCTCGCGGCCTTTGCCGCCGACATCGAGGAGCTGCGGCGGCTGGAGACCCAAGTCGCGGAGCTCGACGCCGCAGCCGCCGGTCACGCGCGCTTCCGCGACCCCGACCGCCTCGATGAGGCTCGCACGTTCACCGCCCGCCTGCTCGAGGGCACGGCCCCGCCGCCCGCCCCCTCCGCGGCGCTCACCTTCGACGACTACATCGAGGGCGCGGCCAACGAGGCGGTGGTGCGAGCGGCGCGGCTGGTGGCACGCGAGCCCGGCCGCCGCTACAACCCGCTCTACATCGCGGGCCCGAGCGGCGTCGGGAAGACCCACCTGCTGCACGCGGTGGGCAACGCCCTCGCCGCGGCGCAGCCGGCCACCGTGGTCGCCTGCCTCTCCGCCCAAGCGTTCGTCGAGGAGCTGGTCGCGGCGATCGACGGCGAGAACGTGGACCGGTGGCGCCGACGCTACCGGCGCGCCGACGCGCTGCTGGTGGATGACGTGCAGCTCGTCGCCGGCAAGGAGCGGACGCAGGAGGAGCTGTTCAACCTGTTCAACGCCCTGGCCGACGCCGAGAAGCAGCTCGTCTTCACCGCCGACCGGCCGCCGGCGCAGCTCAAGGACGTTGCGCCGCGGCTGATCACCCGCTTCGAGGGCGGTCTGGTCGTGGAGTTGGTGGCGCCCGACCGCACCATGCGCGAGAAGATGGTGCGACGGTTGCTCGAGTCGCAGGCCGTCGCCGCGGAGGACGACGTCGTCCAGTATCTCGCCGCGCGGCCCGCCGACAGCGCCCGTGCCGTGCAAGGGCTCGTGAACCGCGCGCTCTCGGCCATGGACTCGGGGGACAGCGAGCTGACCGCGCGGACGGCACGCACCGCGATCGAGGGGCGAGTCTCGCGGCCCTCGCAGGCCCAGGCGATCTCGTCCCCCATCCCGTCCGGCCTCGACCCGACGCTCTCCAGCCGCGAGAAGATCGTGTGGGACTGGCCCGACGCCGGGGTGCGCCTGATCGAGGAGCTGCGCTGATGGCGATCAAGGGCAGCCTGCGCGAGGCGAGCCTCCCGGACGTGCTCCAGCTCCTCTCGATGGGGCAGAAGACCGGGTGCCTTTCCGTCGCCGACCGGAGCAACTTCGGCTACATCTTCTTCGACGTCGGCGCGATCACGTACGCCTCGATCGTGAACCGGCGCGACCGCCTGGGCGACATCCTCGTCAAGAGCGAACTCATCACCAGCGAGCAGCTCCAGGCCGCCATCGACCGGCAGGCCCAGGTGCGCAACCAGCGGCTCGGCGAGATCCTGGTCGAGATGGGCACGCTCTCCCGGCCCGACCTCGAGCGCTACATGCGGGTGCAGATCGAGGAGGCGGTCTACTACCTCTTCACCTGGTCGTCGGGGTCGTTCAGCTTCGAGAGCGAGGTCCGGCCCGAGGAGCAGGACTTCCTCGTCCGCATCAGCCCGGAGTCCCTGCTGCTCGAGGGGGCGCGGCGGGTGGACGAATGGAGCCTCATCGAGAAGAAGATCCCGAGCTTCGACCTGATCTTCGTGGTCGAGCGGCAGCGGCTCGAGGCCTCCGGCGTCTCGCTCACCGCCGAGCAGGAGCGGATCATCCCGCTGCTCGACGGGCAGCGCGACGTCTCCCGTGTCCTCGAGGACTCGGGCCTGCTCGAGTTCGAGGTGGGGAAGGCGCTCTACGGACTCATAACCGCAGGCTTCGCCCACCGTCTCGGCAAGACGCAGGCCGCCGAGGTCCAGCCGACGGTGAACGAGGGGCGCGTCGAGGAGCACCGTAATCTCGGCTTGGCGTTCTACAAGACAGCCATGTTCGACGAAGCGGGCCGCGAGTTCCGCCGGGTCGTGGACCTCCGGCCCCACGACGAGCAGGCGCACTTCTTCCTCGGCCTGGTCGCGCTCCGGCAGGCCCGCTGGGGGGACGCGGTGGACGACCTGCGCCACGCCGCCGAGCAGAGCGGCGGACGGGGCGCCGTGCTGCACAACCTCGCCGTGGCGCTGGAGCAGATGGGCCGGCTCGCGGAGGCCGACGCCGCTTTCGCCGCCGCCGCCGCGCGCGCGCCTAACGACGTACGCGTCCTCATCGGCTGGGGCGTCGTCGCCCTGAAGCGCGGCCGGGGCGAGGAGGCGCTCGAGCGGCTCGACCGCGCGCGCGGCCAGCTCGGCGAGAAGCCGCCCTCGGCGCTGTGGTACTGGGCGCGGGCGCTGGCCGCCGTCGTCGCGAGCCAGCAGGCCGACGCCATCACGGTCGCCGAGGAGGGCGTGAGCCGCTACCCCAAGAGCGGGCCGCTCCGGAACAACCTGGCGGTCCTCCTCGAGCGCGCAGGCAACTACGAGCGCGCGGAGCAGCTCCTGCTCACCGCGCTGGAGGAGGACCCGTCGCTCCCCCAGCTCTCCAAGAACCTCGGCGACCTCTGCTACCGGAGCGCCCGAGCCGAAGAGGCGCAGCAGGCGTACCAGCGCGCGATCAAGCTGGCGCCGCGGCTCGGCGAGGATGTGTACTTTAAGCTCGGCAACCTGGCCTTCAAGCAGCTCCGGCAGGGCGAGGCGGTGGCGTACTGGCGCGAGGTGCTCGCCATGAACCCCACGCACGAGTTGGCGCGGCGCAACCTGGAGACCCTGGAGCGGATGAAATGATGGCCGCGCGCCCGCCCGACGACGCGACCTTGGGTGCGCTCCTCGCCAAGATCGAACGCATGCGGGGCTTCCTCATCACCAGCTATAAGGAGCCGTGCCTGCGGCGCCGGCTCGCCGTGCGGATGCGCGCGCGCGGCGTCCACACGTTCGGCGCGTACGCCGCGATCCTGGACCGAATCCCCGAGGAGTACGACCTCCTCCTCGACGCGCTCACGATCAACGTCACCAAGTTCTTCCGCAATCCGGAGACGTACGCGGTGCTGCGGGAGCGCGTGCTCCCGGAGCTGGCGGGGCGGCGCCGCGCCGTGGCCGTCTGGTCGGCCGGCTGCGCCTCGGGCGAGGAGCCTTACTCGCTCGCCATCCTCTTTGCCGAGCAGGCCGCCCGGCAAGGAACGCCGGGGGCTCGGAGCCACGTGCGGATCGACGCGACCGATCTCGACCCCGGCGCGCTGGAGGTCCTGAAGCGGGCCGAGTACCAGGCGCCCGCCGTGGAAGAGGTGCCGCGCGCGTTGCTCGCCCGCTGGTTCGGGCCCGGGCCGCCGTATCGGCTCGACCCGGCGATCACGCGTCTGGTGCACCCGATCCGTCACGACCTCACGGGCGAGCCGCCGCCCCAGCCGCCCTACGACCTGATCGTGTGCCGGAACGTCGTCATCTACTTCGACCGTCCCACCCAGGAGCGGCTGTTCCAGAAGTTTTTTGATGCGCTGGTGCCCGGGGGGTTCTTGCTGCTCGGCAAGGTCGAGACGCTGTTCGGACCGGTGCGCGGCAAGTTTCTGCTCGAGGAGCCGCGGGAGCGGCTGTTCCGCAGGCCATGAACGAGCGGATCATCAAGGTCGCGGACTGGGCGGTCGACACGGGGGACACGGTCCTCGTTACGCTGGGCCTCGGTTCGTGTGTGGCCATGGTGCTCTACGATGCGGTCGCGAGGGCGGGCGCGATGGCGCACCTCATGCTCCCCTCGCCGGCGCTGTCGCGGGACCGGTCGCGCCCCGGGAAGTTCCCGGAGACGGCGCTGCCCGTGTTGCTGGAGCGCCTAGCCGCACTGGGCGCGGGGCGCCAGCGCCTGCGGGCGCGGCTGGTGGGCGGGGCGAGCATGTTTGCGAATGTGGGGCAGCCCGGAGCGCCCAACATGGGTGAGCGGAATGTGCAAGCGGCGAGGGACGTGCTGAAGGCGGCGCACATCCCGGTCGTCGGCGAGGAAACTGGGAAGGCGCACGGGCGCTCGGTCTACTTTTATCTTCCGGACGGGCGGCTCGAGGTCCGCTCGGTTGCGCATGGAACCATCCAGGTCTGAGCGACTGCCGTCGGTCCTCGTGGTGGACGACAGCGCCTTGATGCGGCGGGTGCTCTCGGACATCATCACGGGGTCGGGCGAGTTCCGCGTCGTGGGTACGGCGCGCAACGGGCTCGACGCGGTACGCAAGGTGCACGCCTACCAGCCGGACGTGGTGACGATGGACCTGTCGATGCCCGAGCTCGATGGCCTGGGCGCGATCGGGTACATCATGAGTGAGACGCCCCGGCCCATCGTGGTAGTGAGCGCGCGCGCGGGCCGGGACTACGACGAGGCGATCCGCGCGCTGGAGCTGGGCGCGGTGGACCTCGTTGAGAAGCCGGACGGCAGTGGGCGCAGTGCGGTCGCGACAGTGGCGCCGCGGCTCATCGCGGCGCTGCGTGCGGCGGTCGCGGCCGACCTCGGTCATGTGCGCGTGATGACCCGTCCGCGGCCGGCGCCGCTGCGCGCGCCCGCGACGCCGGGCGCGGCGCGGCTGGCGCTGGCCATCGCGGCCTCGACGGGTGGGCCTCGGGCGCTGGCCGAAGTGATTCCGGCCCTGCCGACCGGGCTCCAGGCCGCGACCATGGTCGTCCAGCACATGCCGGGCGGGTTCACCAGAAGCCTCGCCGAGCGGCTCGACAGCCAGTCGCGGCTGCATGTCGTCGAGGCGGAGCACGGCGTCGTGGCGAACGCCGACGTGGTCTACATCGCGCCGGGAGACTACCACCTGCGGGTGCGCGGCCAGGCGGGCTCGGCGACCCTCGAGTTGTCGCGCGAGCCCACCCTGTGGGGCGTCCGGCCCGCCGCCGACCACCTCTTCCGCTCGGTGGCGGAGGTGTTCGGTCCGGCGACGGTCGGCGTGGTGCTCACCGGTATGGGCCGCGACGGCGCCGAGGGACTCCTCGCCATCCGCGACGCCGGCGGCGCCACGATCGCCCAGGACCGGGAGACGGCCGTGGTCTACGGGATGCCGCACGCGGCGGTGCAGGTGGGCGGTGCGCGCGAGGTCGTGCCGCTCGAGCGCATCGCCGAGCGCAGCGCCACCGAGCTGCTGCGCCTGCGGCTTGCGGGGCGCGGGTGATCGCCGCCGACCGGTTCCTGGTGGTCCGCGCCGCGGGGGAGCGTTACGGCATCGGGCTGGGCGTCGTGCGGGAGGTGGTGGACGTGCCGGCGCCCCGCGCGGTGCCGGCGCGCACGCTGGCGTTGCGCGGCGTGATGCCGTTACGCGAGCGGTTCCTCTCGCTGGTGCACCTCGGGGCGCTGCTCGGGGGTGGGGCGCCGCCCGCGACCGTGGGCGACACGGCGGTGGTGGTGGAGGTGGGCGACACGGCCGTGGCGCTGGAAGTGGACGAGGTGCTCGAAGTGGTCGAGCAGGGCGCGACGTTCGTCGGGGGCGCGCCGGCGGCGTGGGCGGCGGGGGTGTGGCGCGTGGGGACGGAACTGGTCACGGTGGTCGACCCGGAGGCCCTGGCCGAGCGCCTGACCGCAATCGAGGAGCGGGCATGAGCCACGGTGACGACATCCAGGTGGTCGTCTTCCGCGTGGGCGGGCAGGAGTTCGCCTTCAACGTCTTCCACGTGCAGCGGATCCTGCGCCACGAGGCGCCGTCGCCGCTGCCGAAGGCCCCGGCGTTCCTCGAGGGCATCCTCCAAGTGCAGGGTGCCGTCGTGCCGGTGATCGACCTGCGCAAGCGGTTCGAGCTCGCCGATGCCCGGCTGCGGGAGGAGACCCGGATGATGGTGATCGAGTGCGAGGGGCTGATCGTGGCCGTGGTGGTGGACGCGGTGCTCGAAGTGCTTCGCATCAGCGCCGAGGTGGTCACGATGCCACCCGCCGTCGTGCGCGGGCTCGCGGCCGAATACATCCAGGGAATCATTACCGTGGGCCCCCGCACGGTCGTCCTCCTCCAAACCGCGCGCCTCCTCACGTCGACCGAGCGGATTGCGCTCCAGGCCGTCCACGCCGAACCCGTCCATGGCTGACGAGCCCATCGCGAGCCTGCGCACCCGCTACGGCCAGATCGCCGCCGCGCTCGACGCCGCGACGAGCCCGGCGGACCTGGACGCGTCGAAGAAGGACATCATCGCCTTCTTCAAGCAGGTGGACGCGACCATCGGTGAGCTGGCGGTGCTGAAGGACGAGATTAAAGCGCTGGTGGACAAGTACAAGCAGCTCGCCGCGGGTACCAAGCCGACCGCGCCGGAGTTCTCCGGCGAGAAGCCGGCCATCCATTCCGACCACATTGGCGCCTCGACCTTCGTCGAAAAGGGCTGGAGCCTGCTTTCCCTCGGCGATTATCCGGGCTCGATCCAGGCGCTCGGCAAGGCGCTCGAGCTCTCGCCCGGGGACGCGCAGGCGGAATCGCTCCTCGGCTGGGCGCAGATGCTCAAGGAGGACTACGACGACGCCCTCCTGACCTTCCAGAAGGTGCTGATGCGGGAACCCGCGAACTCGCTCGCGCGGATCAACGTAGGGTACATTTGCCTCAAGAAGCGCATCTTCGGGGAGGCCATCGAGCACCTGTCGAAGGCCATCCGTATGGCCAACGACAAGAAGGCCACCCTCTACGCCCACTACTACCTCGGGCTGGTGTACCTCGAGCGCGAGATGTACGAGGACGCCGACAACTTCTTCCGCAAGACCCTGGAGCTCGGCCCGAACCTCATCGAGGCCTACTACCAGCTGGGGCGGGCCCAGTGGTTCGCGGGAGACCAGGAGGCGGCCAAGGCCTCGTGGGAAGCTGGCTTCGCCGCGAACCGGTTCAACCCGTGGGGTAAGAAGTGTAGAGAGATGCTGCAGACCGTTCAGACCGGCGGGGGCCCTCCGCCGCCCGGTGACACCAGCGCTTGACCTGGTATGGGAGCCCGGCTATCCTCGTACGCTGTGCAAAGTTCCGGCCCTCAGTCACGGCTGCAGTTCGGGCCCGCCAACGCCGCGTTGCTCGGAGGCGCGGCCGTCGCGTTGGCGGCCGGGTATCTGCTGTTGTCCCGGGGATCGACGACGGCGGCGCCGCTGCTCCTGGTGCTCGGCTACTGCGTGTTGCTGCCGCTCGGCTTGATCCTGTAAGACGCGAACGGGCGAATAGCTCAGCTGGTCCAGAGCGCCTGCTTTACACGCAGGAAGTCGGGGGTTCGAATCCCTCTTCGCCCACTGGGGTCGGGTTGGCGCGTTCGACTGTTGGAAGGATCCGGAGGTTGATCGCATGACCTGGCGCGCGGCTCACCTTTCTCGGCTCTCCCGGGCGGCCCTGCTCGCCTTGCTGGGCACGGCCAGCGGCGCTGCACCGCTAGCGGCGCAGCTCGCGCGGGTGACCACGTCGCCCCCGGATGCCGCGAAGCTTCTGGTCGTCCCCTTCGCCCGCGACAGCGGGGATTCCGCGCTCGCCGTGACGATTCCCGACGGTCTGCGCGACCGGCTGCGCCTGGCGCGCGCCCAGACCTTCAACGTGATCCCCAAGGCCTCGATGAACGAGGCGCTAGTCGCGAGCGGCTTCCCCCAGGACATGCCGCTCGAGCCGAGCGTGGCGCGCCAGCTGGCGCGGTTCCTGAACGTCCGCGTCCTGGTCGAGGGGAGTGTCCTGCGTCGCGGGGACGATTCGGTCCTGCTGACCGCGCGGCTGCTCGAGATGTCGGGCGAGGCTCCGCAGAGCGCGACCGCCACGGTCGTGGCGGCGCGCGGGCGCGCCAACGGTGGCACGGGGTCCGACCTGGCAAACCGGCTTGCCGATGCTTACCGCTCGTTCGAGCAAGTGACGAACTGCCGCCGGGCCGTGGACTCGCTCTCCGCCGCGCGGAGCACGCAGGACTCGACCCGCTACTTCACGCGGGCCCAGCAGGCGGCCAACCGCGCGCTCACGCAGTACTCGCAGAGCGCCGGCGCGCACCTCTGTCTTGCGCAGCTCCGGCGGGCGGAGGGCGCGCCCACGGACTCCGTCCTGGCGTCGCTCCAGCGCGCCGAGGCGGCCGACTCGCTCAACTCCCTGGTGCTGCGGCAGCTGGCCCGCGTCTACGACGAGCGCGGCGACACGGCGAACCTGCTCCGCGAGTTGCACAACATCCTCAAGGTCGAGGTTCGGAACGACACGCTGCGCGTCAACACCGCGCGCCTCTTCGTGCTGCGCGACATGGCCGACAGCGCGATTGCCCTGATCGACGAAGGACTCGCGGGGAGTCCGAGCAGCGTCCTGCTGCTCAACGCCCGCAGCATCGCGCTCGCGGCCGCGCGACGTTGGCGGGACGCGGCGACGACGCTCGCGCAGGTGGCGGAAGTGGATTCGTCGAACATCGACTCGCTGTTCGTCTACCGCATCACGACCTACTTCCAGCAGATCCCCGATTCGACGAACCTCCACCTCTGGACGCGCATCGCGACCGAGCGGCTGCCGACGCAGTCGCCCTACTGGTATAGCCTGGCTAACCTGTCGTACGCACGTGGCGACACGGCTGGCGCCGTGACGGCCATCCGGGAGTACGTGCGACAGCAGCCGGCGGCCGGTCGCGGCCATCTGGTTTACGCGACCTACCTCCTCGGCATGAATCAGGTCGACTCCGCGCTGTTCCACGCGACCGAGGCGGCCAACGCCGATTCGACGCTCAAGAACGCGTCGGCGTCGGTATGGCTCTCGGGGGGGGTGCGCGCGCTGCAGCCTCCGGCCGACCACGAGTTGGCGGTCCAAAGGCTCTCCATGGCCGCCCAGAACGCGGTCGGCCGGACCAAAGTCACGGCGTCGTGGTTTCTCGGTGTCGCGCAGGTGCAGCTCGGCATCCGGACGGACAGTCTCGCGAACGCCGACCGCAACTGCGACCAGGCGCGCCGTGCCCAGGAGCTCTGGATGGCAGCCGAGCCGAACATCATTGCGGGCGTGGCCCAGGACCGCGAGACCGCCAACCGGATCCTGGGGCAGGTCATCCCCGCCTACAAGCAGCGCGCGGATGCCATGACGCGGAATTTCTGCCGCTAAGCGCTTGTAGCGAGCCTCCGAGGTTTCTATATTGAAAGGCTTGGCCGCGGGGGGCTGTAGCTCAGCTGGTTAGAGTGCCGGTCTGTCACACCGGAGGTCGCGGGTTCGAGCCCCGTCAGCCCCGCCATCCACGCCCCTCCTGCCGAGGCAGGCGGGGCGTTTCATTTGCGTGACGCATGAAAGGTGACAGCTGATGGGCGATGGGGCGCGCCAGCCGCAACCCGCCGGCGCTCCGGCGGGCTTCCAGCACATGAGCGTGCTGCTCGACGAAGTCGCCGCGCTGCTGGTCGGGTGCCGCCGCGTTCTGGACGGCACGGCGGGCGCGGGCGGGCACGCGAGTCGGCTCGCCCAGGGCGGCGCGCGCGTGATCGCGATCGACCGCGACCCCGAGGCCGTGCGCGCCGCGCGCCGGGAGCTCGGCGAGGCCGCGACCGTGCGCCAGCTCGATTTCACGGCCGCCGCCGCCGACCCCGACATCGCAGCCTTCACGCCCGACGGCGTGCTCCTCGACCTCGGACTCTCCTCTCCCCAGATCGACGATGCGGCCCGTGGGTTCACCTTCCGCCCCGGTGCGCCGCTCGACATGCGGATGACTGCAGGCCACGGCCCGAATGCCGCCGACTGGCTGAACGGCGCGCCCCCGGAGGATCTCATGGCGGCGCTGGCCGACTACGGCGACGAGCCCCGGGCGCGTGCCCTGGCACGCGAGATCGCGCGACGCCGCGCCGTCCACCCGTTCGCGGTGAGCGACGATCTCGTGAACGCGATCCGCGCCGTGCTCGGCCCGCGCAGCGGGCCCGCCGCCTTCGCGCGCCTCTTCCAGGCGGTGCGCATCGCCGTCAACGGGGAGCTGGAACGTCTGGCGCAGGCGCTGCCGGACCTGCTCGGTCTCCTGGTCCCCGGCGGCATCATCGCCGTCATCAGCTACCATTCCGGCGAGGATCGCGTCGTGAAACATGCGTTTCGCGAATGGGCGCGCGCGTGCGTGTGTCCGCCGGCCCAGCCGGTCTGCACGTGCCGTGGCCGCGCGCTGGGAACGGTGGTGACGAAGCGCGCCATCACTCCAGCAGCGCGAGAGGTAGCGGCCAATTCTCGCGCGCGCAGCGCGCGGCTGCGCGCGTTCCGGAAGTCGGCGTGACGCTCAGGGGCCGCCATTGGCTCGCCCTCTGGCTCACCAGTTTCCTGCTGGTGGCGTGGATCGTGGTGTGGCGGCAGACCGCGGCGCGGGCCGCGGCCGACGAGCTCCGGGCGCTCGAGGTGGCGCGCGGGGCGCTCGAGCTGTCGAAAGCCGCGGCCGCGGGCGAGATCCTAAAGGCGAAGAGCCGAGCGGTGCTGGTGCCGCTCGCCGAGCACCGCCTCGGTCTGCGCTTGCCTCAGGACTCCGAGATCATCATTCTGCAGGACCCTCGTCCCCGGTAACGGCGTGCTACGGGTTCCTTCGCGCATCGCGCTGATTGCGACCGGCTTCAGCCTGGCGGCGGCGGCCGTCCTCGTTCGGGCCGCGCAGCTGCAGCTCGTGCAGGGACGGGCGTGGCGCGCGCGGGCGGCCGCGCAACAGACCACGCCCGTGGCGCTCCCGGCCCGGCGTGGCACGCTGTACGACCGCAACGGCGTGGCGCTCGCCCTTTCCCGGGAGACTTTCGCGGTCGGCCTCGCTCCCCGGGAGCTGGACGACCCCGGCCGCGCGGCGGAGCTGCTGGCGCGTGCCCTCGACCGGCCGCGGCCGGCGATCGCGTCGGCGATCCGATCGGGTCGCGTGTGGTTCGAGTGGCCAGGGCCGTACGGGTGGACCGCAGTGGCGCCGCTGAAGAACCTGCGCGGCGTGTATCTGCGGCGCCGCCTCGAGCGCTTTTATCCGCGGCGCGACCTGGCGCGTCAGATCGTCGGGCGGGTGGACGCCCGCGGGCGCGGGGCGAGCGGGCTCGAGCGCTCCTTCGACTCGGTGTTGGCCGGCCGCGCCGGGACTGCGGTCATGCTCCGCGACCACCGCGGCCGCACCTATCCGTCGCCGTCACGGCCCGCCGCCGAGCCGGTTGACGGCGCCGATCTCATGCTCTCTCTCGACGCTGAGCTCCAGGAAATCGCCGAGCGCGCACTGGGCGGCGCGGTCGCCGACGCCCACGCGGCAGGCGGCGACGTCGTCATCCTCCAGCCTGAGACCGGGGAGGCGCTGGCGATGGCGAGCGTACGGCGCGACGCCGAGGCCGGCGGCGGTATCGTCGGCGACGCTTTCGAGCCCGGCTCCACCGCCAAGCCTTTCACCGCGGCGGCGCTGCTCCGGCTCGGGAGGGCCACGCCGAACGACACGGTCTTTGCCGAGCACGGCAACTACCGGCTTGGTGAGCGCGTGATCCACGACGTCCACGGCGCGGGGACGCTCACCCTCTCCGACGTGATCCGGCTCTCGAGCAATATCGGCATCGCCAAGCTCGGCTCGCGTCTTACGGCCGTCGAGCAGTACGAGGCGTTGCGCGACTTCGGCTTCGGCGCGCAGACGGGCCTCGAGCTTCCGGGCGAGGCCGCAGGGCGGCTTCGATCGCCGAAGCATTGGACTCTGGAGAGTCCGGCGAGCCTCGCCATGGGCTACGAGCTGGCGGTGACACCGCTCCAGCTCGCGGCGGCCTACGGGGTCTTCGCCAACGGCGGTCTCCTCCTCGAGCCGACGCTGGCGCGGGAAGTGCGTGGCGCAGACGGCGCCGTCCGGTGGCGGCACGTGCCGCGCCCGGTGCGCCGGGTAGTCACGCCCGAGGTGGCATCCCAGCTGGCGCACATGCTGCGTGGGGTGGTCGAGGAGGGGACGGGACGGCAGGCGGCCCTCGGCACGTACGCCGTGGCGGGCAAAACGGGGACGGCGCGCCGCAATATCCGGGGGCGTTACGTCGAGGGACACCACACCGCCAGCTTCGTGGGACTCTTTCCCGCGGTGGACCCGCAGCTGGTGCTCGTGGTGAAGATCGACGATCCGGAGGGCGATTACTTCGGCGGAGCGGCGGCGGCGCCGGTGACGCGCACCATCCTCGAGGCGGCCCTCGCGACGCCGAATGTGACGCTCGATCGCAGCCGGCTCTCGCGGCGACGAGTCCCCACGGCTGGCCCGACGGAGGCCGTGGTGGGTGTCACCCCGCTGGTGGTCGTCGCTTGGCCGCCCTCCGCCCGCGATGCGGGCGGCGCCGCGGCAGGCGACGGGGTGCGGTCCGTCCCCGCCGTGGCCGGGCTGCCGGTCCGCGCGGCGACGCGCGCGCTGCACCGGAGCGGCTTCCGCGTGAGGATCGAGGGGTGGGGGAGGGTGGCGGCGACGACGCCTGCGGCTGGCGCGCGCGCGCCGCGCGGCAGCACCGTCGTCATCCACGCGGAAACGGCGCGTGCGGGCTGACGCGCTGAGGGAGCGGCTCGCGGCGGCCGGCCAGCTGGTGCGCTGGCCCGACGGCGTACCCGTCGAGATCGCCGCCGTTACCACCAATAGCCGGACGGTTGCACCAGGCGGGCTCTTCGTGGCCTATGCCGGGTCGACTGTAGACGGCCATGCTTTCCTGCCCGCCGCGGAGCACGAGGGTGTAGTGTGCGCGGTGGTCGAGCGCCGCGTGGGAGGCGTCGCCATCCCGCAGATCGAGGTCCATAACGGGCGCCACGCCGCGGCCATCGCGGCCTCCCTCCACTTCGGGGATCCGGTCTACGGCCTGGAGCTCGTCGCCGTCACCGGGACCAACGGCAAGACCACGACCGCGCACCTGCTCCGCCACGTCTTCGGCGACCGGGCGCCGGCCGGGTCCATCGGCACGCTCGGGGCGATCGACGGCGGGGGTAGAATGCTTCCGGACACCGGGCAGCTCACCACGCCCGGGCCGGTGGAGCTGCAGGCCGCGCTCGCTGCGCTGCGGGAGTCCGGCTGCAAGACCGTGGCGATCGAAGCCTCTTCCCACAGCCTCGATCAAGACCGCATCTACGGGCTCGCCTTCCGCGCCGCCGTGTACACGAACCTCACGCGCGACCACCTGGACTACCACAAGGACGAGGCGTCGTATCTGGGTGCGAAGCTCAAGCTGTCTAGCTACCTCGCGGTCGGCGGCTTCGAGATCACCAACGCCGACGATCCGGCGTGGCAGCGCCTCCCCCCCCGGCCGGAGCGCCTCACCTTCGGCATCGACCTGCCGGCCGACGTGCGTGCCTCGGCGATCGAGGGCGACGCGAAGGGGATGCGCTTCACCATGACGGCGCGGGGCAAATTCGCCCAGGTCGCGCTGCCGCTCCTCGGCCGCTTCAACGTCGAGAACGCGCTCGGCGCGGCGGCGGCCGCCATTGCGCTCGGCCGGGACGTCGAAGAAGTAGGTGCACGCCTCGGCCTTACGCCGCAGGTCCTCGGCCGCATGGAGCGTGTCGCCGAGGCTCCATGCGTCGTCCTGCGCGACTACGCGCACACGCCCGACGCGCTCGAGCGCGCGCTCGCGGCGGCGCGGCCGCTCACTGGGGGCCGACTGCTCGTGGTGTTCGGGTGCGGCGGCGACCGCGACCGCGGCAAGCGCCCCGTGATGGGCGCCATCGCCGCCAAGGGCGCCCATCTCGCGATCCTGACGTCGGACAACCCGCGGACCGAGTCCCCCGAGCGCATCCTCGACGACGTGGAGGAGGGGATGGGTGACGCCCCGCACCTCAGGATCGTGGATCGCCGCGAGGCGATCGCACGCGCCATCAGCATCGCGCGGCCGGACGACACGATCCTCCTCGCGGGAAAGGGCCACGAGATTTACCAGGTTCTGGGCACGGAGAGGGTGCCGTTCGACGAGCGCGAGGTCGTGGCCGAAGCCGTGCAGACGCTGGCCCGATGACGGCTTTCGGCTGGACCGCCCAGCTGGTCACGCAGGCGCTCGGCTTGCCAGCCGCGACCTGGGACCACGCCTACACCGGCCTCTCGACCGACACGCGGACGCTCAGGGAGGGTGAGCTCTTCGTCGCGCTCAGGGGCGAGCGGTTCGACGCGCACGACTACCTCGGCGACGCGCGGCTCGCGGGTGTGGGCGGCGTGATCGTCCGCCGTGGCACGCCGCGCTGGCCCGGCTTCGACTGGTTCGACGTGGACGACACGCTCGTCGCGCTCGGCTGCCTGGCGCGCCACCGGCGCGACCAGTTCGCCGGGCCGGTCGTGGCCGTGACCGGTACGAACGGGAAGACGAGCACCAGGGAGCTGATCGCCGCCGCGCTGGGCGCGAAGCTCCGGGTCCATAAGTCCGAGCGGAACCTCAACAACTTGGTAGGTGTCCCCCTTACCGTGCTCGCCGCCCCGGTCGAGGCGGAGGCGATGGTGGTCGAGTGTGGCGCGAGCGTGCGCGGCGAGATTCCGCGCCTGCGGGAGATCGTGCGCCCCGACCTCGCGGTCGTGACGAACGTGGACGCCGGCCACTTGGAGGGCTTCGGCGGGGTGGAGCAGGTGCTCCAGGAGAAGGTCGCGCTGCTCGCGGGCGCGGCGACGGCGGTGGTAGGTGTGAAGCCGACGGCCCTGGCCGAGGCGGCGGGCCGCGCCTCCAAGCGCGTCGTGACCGCCGGCCTCGACGCGCCTGCCGACTGGACCGCCGAAAACGTCACGCTGCTCGATGATGGACGGCCGCGCTTCCAGGTGAAAGGCGTCGAGGTCGAGCTGCCGCTTCGGGGGCGTCACATGGTGGACAATGCGCTGATCGCGCTCGCGGTCGCGGACGCCCTCGGCGTGCCGCTCTCAGAGGCGGCCCCGGCGCTCCAGGCGGCCCGCCTCCCGGGCGGCCGCGGTGAGATGTTCGAGGTCGAAGGCCTGACCGTGATCAACGACTGCTACAACGCGAACCCGAACTCGCTGCGGGCGGCGCTCGAGCTGCTGGCCAGGGTGCGCGGGGGCCGGCGTGCGGTGGTCGTGGTGGGGACCATGCGCGAGCTGGGTGCCGCGTCTTCGGCGCTACACCGGGAAGCGGCTGGAGCGGTGCTCGCGGCCAAGCCCGACTTGGTGGCCGCGGTCGGTGAGTTCGTTCCGGCGTTCCGGGAGCTCAAGAACCGGATCAAGGCCAAGAAGCTGTTGCTGGGCGACACCCCCGAAGCTGTTGCGGACCCGCTCAAGGCGAAGCTTCGGCCCGGGGACGTGGTACTGTTCAAGGCGTCGCGGGGCGTGGCCCTCGAGCGCCTGTTCCCGCTCCTTTGGCCGGACCACGCCGCTGGCGAGGCGCACTAGTGCTCTATCACCTGCTCTATCCGTACGCCCGCGAGCTCTCGCTCGCCAACCTGGTGACCTACATCTCGTTCCGTGCCGCGGCGGCCACGGTGACCGCGCTGCTGCTCGCGTTCTTCCTGGGGCCCGCGATCATCGAGCGGCTGCGCGCGCATAAGATCGGGCAGATCGTGCGCAGCGAAGGGCCCGCGACCCATCTGGGCAAGCGCGGCACGCCGACGATGGGGGGCCTGATCATCATCATCGCCACCCTCGTGCCCACGCTGCTGTGGGCCAGGCTCGACAACCGTTTCGTCCTGGTCGCGCTCTTCGCCACGGTGTGGATGGGCGCCATCGGCCTCGTGGACGACTACCTCAAGGTAGTCCAGCACAGCTCCCGCGGGTTGGTGGCGCGCTACAAGCTCGCCGGGCAGATCGTCTTCGGTCTCGCGCTCTCCAGCCTGCTGCTCGCCTTCCCCTGGACCGGGACGGTGCTCCCTTCCACGGCGACGACGGTGCCGTTCTTCAAGTACGTGTACATAGTGCTCTGGTGGCCGCTCTACGTCGGATTCGTGACGTTCGTCGTCACGGGCACGTCCAACGCGGTGAACCTCACCGACGGCCTGGACGGTCTCGCTGCGGGCTTGAGCGCGATCTCGGCGATCACCTTCGCGGCGTTCGCGTACGTCTTTGGACGCACCGACACGTCGGAATACCTCAAGGTGTTCTACCTCCCGGGCTCCGGGGAGCTGGCGATCTTCTGCGCCAGCCTGATGGGCGGCTGCATCGGCTTCCTCTGGTTCAATGCGCACCCCGCCAAGGTGATCATGGGCGACACCGGCGCGCTCGCCATCGGCGGGGCGCTCGGCACGGTGGCCATCCTGCTGAAGTCGGAGTTCCTGCTCCTGCTGGTGGGCGGCGTGTTCGCCGCCGAGACGCTGTCGGTGATGATCCAGCGGCGTGTCTTCAAGTACCGGATGCGGCGCTACGGGAGGCCGTTCGCCGAGCAGCACCGCGTCTTCCGGATGGCGCCCCTCCACCACCATTTTGAGCAGCTGGGCTGGCACGAGTCCACGGTGGTGACGCGGTTCTACATTCTCGGTCTGCTTTGCGCGCTGGTCGCGCTCTCGACGCTCAAGATCCGGTGATCCCCGAGGCGTGGCGGCGGAGCGAAGTCGCGGTGATCGGTCTCGCGCGCAGCGGGAAGGCCGCGTGCCTGCTCTTGAGGCGTCACGGGCTGCGCGTGTACGGTTCCGACCAAGCGGAGAGCGTGGCGCTCGTGGAAACGGCGGCCGAGCTGCGTGCCGAGGGGTGCGAGGTACGGCTGGACGGCCACGACCTCGGGCGGATCGCGCGGGCGGCGCTCGTGGTCCTCTCGCCCGGCGTCCCGCCCCACGCGGAGCCCGTCGTCGCCGCGACCGGGGCGGGCGTGCCCGTGATCTCGGAGCTCGACCTCGCCGCGCGTTTCCTCGAGGGCTCGCGACTCATCGTCACCACGGGCACCAAGGGCAAGTCCACGACGTCGGCGATCGTGGCGCACGTGCTGGGCGAGGCCGGCCTCGGGCCGGCCGCGGCGGCGGGTAACATCGGCCGCCCCCTCTCCGACCTAGCGCTCGCGGGCCCACCTCCGTCGTGGCTCTCCGTGGAGGCCAGCTCGTTCCAGCTGCACGACTGCCCGGAGCTTCGTCCGGCGGTGGGCGTGCTCACCAACCTCTCGGCCGACCACCTCGACCGGTACGCGTCCGTCGAGGCCTACTACGCCGACAAGGCGCTGCTCTTTCGTCACGCATCGCCCGAGAGCCGCTGGGTCGTGAACGGCGACGACCGCGCGGTTCTCTCCATGACGGCGGCGGTGCCCGGGGTCCAGGAGCGGTTCTCGCTGGAGCGCCGCGCCGCCGATGGGTTTTTCGATCGCGCCGCCGGGTGGCTGGCGCTGCGAGGCATCCCGCTCCTGCGCCGCGCCGACCTCGCGCTCCTCGGCGATCACAACGTCACTAACGCCCTTGCCGCCCTGCTGGCCCTGCCTCCGGAGTTGGATCGGGAGATCCTCGCGCGGGCGCTTGGAACGTTCCGGCCTCTCCCGCACCGGCTCGAGCCCGTGCGCGAGGTAGGTGGCGTGCTCTGGGTCAACGATTCCAAGGCGACGACCGTCTCCTCGTGCCTCTCGGCGATCCGGAGCATCGAGCGGCCCGTCGTGCTGGTGGTCGGGGGGAAGGACAAGGGGGGCGACTTCACTGAGCTTCGAAGCGCCCTGCGCGGGGCGCGGGCCGTCGTGGCCTACGGCGAAGCGGAGCCGCTCGTCGCGAAAGCGCTCGATGGCGCGATCGCGGTGGTGCGGGGCGGCCGTGATTTCCCGGCGGTGATCGCGCGGGCCCGGGAGCTGGCGAAGCCGGGCGACGCCGTCCTGCTTTCTCCCGCCTGCGCGAGCTTCGACATGTTCACGAGCGCCGAGGACCGCGGCCGGCAGTTCCGCACCCTCGTGGAGGAGATGTGAGCGGCGCACTGGCCCGCTGGCCCGCCGGACCGCTGGCCCGAGGGGCACGGTAGCGTGGCGGCGAAGAAGGAATGGCTGCTCGGCTGGGAGGCGCGGCTCCTCGTCATCCTCACCGCCATCCTCGTGGTGTTCGGGCTCGCGTCGGTGTACGCCGCCTCGTCGGCCATGGTCGAGGGCGGCCGGGCGCTGGGCTCGACCCGCGCACTCGACCAGCTCATCGGAGCGGCGGTCGGCGGGCTGCTGCTCCTGGTGGCCTCGCGCGTCAACCTCGACCGCGTGCGGGAGGTCGCCTGGCCGATCGTACTGGTCACGCTCATCCTGCTCGTGGTGCTGCTGCTGCCCTTCACCCAGTCAGTGGCGCCCCGCATCAACGGCGCGCGGCGGTGGATCAACCTCGGCGTATCCATCCAGGTGTCGGAGATCGCCAAGCTCGCGGTGGTGATCTGGACGGCGATGCTGTGCGCCAAGAAGGGCACCGAGGTGAAGCGGCTCAGCAAGGGGCTCCTGCCGGTGCTGGTCGTCGTGGCGCCGATCTCGGCACTGATCCTGCTCGAGCCGGATCTCTCGACGGCGGTCGTGATCGGCTTCCTCGCGATGCTCGTCTTGTTCGCCGCCGGGGCGCGCATCGGGCACTTCATCCTCCTGGGCATGGTCGCGCTGCCTCTGGTGTGGAGCCAGATCGAGGGCGCCCAGTACCGGCTGCTCCGGATGACGACATTCCTCGATCCCGGCGCGGACCGGCTCCGCGACTCGTACCAGATCGACCAGTCCCTCATCGGTCTCGGGACGGGACAGCTCTTCGGCGTGGGGTTCGGGGAAGGCCAGCAGAAGCTCGGCTTCCTTCCGTATCCCTACAGCGACTTCATCTTCAGCACCATCGGCGAAGAGTGGGGGTTCTTGGGCGTCGCCTTCCTCATCCTCTGCTTCTCGGCCTACGTCTTCCTCGCGCTGCGGCTTGCGCGTGGGGCGGCGGGCCCGTTCCGCCAGCTGCTGGGCGTCGGCCTCGCGGCGATGATCGGCACCGACGCCTTCCTCCACATGGGCGTCGGCACCGGCATCGTCCCGACGACCGGGCTGGTGCTGCCGTTCATATCGTACGGCCGGTCTGGCCTCATCATCGCGCTCATCGCAACCGGGCTCCTGGTAAACCTCGGAACCCGGCGCCGGCGGATCGCCGCGTGACGACCGTCATCTTCGCTGGTGGAGGGACCGGCGGGCACCTGATGCCGGCGCTCGCCCTCGCCGACGAAATGGTGCGCGTGGATTCCTCGATTGAGCCGCTTTTCATCGGCGGCAAGCGGGGTGTGGAAGCGGACGTCCTACCACTTCGCCCGTGGCGGTATGTCCTGCTACCGCTCGAGCCCCTGCGCCGGCGCCAATGGTGGAGAAACGTCA
Source organism: Gemmatimonadota bacterium (assembly GCA_016179225.1). Taxonomy (GTDB): domain Bacteria; phylum Gemmatimonadota; class Gemmatimonadetes; order Gemmatimonadales; family JACORV01; genus JACORV01. The sequence goes on along the minus strand of JACORV010000102.1, from coordinate 25,209 downwards.
CCCTGCCGCTGACGTTTTACTTCTCCATCCGGGCCATCAACCGCATCCTGCGATTCGAGCTTCCCGGCCTCGTGATTGGGACGGGAGGCTACGTGTCCGCACCAGTGGTCCGGGCGGCCGTGGCGCGAGGGATTCCGAGTCTCATCCAGGAGCAGAACGCCTACCCGGGGCTGGCGACGCGCTGGCTCGCTGGCAAGGCGAGCCAGATCCACCTCGGGTTCCCGGAAGCGCGGGAACACCTCCGACCCGGCCCGAACACGCAGGTCTTCGTCACGGGGAACCCGATCGAGCCTCCGCCGGACATTCGCCCGCCCAAGGCCGAGGCCAAGTCCCGGCTCGGTTTCGCGCCCGACCGTCCGCTCGTGCTCGTGATCGGGGGGAGCCAGGGAGCCCTCGCCATCAATCAAGCGCTGCGGGATTCCCTGCTGAACGGTCACTGGCCCAAGGCGGCCAACCTCATTTGGCAAACGGGGGCGGGGACGTACCCTGCATTCGCGACCTATGCGGTGCCCGGACGCATCCTGATCGAGGCGTTCATCGACCCGATCGATCGTGCCTATGCCGCCGCCGACCTAGTCGTCGCCCGGGCGGGCGCCATGACCCTAGCCGAGGTGACGGCGTGGGGGCTGCCGGCCGTGCTCATTCCTCTCCCGACGGCTGCGGCGGGGCACCAGCTCGCCAACGCCCGGGCACTTGCCGACGCTGCTGCGGCCGTACTCCTCGAGCAGCCCTCGGCGAAGGGTGAAGGCCTCGGATCGGTGGTCGCAGAGCTGCTCCGTGACCCTGCAAGAATGGCGGACATCGGCGCCGCCGCCCAGCAGAGGTCCCGCCCCAACGCGGTGCGTGAAATCGTCGCCAAAGGGCTCGAGCTCCTGTCGAAAAGTTAGCGCGCGCTCTTTCGCAACCATCGGTGGGATTTTATATTAGCCGCTCATCAATGCGGCTTTTCGCCCCCGACGACCCTCGCCCTGTGCACTTCATGGGGGTTGCCGGCGCCGGGATGAGCGCACTGGCGCTCCTTGCACGGCGGCGGGGTGTGGCAGTCACCGGATGCGACCGGGACGTCGAGGGTGCGGGTGGGGCGTCGAGCTCGGCGGACGTGCGACGGGCGGGGGGAGCGGTGTACGCCGGGCATGATCCGAGTCATCTCGAGGGGGCGCGCGCGGTCGTAGTGAGTTCCGCCGTACTGCCCGATCATCCGGAACTTGAGCGCGCGCGCGAACTTGGCTTGCCGGTCGTGCGACGCGCCGAAGCGCTGGCAGCCGCGATCTCGCCTGGCGAGGTCGTCGCCGTCGCCGGGACCCATGGCAAGACCACGACGACGGTGATGACCACCGAAGGCCTCGCGGCCGCCGGCCTGAATCCCACGGGAATCGCTGGCGGCCGCGTCGCTAGCTGGGGCGGGAACGCCCGCACCGGTGGCGACGAGCTGTTCATCGTCGAGGCCGATGAGTACGATAGGTCGTTTCTCGCGCTCACGGCGCAAGTGGCTGTCATCAACAACGTTGAAGCTGATCACCTCGAGTGCTACGGAAGCATGGGCGCACTCGAGGAGGCGTTCGTGAGGTTCGCGAGTCCGGCTCGGCGGGTGATTGTTGGTGGCGACGACGCCACGGCCTGTAGGGTGGCGCAGATGGCGGGTCGTCCCACGTGGACCGTCGGGCTCGCGGCCACGGCCGACATGCGGCTTCGGGTGGTCGAGCGGGCAGAGGGTCGAAGCGTCGCGACGGTCACCTTGCCAGGCGGACAGGCCGTCGAGCTTCGGCTCCGCGTTCCTGGGCTCCACAACCTTCGGAACGCCGCTGCCGCTTTGGCGGTCGCGCTGGAGTTAGGGGCGTCACTGGAGCCGGTCCTCGGAGCGTTGGCCGGGTTTTCCGGGGTCGGTCGCCGGTTCGAGCTAGTGGGTGAGTCGGGAGGGGTCGTGGTCGTGGACGACTACGCCCACCACGAGGCCGAGATCGCGGCGACGGTCGAGGGAGCGCGTCAGGCGTACCCCACCCGAAGGCTTGTGGCGGTCTTCCAGCCGCACCTCTTCTCGCGCACGAGAGACCACGGGGCGGCGATGGGGAAGGCGCTGGCGGCTGCGGACGTCGTCGTCGTGAGCGACGTCTATCCGGCCCGGGAGTCGCCGATTCCGGGTGTGACTGGAGAGCTGGTGGCCCGCTCGGCGGAGGAGGCGGGGGCGAAGCAGGTGCTGTGGGTTCCTCGGCGGGCGGAGCTGGCCGCGCAGGTGCGGGACCTGGCCGGGCCCAGCGACCTGATCGTAACAATGGGCGCCGGCGACGTGACGATGGTGGGCCGGGAACTCCTCGACCTCCTCGACCTCCTCGGCCGTCGGTAGGCGAAGTTGAGCGGGGGGCATGAGGCGCCAAGGCGCGGAGGCGTCAAGGCGAACCGTCGCGCCGTGGCGGCGGCGGCCCTGCTTATCGTGTTGGTGGCGCCGTGGTGGGGACCGGCGGCATTGCGGCCGCTGGCTTTCTTCGCGGTGCGGCACGTGGAGGTGGTCGGCGCGCGGTATCTCGCCATCGACGTGGTGGTGAGGGGGCTGGGACTCGCGGCGAGAGCGAGCGTGTGGGAAGACCTGGATGGGCTGGAAGCGCGCCTTCAGGCGGTGCCCGGCGTCGCAGAGGCCGAGGTCGAGCGCCGTTTGCCGGGCACGTTGCGGGTGAGGATGCGCGAGGTGGAGCCGGTGGCGCTCGCGCAGGGGCCGGAGGGTCTGGTGCCTTTGGGGCCGGACGCTCACCCGCTCCCGTACGATCCGGTGACGGCGCCGGTGGACGCGCCCGTGCTCGCGCGGGTGGAGCCGGCGGTTCTGACCGCACTGGCGGCGATTCAGGCGGCGGATCCGGATCTCTTCGCGGACGTGTCGGCCGCGCGGGCCGCCCGTGGAGGAGAGGTGGAGTTGGAGCTCGACGAAGGGGTCGTGCGCTTCGGGACGCCGTTGGATCCGGGGACGGTTCGCTCCGTGTCGGCGGTGCGGCGCGACCTTCTCTCTCGCGCGGCGCCATGGGGAGAGCTGGACGCGCGGTTCCGCGGCTGGGTGATCGTGAGGCCGCGGGCAGTGCCTCCGGGTGGCGCGGCCTGATGCGGGACCGGCTGGTCTGCGGACTCGACATCGGCACGACGAAGACGTGTGCGGTGATCGCGGAGATCTCGGGGGACCTGCCGCGCGCGCCTGAGGCGCGGATCCTGGGCGTGGGGCGGGCGCGGACGAGCGGGATGCGGCGCGGCGTGGTGCGCGACATCGACGAGGCGACGCGCTCGGTGACCGAGGCGGTGGCCGCGGCCGAGCGGATGGCCGGCTTCAAGGTGGACGGTATGTACGTCGGGATCGCGGGCGAGCACGTGCGCGCGATCACCTCGCCGGGCGTGGTGAACGTGACCTCGCCGGAGATTCGCGAATCGGACGTGCAGCGGGTCATCGAAGTGGCTCGTGCGGTGGTGTTGCCGCCCGACAGCGAGATCTTGCACACGCTGCCGCAGGAGTACCTGGTGGACCGGCAGCGCGGGATCTCGGACCCCGTGGGGATGACCGGGACCCGGCTCGAGGTGGACGTCTTCATCGTCACGATGTCCAGCTCGGTGGCGCAGAATCTCCGGAAGTCGGTCGAGCGGGCCGGATACCACGTGACGGGTTTCGTGCTCGAGCCCCTGGCGGCGAGCTACGCCACGCTCACGGAGGACGAAAAGGAGCTGGGGGTCGCGCTGGTCGAGCTGGGCGGGGGCAGCACCGACCTCGCGATCTTCCATGACGGGAAGTTCCGGCACGTCGGCACGTTCGGGTTTGCCGGCGCGCACGTCACGAGCGACATCGCGCAGGGCGTCTCGGTCACGCAATCGGACGCCGAGAAGCTGAAGGAGCGCTACGGGCTCGCGTACGAGCCGCTCGTGGACCCGGCCGAGATGATCGAGCTGCCGGGGACGGCGGGGCAGGGCCCGCGGCAGGTCCAGCGGGAGCTCCTGGCGCACATCATCCATATGCGCCTGGAGGAGATCCTCTCGATGGTCTCGCGCGAGATCGAGCGCGAGGGCTATGTGGGGAAGCTGGCGGCGGGGATCGTGCTGACGGGCGGGACGGCGCAGCTGGCTGGCGTGGTGGAGCTGGCGCGCGAGGTGTTCGTGATGCCGGTGCGGCTGGGGATGCCGGGACAGGCGCTGGCCGGCAGCCTGACGGACGCCGTGGAGCAGCCCCGGTTCAGCACGGCGACGGGGCTGGCGCTGTACGGGATGCTGGAGCAGGCGAGGGGCGTGGCGCAGGCGGGCGCGCGCGCGGTGACCGTGGACCGGGTGCTGGGCTCGGTCAAGCGATGGCTAAACGATTTCTTCTGATGTGAGAGTCTGACCAGCGGAGCGAGGGGCGTACCCATGAGCATCTTCGAGCTCGAGGAGTCCGTGACGCAAAACGCGCGGATGAAGGTCGTCGGCGTGGGCGGCGGCGGCGGCAACGCGGTGAACCGGATGATCGAGGAACACCTCAGCGGGGTCGAGTTCATCTCGGTGAACACCGACGCGCAGGCGCTCCTCAACAATCGCGCGGACATCAAAGTCCAGATCGGGAAGAAGCTGACGGGGGGCAAGGGCGCGGGAGCCCGGCCGGAGATCGGTCGCCAGGCCATCGAGGAGAACCGCGACGACGTTGCGCGGGTGATCCACAGCGCCGACATGGTCTACATCACCTGCGGCATGGGCGGCGGGACGGGGACGGGCGCGGCGCCCATCATCGCGAACATGGCGAAGGAGCTGGGCATCCTGACGGTCGGCATCGTCACGAAGCCGTTCCTGTTCGAGGGAAAGAAGCGGATGCGGCAGGCCGAGATGGGGATCGCCGAGATGCGCAAGCACGTGGATACCATGATCATCGTACCCAACGAGCGGCTGATGGCGGTGGTGGGGAAGGGGACGCCGTTCCAGGATGCGCTCAAGAAGGCGGACGAGGTGCTGCTCAACGCGACGCGCGGCATCTCGGAGGTGATCAGCAAGCCGGGTCTCGTGAACGTGGACTACGCGGACGTGCGCACCGTGATGCAGAACGGCGGCTCGGCGCTCATGGGCACGGGTGTTGGCCGCGGGGAGAGCCGCGCGATGGAGGCCGCGCAGCAGGCCATCTCGAGCCCGCTGCTCGACAACATCTCAGTCGCGGGGGCGACGGGTGTGTTGCTGAACATCACGGGCGGGGATGATCTTACCCTCGGCGAGGTACACCAGATCTCCGAGATCATCCACGACGCAGTGGGTGAGGAGGCCGAGGTGATCTTCGGCGCGGTGATCGAGCCGTCGATGCTGGGTGAGATTCGGGTGACCGTGATCGCGACGGGCTTCGACCGGCAGCTCCAGAAGGAAGCCGGTCCGGTCCGCGCGCCGGGCGTCATCCAGTTCCCGCAGCGGCAGTCCGGGGTGCAGCGAGCCGTCAGCGGATCGGCGCAGGCGGCTGCGGCGGCGGGCGGCGCGGGCGCGGCCCCGATGGGGGGCGCGCGACGGCCCGGCGTGGGGCCCGGCGCGCCCGTTTCGCCGCCGGTGCAGTCCTCGGCCGAGCCGCTCTCCGACATGGAGATCCCGACGTTCATCAGAAGGCAGATGGATTGAGGCTGCTCTCGCAGAACGAACGGACCGTCCTCGCGACGCTGCTGGCGCTGGTTTGCGGCGTCGGCGTGGCGGGCGCCCGGCGCGCGGGCTACCTCGGCGGGCTCAAGACGGCGCCGCCGGTGGTCGTGACGTCCGCACCGGTGCGGGAAATCAGCGACACGCTCCGCACCAGCGAGACGGTCTCCCAGCTCTTCGCCCGGCGCGGCGTGAACGATGTAGACTGGGCGGCGCTGGCCCGCGGGGTGCGGAACTTCAATCCCCACCGGCTGCGGAGCGGGCTGGTGTTCGTTTTCCGGCAGCGGCACGGCGAGCCCTCGCCGCACACGGTGGCGGTACGCGTCTCGCACGACGCGCGGCTCTGGATGACGCGGGCGGACGGCGGGTGGTCGGCGTCGGTCGAGCGCATCCCGTGGCGGGTCGAGCCGCTCACCGTGGAGGGGACGATCCGCACCACCCTCTACGACGCCATGGACGAGGCCGTGGGTGAGGAGACGCTGCCGCGCGAGGCGCGCAGCCAGCTGGTGTGGGGGCTCTCGGAGGTCTACGACTGGGTCGTGGACTTCTCGCGCGACATGCAGGAAGGCGACCGCTTCCGCGTGGTGGCGGAGCGGCTGGTCTCGAGCGAGGGCGAGGTGCGCTACGGGCGGATCCTCGCGGCGCGCATCGACGCGTCGAACCGCCACCTCTACGCCTTCCGCTTCGACCACGGCGAGCGCACGGAGTTCTACGACGAGCAGGGCCGGTCCATGAAGCGCGAGCTGCTTCGCGCGCCGCTGGAGTTCAAGCGGATCGGCTCCGGCTTCAGCATGCGCCGCTTCCACCCGATCCTCCGCCACTACCGCCCGCACCTCGGCATCGACTTCGGCGCGGCCTACGGCGCGCCGGTGCGGAGCGTCGGCGCCGGAATGGTGACCCACGCGGCGCGCATGGGCGGGTATGGAAACTTGGTCGAGGTCCAGCACAACGCGCGGACGACGAGCCGGTACGCGCACCTGTCGCGCTTCGCCTCGGGTGTCCGGGTGGGCGCGAGGGTCACGCAGGGCGAGACGATCGGGTACGTGGGGGCGAGCGGCCTCGCGACGAGCCCGCACCTGCACTACGAGCTGCGCATCAACGGCAGGGCGGTGAACCCGCGCCGGCAGTTCAACACCGGCTCAGGCGAACCGGTGCCCGCGGTGCGCCGCGCCGCGTTCGAGCAGGAGAAGGTGCGCCTCCTGGAGCTGCTGGAGCCCGAGACCGCTCTGTCTCACACCGCGACCTGACCAGCGCCGCCGGCGGCCGTCCGGTCGCTCTTGCCGCGTGGAACTCTATCCCGCCATCGACATCCGCGCCGGCCGCGTCGTGCGCATGTCGCGCAGTGACGCCGCACGGCAGACACTCTACCACCACGATCCCTTCGCCGTCGCGGACCAATACTTGGAGGCAGGCGCGCGGTGGGTGCACGTCGTGGACCTGGACCGCGCCTTCGGCATCGGGGACCAGACCCCACTTCTCGCCGACCTCGTGAAGCGTCTGCCGATCCCGGTGCAGGCGGGCGGAGGCCTCCGTACCGCGGACGACGCCCTTCGGATGCGCGACCTCGGCGTGCAGCGCGTGGTGCTCGGTTGCCGCGCGGCCGAGTCCGAGGGCGCGCTGCGGGAAACCGCGGACTTCTTCTCCGAAGACTTCCTGGCGATCGCGGTGGACGTGCGCGCCGGCGCGCTCTGGGCGCGAGACTGGCCGGAGGCGGCGGCGGTCGCGCCGTTGGCACTGGCCCGCCGGGCGCGGGCCGCCGGCCTGACCCTCGCGGTCCACACCGATCTCTCCCGCGAGGGATCGCTCCTGGGCCCGAACGTCGAGGACGCGGCGGCGCTCGCGCGCGAGACGGGGATGGAGATCGTCGTTTCGGGCGGCATCGGCAGTCTTGACGACCTCGCCCGCATCAGGGCGTTGGGACTCTCCGGGGCGGTAGTGGGCCGGGCCCTCTTCGAGGGCCGCTTCACGCTGCGTGAGGCGCTGGCGTGCTCGTCACCGTCGTAGCGCTGGCGGCCACCGGTTTTGCCCTCGCCCTCTACCTTCTCATAGAGCGGGTGGGGCGGGCCGGCCTGCCCCTGGCGTTGTTGCGCGCGGCGGCGTGGGGCGGCGTGGCGGTGCTGCTCGTGAACCCGGGGTGCCAGCGGTCCGGCGGTGGGGGAACCGCGGTGCTGCTCGACGGGTCGTTGTCGATGACCGATCCCGTGGGCGACGCGCGGTGGCGGGCGGCGCTCGACACCGCGCGCGCGATCGCGGGGCGCTCGGGACGCATTGTGCTCTTCGGCGAGGAGCCGAGGATCTTCATGGAGGGCGCGACGCCCTCGGCGGCGGAGAGTAGCTTGCTTCCGGCCCTCCGCGAGGCCGCCTCCCGCGGCGGGCGCCTCGTGATCGTCACGGACGGCGTGCTTGACGACGCGACGGCGATCCCGTTGGACCTTCTGCGCCGGGCCCGGATCGTCGTGCTGCCCCGACCGGCGGGACCGGACGCCGGAATCGCGGGGTTCGATCTCCCGGTCGCGCTGCGCGCGGGGGATAGTGCGACGGCGACGGTGGACGTCGTGGCGGCGGCCACGCGGCCGGGCGACAGCGTGACCATCGAATTGCTGGAGCAGGGCCGGGTCGTGGCGAGCGCGCGGGTCGGCGTGGGCGGGGGCGGGAGCTACCGGCGCGACCTGTCGTTCGTGCCGGCGGCGCCCGCGCCAGAGCGCGAGCTGCGGCGGTACGAGGCGCGCGTGAGCGGCATCGTGGGCGACCGGGAGCCGCGCGACGATCGCCGCACCAGCCTCGCGGCGGTGACCCGCGCCGGCGCGATCGTGCTGCTCAGCGACAGCCCCGACTGGGACTCGCGCTGGCTCGCTTCGACACTCACGGGGACGAGCGGTGTGCCCGTGCAGGTATTCGTGCGCGTGGCGAACGGCGGGTGGCGCGACGCGCGCACGCTCCGGCCGGTGGGCGACGCCGCGGTTCAGGGCGCGGCTCAACGCGCCACGCTGGTGGTGGCGCACGGCTCGGAAGCCGGCGTGGACGCGGTCGCGCGCTTGGCGCGGCGCGCTCTGTGGCGCTGGCCTACCCAGCGCCGCGATAGGAGCGGCGCTCCCGGCGACTGGTATGTGATGGCGCCGGAGTTCGCGTCTCCGGTGGGTGCGGCCTTCGCAGGCGTGCCGGCCGAGAGCCTCCCACCGCTCGAGGGAGTGGACGAGGTCCGATCCGACTCGGTCGCCTGGACGGGCCTGACGGCTCAGCTCGACCGGCGGGGGCGCTCGCGGCCGGTGGTCCAGGGCGCGCTGACCGGTCGGCGACACGTCGTCACGCTCAGCGCTACGGGACTGTGGCGGTGGGCGAGCCGAGGCGGGGTGGCGGGGGAGGCGTACCGGGCGCTGGTCGCGTCGCTCACTGACTGGCTGCTCGAGGAGCGCGGCGGCGAGCACGCGACGCTGGTCGCGGCCCGCGATTCCCTCGCGCGCGGGGCGGCGGAGTTCCTCCCGCGGGCGCCGGTGCTCACCTCTCAGCCCGGGCTTGCGGCCGTTGCGGCGAGGGACCCGGTTCCACTCAGGCATGTCACGTGGGCCTACTGGGCCGCGCTGGTCGCGCTGGTGGCCGAGTGGATTGCGAGGCGGAGGGTGGGGTTAAGATGAGGGTGCGTGGTGCGTGGTGTGTGGTTCGTGGGTGTCACCGCGGCTTCAACTCTTCAACTCTTCAACCGTTTTTTTGATGGGTCTCTGGTCCCGCATCAAGCTGCTCGCCGTCACCGACGTCGCCGTCCTGGTGCGGGGGCTCGGCCGCGCGGAGCTGGACGCCTTTGAGCGCACGCTCATCGAGGCGGACCTCGGCGTCACGGCGACGATGGAGCTGGTCGCCGACCTCACGGACCTGGTGCGGCGCGGGAAGCTCAAGACGGCGGACGACGTGCGCGCGGCGCTCGAGGAGCGGCTGGTCGCGATGCTCGACCCGCGGGACGGGAAGGACCCGGGCGCGATCGCGCGAGCCGAGCCGGGCCCCACCGTGATCCTCATGGTCGGCGTGAACGGTTCGGGCAAGACGACGGCGGCGGCCAAGCTCGCCAAGCGGCTGATGAAGGAACGACGGCGCGTGCTGCTCGCCGCGGCGGATACCTATCGCGCCGGCGCCGTGCAGCAGCTCGAGGAATGGGCGGCGCGGCTGGACCTGCCGTGGGTGAGGGGCGCCGGCGGCGGCGATCCGGCGGCGGTCGCTTTCGACGCGGTGGACGCTGCCACGGCGCGTGGCTGCGATACGGTGCTTATCGATACCGCTGGACGGCTGCACACCCAGGATGATCTCATGAAGGAAGTGCAGAAGGTGGCGAGGGTGGTGGGCCGCCGCTCGGCCGGCGCGCCGCACGAGACGCTGCTCGTGCTCGATGGCTCGACCGGCCAGAACGCGGTGCAGCAGGGGAAGGTGTTTGCCGCCGCGCTCCCCATCACGGGCCTCATGATCACGAAGCTCGACGGGACGGCGCGCGGCGGCACCGTCGTCGCGCTGCGGCGCGAGCTGGCGCTCCCCGTACGGTTCCTCGGCGTCGGTGAGACAGCGGATGACCTGGAGGTGTTCGATCCGGTTTCGTATGCGAGGCGGCTTCTCGAGGATTGACGTTCGGACGCGCGGCGCTCGCCCGGTGCGCGACGCTCGCGGCGTCGGGCGGCATGCGGCGACGCTGCGCTCGTCGGGCGCGCGGCGCTCGCGGCGTCGGACCGCACGCAGGGCGCCGCCGCTCGCGCCGCACACCCGACTCGCTCGCGCCGGCCCCTGACGTGCCACCGCTCAGGCTCGAAAGTCCCGTCCAGTACCTGAAGGGCGTCGGCCAGCGTCGCGCCGAGCTGCTGGCGCACCTCGGCATCCGCACCGCTCGGGACCTCCTGTTTCACATCCCATTCCGTTACCTCGACGCCACCACCGTCACGCCGATCGCGCGGGCACGCGGGGCTGCGACCGGCGAGGACGTGACGGTCGTAGGGCGCGTCATCTCGACCGCGGTGATCCCCACGCGGCGAGGGCTGCGGGTGTTTCAGTGCGTGCTCAAGGACGAGAGTGGAATGATCGAGTGCGGCTGGCCGGGGCGGCCGTTCCTCGAGCGCACGATCACCAAGGGTACGCTGCTGCTCGCCACCGGCCCGATCCGGCACTTCCACGGGAAGCAGCTCCAGCCGCGCGAGTGGATCGTTCTCGGCGGGGAAGACGAAGAGGCCCCGGCACGCGGGCTGGTCCTGCCGGTCTATCCGGTCACCGAGGGCCTCACCGTGCGCCAAATGCGCGCGCTGCTCGAGCAACATCTGGGCGCGCTGCTGCCGCTGGTCGAGGAAGGGCTGCCCGCCGCGTGGCGGCAGGCCGCGGGCCTCGTGCCGCTGCCCGAGGCGCTGGGCGTGGTGCATCGTCCCGCGCGGATCGAGGAGGCGGAGCAGGGAAGACGACGCCTGGCCTTCGAGGAGCTGATGCTGCTCCAGCTGGTACTCGCGCGGGCGCGGTGGCTCGCCAAGCGATCGCGCGCCGGGATCCGCTTCGAGGTGAAGAAGGACCTGACCACCAAGCTTCGGGAGCACCTCCCCTTCGAGCTCACCAACGCGCAGAAGCGCTGCCTCAAGGAGATCGTCGGCGATCAGACGTCGGCGGTCAGAATGCACCGGCTGCTCCAGGGCGACGTGGGCTCCGGCAAGACGGTCGTGGCGCTCTTCGCCATGCTCCTCGCCGTCGAAAACGGCTACCAGGCGGCGATGATGGCGCCGACCGAGATCCTCGCCGAGCAGCACGCGGCCACGCTCCAGCGCCTCCTGGCGCCGCTGGGCATGGTGCCGGAGCTGCTGATCGGCCGGCTGTCGGCGGGGGAGAAGGCGGCCATTCGCGATCGGCTGGCGAGCGGGGCGTCGCTGCTGGTGGTGGGGACGCACGCCCTCATCCAGGAGGAAGTCGGGTTCAGGCGCCTCGGCCTCGTCGTCATCGACGAGCAGCACCGCTTCGGCGTGGCCCAGCGCGCGCTCCTCGCGCAGAAGAACGCGGAGGAAGGGCCGGATGTGCTCCTCCTCTCCGCGACGCCGATCCCGCGCACCCTCGCCCTCGCGGTGTACGGCGACCTCGATGTTTCGCGCCTCGACGAGCTGCCGCCGGGGCGCGGCCGGATCCGCACCGCGATCCGCGAGGAACGCTCGCGCCCCAAGGTGTACGACTTCATCCGGAGCGAGATCGCCGCCGGCCGGCAGGCGTACGTCGTGTATCCCGTGATCGACGAGACGGAGAAGCTCGACCTCAAGGCCGCGACGAAGATGGCCGAGCTGCTCGCGAAAGAGGTCTTTCCCGAGTTTCGGGTCGGGCTGGTGCACGGCCGCCTGGCGGCGGACGAGCGCGACCGTGTCATGCGGCGCTTCCGCGCCAACGAAATGCAGGTGCTGGTCGCAACCACCGTGATCGAGGTCGGCATTGATGTGCCGAACGCGACGGTGATGGTGATCGAGCATCCCGAGCGGTTCGGCCTGGCACAGCTGCACCAGCTCAGAGGCCGGATCGGTCGGGGCGTGGCGGAGAGCCAGTGCATCCTGATGCCGGGAGCCGGGAGCCGGGAGCGGTTGGATCGGTTCGCGGACACGCTGGACGGCTTCAAGATCGCCGAGCTGGACCTGGCCGAGCGGGGGCACGGCGAGTTGGTGGGGGCGAAGCAGGCGGGCCCGGTGGAGTTGCGCTATGCGGACTTCGCCCGGGACGGGGAGCTGCTGGCGCTCGCCCACCGCCTCGCCCGAGAGACGATCACTGCGGACCCGACGCTCTCGGCCAAAGGGCTCCGGCCCGTCGTGGTGGAGATCGGCCGGCGGTTTGAGCGGGGGCTGGAGCTTTTTCGGGCGATCCCAGGGTGAGGACTCACGGGAGTTCTGTGACTCCGGTCTCTTGCCCATATCGGCGCGCCCCGTAGACTATACCGTGCCTTTCTCCAACCAGGCCCGGGGGATGCGGTTAGCCCGCTGGGGCGCCCGGGTCGGGCTGACCGCGCTGGGTGCCCTTACCATCTCCACCTGCACGGACGTGCTCACCGCGCCCGGGGTAGGGAACGTGTCGCTCTCGTACGCGGGAGACACCGTCCTGGTGCTGGGGAGCGCGGCCGTCGCCTCCGCTTCGGCGCAGGTGGACGGGGCTGCGCTGCCGCGGGCTCAGTTCGCGTTCTCCTCGACCGACACGTCCATCGTCGCGGTGCGCGCCGGCGACTCGCTGGTGGCGAAGAAGCGCGGCAGCGTGACGCTGACCGTCACGCTCGTGAGCTCTGTCCTGCCGAGCGATCCCCCGTCGCTGGCCCGCGAGCTCACCGTGGTGGTGGACACGGTCACGCTCGACTCGACCGCGGTCTCGTTCGCGAGCCTCGGCGACACGGCGCGGTTGGTCGCGACGGCGCTGGACGCGAACGGCGACGCGGTTTCCGGCGCGCCGGCCGCCTGGACCACGTCCGACACGAGCGTCGTTAGCGTAACGACCACGGGCCGGCTCCAGGCAAAGGGAAACGGCACGGCGGCGGTTCGAGCGGTCGTGGATTTCGACACGGCGTCGGTAGCTGTCACCGTACAGCAGGTCCTGATCCGCTACACCTTCGTGCCCTCCACCGTGCGGATCGACGCGCTGGTGGCCTCGGTACAGGTGGAGGCGACCGGGCGCGATGCCCGCGGGAACGCCATGACGGGCGTGCCGCCGACCTGGTCCGTCGGCGACCCGAGCATCGCGCTCGTGGGCGCGGCGTCGGGCGTGGTCACATCGCTCATCAACGGCGAGACCTTCCTCTACGCCGAACGCGACACCGTCAGGGACAGTCTCCTGGTCATCGTGGACCAGAAGGCCACCAGCGTCTTCATCACCCCGGATCCCGTTCCGCCCATCACGTCCATCGGCGACCAGGTGCAGCTCACGGCGCGCGCCTTCGACCGGCGGGTGGTGGAGATCCAGGGCGCGGCGCCGGCCTGGTTCACGCTCGACCCAGCGCTGCTGCGCGTGAGCACCGAGGGGCTCGTCACCGGGCTCGCGGTGGGCACCGGCAAGGTCGTTGCGACACTCGACGGGGCCGTGGACACCGTCGACGTGGCGGTGAGCAACGACCCGGCCAGCGTCGAGGTGACGCCGGACACCGCGGTCGCGACCAGCGTCGGTGACACGCTCACCTTCACGGCGACGGTGCGGAACGGCCGCGGCGACCTCCTGACGCCTACGGCGGGGACGCCGCTGACCTGGCGCACGCCCGACCCGTCGGTCGCCAACGTGCTGGCTGACGGCCGGGCGATCACCGTGGGGGTGGGCATCGCGCGCGTCATCGCCGCGTCGGGCACCAAGGCGGACACGGGCATCGTGAGCGCCACCAACCAGGTGGCGACGCTCGACATCATCCCGGATTCGCGGACCCTCACGAGCCTTGGCGACACGACCACGCCCGGGGCGATCATCCGCAACGCGCGTGGCGCGAATCTCGGCAGCGGCGCCGTAACGTGGTCCGTGGACGACGACAACATCGCGCGGGTGTCGGCCGCCGGCCTGATCACCGCGCGCGACACGGGCGTCACCATCGTGCGCGCGACCGCCGATTTCCTCACGGACTCGCTGGTCCTCACCGTGCTCAACGTGCCGACCTCGGTCACCATCCTGGGTGGCCGGGTCGCGGACACCCTGACGGGTCTCGGCCAAGAGCTGACCTACACGCTGGACGTCCGCAACGCGCGGGGTAACGTGATTCGGGATTACCCGGTGAGTTGGCGCTCCACGGCGCGCACGGTCGTGGACACGATCTTCTCCGACAACGTCGCGACGGCGATCGGCTTCGGGACGACGTTGCTGATCGTGGGCGCCGCCGCGGCCGAAGACACGGTCACATTTGTGGTCCAAAACCCGACGCGCCTCATCGTGGACAACTCGATCGTCGCCAGCCCGCGCGTGGGTACGCTGGCGCGGCCCTATGACAGGATCCAGGATGCCGTGGACAATGCGGACGCGAACGACACGGTCGTGGTCCGCGTGGGCACCGGGCTCTACTCCGAAACGGTCGCCCTCAGCCGGCGGATCACGCTGCTCGGCGATTCGCAGGCGTTCGTCAACGGTACGCGCAACCCGGCGCTCCTCCCGCAGATCGGGCACGACAGCGGGGAGGCGGGGATCACTGCCTTCACCACCGCGCCGCAAACCATCCGCTACCTCGCGCTGCGCCATACGCTCGACGGGCCGGCCATCGATGGCTTCGGCTCGGACATGACGATCGAGTGGTTCTACGTGAACCGGCCGGGGAGCGTGACCTCCAACATCGGCCGTGGCATCTCGGTGCAGAGCTCGCCGTCCGCCACGCGCATCACCAACACCGTCATCCGGAACGTAAGGGCCTACGGCATCCGGCTCGAGACCGTGTCGAGCGCGCTGGTGCAGAGCGACTCCGTGATCGCGGTGGACTCGGTGGCCGGGGTGGAGGACGGCTCGGGGATCAAGCTGGTCGGCGGGGCGACGAACTTCATCCAGAACAACACGGTGCGGCAGACCCAGGGCCCACAGATCCAGACCTCCGGCGCCGCCGGCACCATCATTACCGGCAACAGCCTGGCCAGCCGGCGCCAGCTGATGCGGGTGATCGGCGCCACGGGCAACAACGTCATCAGCGGCAACACCTTCGACATGCGCTTTCAGGCGGGGGACGACGGCTCGGGGAGCGCGGCGGACGGGCGGTCGGGGCTGGAGCTCAACTCTTCGACGGGAGTCACCGTCCTCTCGAACACCTTCACCGAGCGGACCACGGGTGGCGGCAGCCTGATGGACGCGGTCCGGCTCATTGATACCCGCGCGACATCCGGCTTCGGCGTCAACCTGACCGCGAACATCTTCAAGGGCGGCCGCGATGCGGTGCGCTCGGAGCGCTCGACCTTCAACGTGCTCGGCTCGCGCTTCGACAGCGCGCAGGTGGGGCTCGTCCTGCTCGACGCAGATACCGCCGCGCTGGTGGACGACACGATCGCGACGTACGTGTCGGGCTGCGTCGTCTCGACGGGTACCAGCGCCAAGGTGACCGTGACGCGGGGCCTTTACGACACCTGTACCACCGCCGGCGGGCCGGCGATCTCCGTCTCCGAGTTTGGCGCCATCCTCGAGGTGACCTCGGCGGTGTTCCGGGGGCCGAACACGACGGCGATCAGCGCCAGCGGGATCCAGCGGCTGACGGCGCGCAGCAACACCGTGTCGAACGTGAGCGGCTCGCTCGTCGGCACGCCCGGCGTCATTCAGGCGACCGCCGACACGGTGCGGGTGATCGGCAACACGATCGTGGAGAACCGCGTGGCGTCGGGGGTCACGGTCTTCGGCACCAACCAGCTGGTGGTGATCGACAGCAACCTCATCGAGCGCAACCGGCGCGGCGTCACTCTGGTCGGCACGATCGAGTCGTTCAGCGCGCGGGACAACGACATCGCGGACAACGACACGGGCGTCGTGAACGTAACGGCGTCCGGGCTCCTCTCGGTGGCGGACAACTGGTTCGGCGACCCGCGCGGACCGCGCCGCGCAGAGGACCCCGCGGCGACCGGCGACACGACCATCGGTGCATTGACGATCTCGCCGTTCCGCACGACGCCGCTCTATCCCGGGATCTCGGCGGCGAGCTTCCGCATCGTGCGCGGCGACGGGCAAAGCAGCGCCGCGGGCACGATGCTCCCCAAGGCCTTCACGGCGCGGGTGGTGGACGCCGCCGGGCTGCCGGTCTCCGGCGTGAGCGTGCAGTTCTCGGTGACCGGGGGCGGTGGCGACTTTTCGGGTTCGGGGAACGTGACGGTCGTGACCGACGCGAGCGGTCTCGCGGAGGCAACGCTCACCCTGGGCGCGTCGGCCGGGGAGAACACGGTCAAGGTGAGCGCCGGGGGCCTCCAGGACATCACCTTCACCGCGACGGGCCTCTGATGCAGTGCGCGCACTGTGGCACCGAAGTAGCCCCGGGCCAACAGTTCTGCGGGGCGTGCGGCGCGGCTGTGACCGATCCCGGCGCAGCGACGGTTGTGGTCGCAACGGCCGAGAAGCACGAGGACCCGCTCCTCACCCAGCTGCGCCAGGATCTGGCGGGCGAGTACGACGTGGAGAAGGAGCTGGGCCGCGGCGGCATGGCGGTCGTATACAGGGCAACGGAGATCGAGCTCCACCGGACGGTCGCGCTCAAGGTGCTCCCGCCGGGGATGGGCGGCGGGACGATGGCCGAGCGGTTCAAGCGCGAGGCGCGGATGGCGGCCGCGCTCGACCACCAGAACATCATCCCCGTCTACCGCGTCGGCCAGGCGGCCGGCACCTACTTCTTCGCGATGAAGTTCGTGGAGGGCCGGGCGGTAGACGCGATCATCGAGCAGCAGGGTGCGCTGCCGGTTCCGGTCGTCCTGGCCATCCTGCGCGGCTCGACGAGCGCGCTGGCCTTCGGCCACCAGCGGGGGATCGTCCATCGCGACATCAAAGGCGCGAACATCCTCATTGACCGCGATGGCCGGGTGCTCGTCTCCGACTTTGGCATCGCGCGGGCAACCGAGGAGAAAACCCTCACGGCAAGCGGGTCGGTGATGGGCACGCCGCACTTCATGAGCCCCGAGCAGTGCTCCGGGGCGAAGGTCGGCCCGCAGAGCGACCAGTACTCCCTGGGCGTTCTCGCCTTCCAGATGCTCACGGGGTCCGTGCCGTTCGATGCGGACTCCCTGATGCCGATCCTCCAGCACCACTTCTTCACGCCGCCGCCGGACATCCGCGAGGTGCGGCCGGGCGTCCCGGAGCCGCTCCTCGGCGTGGTCTACCAGGCGCTGGCGAAAGACGCCGCGCAGCGCTGGGCCTCCACGCGCGACATGCTCACGGCGATCGAGGCGATCCCGTTCCCGGACGCCGAGCGGCGCGAGGCGGACGAGATGCTGCGGAAGTTGGCCGTGGGGACACCGATCCCGGAGGTGCGGACCGGGTCGCTGCCACCGCTGGCCGACACGCGCGTGGCCGGCCTCAGCGCCCCGACCTCCGGTCCCACGGTGACCGCGGCGAAAGCGGCGCCGCCCAGACCGGCGCCGAAACCGAAGTCTAAGGTGCCGGTCGTGGTGGGCGTGCTGGTGGCGATGGGGGTGCTCGGTGGCGGCGGCACACTTCTCGTGGTGCAGCGCCAGCAGGCCGCGCGCGCGGTGGCCCAGGCCGCCGCAGACTCGGCCCACCGGGCCGACTCGCTGCGGCTCGACTCGATCCGGCTCGCGGCCCAGAGGCCGCCCGCTCCCGCGGCCGAGAGCACCGCAGTCGCCCCAGCCGACACCACGCCACGCCCGGGCCGTCAGCCGCCCGCGCGCGTCGCGCGGCCCGAGCGGGCCGCCGCGCAGCGTCCGGCGGCGCCGGCCCAGACCGAGCCGCAGGTCGTGCCCGCCCCGCCGGCGCCGACACCGCAGCCGGCGGCCCCCGCCGCGACCGGGTTCATCCGGCTGCGGACCGTGCCGTCCGACGCGACGATCTTCGTGGACGGCCGTCAGCTGGGCTCCGGGTCGCTGTACGATTTCACCCTGCCGGCCGGTACGCGGCGGATCCGCATCACCTCACCTGGCTGCGAGACCATGGAGTTCCTGGTGACCATCGAGGCGGGCGGAACCGCGAACCTCCGGACCCGAACCCTGACGTGCCAGTGAGGTGCGTGTGAGACGCGTGCTCGTCGCATTCGTGCTGCTCGCCGCTGTGGCCGCGCCGCTCTCCGCGCAGAGCAACACGGCGGAAATGCTCCAGCGCGCGCGACTGCTCTACGAGGATCTCGAGGTCGAGCGCGCGCTGGTCATACTGCGCCAGATCGTCTCCCCCGCCTCGCCCTTCGAGGTCAGCCGCGAGCAGCGGGTCGAGGCGTACAAGTACCTCGGCGCCGCGCTCGCCCTCCAGCAGGGGCAGGCCAAGCGCGACTCGGCGGTGCTGTACTTCCGCGCCGCGATCGAGCGCGACCCGTTCACCGACCTCGATCCCCGCAGCTTCAGCCCGGCCCAGCTCGAGGCCTTCAGCGAGGCGCGGGGCCGCACCTTCGCCGTCGCGCTGCGCCCGGTGCCAGCCGACACGTTCGATCCCCGCACCGAGCAGATCACCTTCCGCGGCCTCTCGTCGCATCTCGCCTCGCTCAGGATGGAGGTGCGGTTGGGCGGCGCGGCGCGGCGCATCCTGCACGAGGGCGACAACGAGGGGCTGCGCGAGACGTCCTGGGACGGCCTGCTCGACGATGGGACCCTCGCGCCCGAGGGGCGCTACGAGCTGGCCGTGATCGGGCGCAGCCGCCTCATCGCGTTGACCGACACGGCGAGCCTGTACTTCGAGGTTTCGCACGACCACGCGCCGCTCGAGGACACACTCGCGGCGCTCGGTCCGCAGGACCTGCTTCCCGAGCAGCATCCCGCCTCGGCCGCCGCCGCGGACCTCCTCAAGGGGATCGGCGTCGCGGCCACGGCGCTGCTCATCCAGACCACCCTCACCAGCGGCGACCTCGGTCGTGGCGGCGGCTCGCTTTCGGGCGCGGTGGCTGGCGCGGGGGTCGTGGCGGGCGTCGCCGCCTTTTTCGTGCGCCAGCAGCACCGCGATATTCCCGCCAACATCGCGGAGAACGCGCGCCGGCGCGCCGAGCACGACTGGAGCAACGCAGCGATTCGCCAGCGCAACGATGACATCCTGCGGGAGACGAAGCTCATCGTGACGCCGGCGGCGGGGGCCAGGCAGTGAGACAGGCGCTGAGGCGCCAAGGCGCCATGGGGCTCAGGAACGGCGCGAGCGTCATGGCCGGCTTCGGGTTGCTGATCGCGCCGGTCCAAGTGGCCGCGCAGGTTACGGTGTCCGGCTCGGTGCTCGTGTCGCAGGTCGAGCACCGGGTGAGCGCGGGGCGCGGCGTGGAGCAGACGTCGGGGACCATCTTCGGCGGAGCGGGAACGATGCGCCTGGCATCGCGATTCGAGATCACGGTGCAGGGCCAGTCAGGCACCCTCAACGCCGACTCCGCCTTCGCGGACGACCGGGAGGAGGCCGAGGGCGAGGTGCGGGTCGCCGTACTCGCCGTGCCGTGGCTGGCGCTGGAGGGCGGGTTGAGCGCCCGCAGCTTCGCGACCACCCTCGCGCGGCAGCGCTGGACGGCACTGCACCTCGGCGCCGAGGCCCGGCTGGCGTTCGTGGGTGGTGCTTTCGAGGGCCGGATACGGGGCGAGCTGCTGCCGTCCGTCTCCGTCACCGGCCTCCAGGCTCCGAATCGGGCGGTGGCCGCGGCGGCAGGCTTCGAGTGGCGGAGCGGCGCGCTCACCGCGGGCCTGCAGTACGCGCTCGAGCGCTACGATTTCCCCTTGGTCGAGACGGTGAAGCGGCACGAGCAGCTGTCACTGCTCACGGTGAGCCTGGGGCTCAGGCTGGGGTCGCGCGACTAGCGCTCGCGCGGCACGGCCCGGGTCGCGGCGCTCCTTCGTGGGTCTCGAGGCGGGCGCCGCGTAACTTTTCGGGAGGCTCCGCGTTCATGGGATAGCCGTCATGATCTGGACCGAGGAGCAGTTCCAATCGGTCTTCCGCACCGTGTACCCCCGCCTGCTGCGTGCATCGCAGCCGCGCTGCCGTCCGCGTCTTGACATCCCGACGGCGGCGGTCGTATTTGTGACGTGATGACGCGAGTGGTGTGTCGAATCGCGTGTGGGCGGGCCGTCGCCTTCCCCTGTTGCAGGCCCCGGGCGGGGCGCCGGCCGGTCGCGTCTGTGCGCTGAAATGGGAATCGCAGATCGCGATTGGCCGCGGCCCCGTCCATCGGGGCCGCTCTGCTTTCGACCTTCGACTTTCGTCATGCTCTTTCAGGAGCTGCCGATATGCCAACACCCGCATCGCTCGCAGCCGTGACGCCGATCACCGACCGCGGCTACGTGCATCCCGAAGTGCTCGTCTCGACGGCGTGGGTCGCCGACCGGCTGAAGGACCCCAGCCTCCGCATCGTGGAGTCGGACGAGGACACTCTGCTGTACGAGACCGGTCATATCCCCGGCGCCGTAAAGGTCGACTGGGTGGCCGACCTCAACGACCAGCTCTGGCGCGACTACATCGACCGCGACCGCTTCCAGCGCCTCTTGCGCTCCAAGGGCATCAGCCAGGGGATGACGGTCGTCCTCTACGGGGACAAGAACAACTGGTGGGCCACCTACGCCTTCTGGGTGTTTCGGCTCTTCGGCGTCGAGAACCTGCGGATCATGGACGGCGGCCGCCTGCGCTGGGCCGAAGAGGGCGGGCCCCTCACCACCGAGGTGCCGCGGTATCCGGAAGGCAACATCGAGGTCCGGGACCGCGACGACGCGAGGATCCGCGCCTTCCGCGACCAGGTGACGGAGCACGTGCGGCACCACAGCCCGCTGGTGGACGTGCGGAGCCCCGAGGAATACCGGGGTGAGCGGCTCCACATGCCCGAGTACCCGAACGAGGGCGCGCTGCGCGGCGGCCACATCCCGGGAGCCAAGAGCATCCCCTGGGGCCGGGCCATCAACCCGGACACGCACTGCTTCCGCTCCGCGAGCGAACTGCGCACGATCTACGAGCAGGAGAACGGCCTCAAGCCGGGCGACGAGGTGATCGCGTATTGCCGGATCGGTGAGCGGTCGTCGCACACCTGGTTCGCCCTGACATACCTGCTGGGATTCGAGCGGGTGCGGAACTACGACGGGAGCTGGACGGAGTGGGGGAATCTGGTGCGGGCGCCGATAGAGAAACCGTGATCCGATGGCTATTCTTCTTGCATGACCATCGCGAACCTCGGCGCGGCGTTGGCCGCGCTGGCGCTGCTTGCGCCCGCCACCCCCGCCGCGCTCGCCGCGCAGACGCCCCCGGCCGCGCCGGGGTCTGCGCAGCCCACGGCCGCCACCCCGTTCTCCCTCTACGTCGCCAGCGAGTCGGGCGACATCGTCACCCGCATCGAGGTTGGGCCGACCGGGTGGCGCAAGGTGAAGGAGATCGCGGTCGGCGTGATGCCGACGGACATCGACGGGCCCCACAACGTGGCCGTCTCTCCCGACGGCCGCTTCTGGTACGTCTCGATCGCGCACGGCACGCCGTACGGCACGGTCTGGAAGTTCACGACGGGGACGGACTCGATGATCGGCAGTGCGCCCGTCGGCATGTTCCCAACCACCATTGGGCTCTCGCCCGACGGCGACTGGGCCTACGTGCCGAACTCCGACTTCCATGGGGACCGCGGCCACCAGAACACCATCTCCGTCCTCTACACGCCCGACATGACGGCGTTGGCCCAGATCCCGACCTGCGACATGCCGCACGGCTCGCGCTACAACCACGCCGGGACCCTGGTCTACATCGCGTGCATGATGTCGGACGAGCTGGTGGTGATGGACGCGGGCGGGTTCGCCGTCAGCCGGCGCGTGCCCCTGGGGCGCGGCACGATGACGATGGCCGGGCACGAGGCCCACGCCACGGGCCCCGGCGCGGCGAGCAGCACGATGCGGGGGCAGAACCCGGACTGCCTCACGACGTACGTGAGCGTCTCGCCCGGCGACTCGCTGGTATACCTGGCGTGCAACCACGGCAACGAGCTCCAGGTGCGCGACGGGCGCACGCTCGAGCTGGTCCGGCGCCTGCCAACGGGGCAGGGGGCCTACAACGTCGAGCCCTCGCCCGACGGCCACTGGGTGCTGGTCACGAACAAGAAGAACCAGAGCGTCAGCGTCTTCGACGCGCGCACGTGGACCGAGGCCGCGCGCATTCCGACCAGCAGGCGAATCCCGCACGGAATCGCCTTCTCGCCGGACGGGCGCTACGCGTTCATCAGCTGCGAGGCGGTCGGGACGGACCCCGGCGCGGTGGACGCGATCGATCTTTCGACGCTGACCCGGGTGGCATCGCTGCCGATTCCGTTGCAGCCGACGGGGATTGCGGTGTGGCGGGGCAGGTAAGAAAGCAGGAGTTGCAGAGTTGCAGTAGAGTTGCAGGGTTGCAGAGTTGCAGCGGTACCAAGGTTGAAGTGACAAGGGGCGCTCGGTCTGGGCGCCCCTGCTCACTTCTGACTTTCCACCACTGCAACTCTGCAACCCTGGAACTCTGGCCTATGGCACCGCCGGCGCCGCCTCCATCTCGCGCCGCGGCTCGAGTCGCACCGCCCACAGCCCGCTGTTGAGATCGTTCGCCCAGATCAGCCCGTTGTGCCAGAATGCGCCCCAGGCCATCGGGGCGTTGGGCGTCGTGCCGCGGCTGTCGCCCGTGGCGAGCCAGGCCATTTCGCGCCCGGCGGCGAGGAGGTCGCCGCGCAGGTCGCCCGAGATGTCCACCACCCGCAGGCCGCCCTGATAGTCGCCCAGGTAGAGCGTGTCGCCGGCGACCCAGACGTTGTGCGACCCGCCGTCGGGCGGCTCGTACCACGCGATCTCGCGCGGGTGGTTGATCTCGGTGACGTCGATGACGTGGAGCCGGCCGAACATCCGCTTCATCCCCGCGCCGGGGGCTGAGTAGACCTCGTCGCCGACGAAGACGAGCGGGCGGGAGCGGTGCCGCCATGCGGTGTGCGTGCCGCGCGTGAAGCCGGGGCCGCCCTCCTCCTCGACCCGCCGGTAGACGTCGTTCAGGTCGTACTTGAGCTGCGACACGAGCTGCGGGGTGGTCGGCGAGCCGCCGCGCATTCCGTTGCCGACGTCCACGATCACGAGGCCGTTGTCCCAGTACGAGAGGTAGGCCAGCCCGTCCCAGAGGTCGACGTCGTGCAGGTACCGGCCGGCCTCGGGGGCGTCCACCTGGAACCGCGCCACCTCGCGCGGGTGCGCAGCGTCGTTGATGTCGATCACCCGCATGGAGCCGGTCGCATCGTCGGTGATGTAGATGTGGGTGCCGTAGCGCGGCTGGCTGTACACGTAGCTCGAGTGCACGCCGCCGGTCACCGTCTCGGTGTACTCGCCGATGACGCGCGGGTGGGCGGGGTCCTCGAGGGAGAGGATCACGATCCCGTTTCGCCGATTGGACGCGCCCTCGCGCGTGATCACGCCGAAGCGACCGTCGGGCGTCGTCATGACGTCGTTGATGGTGCGCGCGTCCACGATGATCGAGTCGGTGAAGGCGAGGTGCGCCGGGTCCGAGATGTCCACCGCGTACATCCGGTCGCCGATGGTCGTGAGGTACGCGTGGCGGCCGTCGGGGTGCGGCCAGAACTCCGCCGTGGGCATGCGCGCGACCGGGAGGCGGCCGATGGTGCGCGTGGGCCGCCGGACGTTGCGGTAGGCCACCCGGACGCTGGTCTCGGTGCTGACGCTACCGAAGTCCGCGGTCACGACGTACGTGCCGGGCGCGTAGGCCACGAAGGTGCCGTCATGGTCGATCAGTCCCTGGCCCGGCGTGAGGCTCCAGGTCGGCGTCACCCCCGAGATCTCCCGGCCCGCCGCGTCGCGCGCCACCACGCCGAAGCGCAGTACGTCGCCCGTCCGCGCCCCGGGGGCGCCGCCGGTGATCTCGAGCCGGCGTATCGTGTTCGGCGTCACCGTGACGGCGAGCGTCGCGGAGGCGGCGCCGGCCGCGGCGGTGAGCGTCGCCCGCCCCACCGCGCGCGCGGTGAGGCGCCCGTCGTCCCCTACCGACACGACGCGGGGTGCGCTCGAAGTCCAGCGGATCTCGTCGTAGCGCCGGTCACCGTTAGAGGCGTACGGCAGGGCCTCGAGCCTCAGCCGCTGGCCGACGAGCAGCCGGCTCACGGCTGGCGCGATCTCCACCCGGGAAGCCGGCGGAGAGTGCACCCGGACACGGACCGTGACCGGTCGCGAGGGCGCGCCGGGCAAGGCGGCAACGACCCGCACCGTGACCATGCCACGGGCGCTTCCGGTCACCAGCCCGGTCGAGTCCACGCCACCCTCGCCGTCACCGAACCAGCGGATCCGGGCGCCTGGGAGCGGGTGCCCCGCGCTGTCGTACGCGGTGGCGCGCAGGCGGATCGTGTCGCCAATCACGATCGCCGGGTCGGCGGGGGTGACCACGACGCGCGCCACAGGGTTCCGCGTCGCCGGCTGCTGCGGTTGCTGGTGGAGGAGGGCTGCGAGGAGAAGCGTGAGCATGTCCTTGTCTCCGATCAGGGAATCACCGGCTGCGGCCGCGTCAGGTCCTGCCTCGGCTCGACCCGCACGACCCACAGCCCCGAGAAGACGTCGTTCACCCACACGAGCCCGTTGTGGTAGAACGCGCCCCAGGCCATCGCCGCGTTGGGCACGAGACCGCGGGCATCACCCGTGTGCACGTGCGCGATCTCGCGGTCCTGGGCGAGCAGGTCGCCGCGCATCTCGCCGGACACGTCGAGCACGCGCAGGCCACCCTGGTAATCGCCGAGGTAAAGCGTGTCGCCGGCGACCCAGACGTTGTGCGTGCCACCGTCCGCCGGTTCGTACCAGGCCACGCTGCGGGGGCGGGTGACGTCACTCAAGTCGACCACCTGGAGCCGGCCGTTCGCCTTTCCCAGGCCTAGGCCCGGCATGAGGACGCCCTGCGGCTTGGCGGAGAAGACCTCGTCGGCGATGAAGACCAGGTTGCGGGCGCGGTGGCGCCACGCGGTGTGGGTGCCGCGGATGAAGCCCGGGCCGCCTTCCGCTTCGACGTTCCGGTAGAGGTCGTTGAGATCGTACTTGAGTTGCGACACCAGCTGGGGAT
>JACORV010000091.1 GCA_016179225.1 Gemmatimonadota bacterium | reverse complement strand
GCGCTACGGCGCGACGCTGCTGGCGGGCCTGCCGCCCGCCGAGCGGGTGATCGGACCGTGGGGCGTGGTGAGGGGGCGCATCGAGGCGTTCTTCGCGATTCACGGGATGGGCGTGACGGGTGACCGGTAACCGGTGACCGGTAACCGGTGAGAGGTGATACGTGATGCGTGAGAGGATCGCTGCATGGTGAGGCCCGGGAAGATCGTGTGTGTGGGGCGAAACTACGCGGAGCACGCCAGGGAGCTCGGCAATCCCGTTCCTGAGCGGCCGCTGCTGTTTCTCAAGCCGCCTTCCGCCGTAATCGGCCACGGCGAGGCGATCGTGATCCCTCCGCAAACGCAGCGGGTCGAGCACGAGGCGGAGATCGGCGTGGTGCTCGGGCGCTCGCTCCGGCGCGCCGACGAGGTGGTGGCGCGCGCCGCGATCGGCGGCGTCACGTGCGTCAACGACGTCACGGCACGTGATCTCCAGAAGGCCGACGGCCAGTGGACCCGCGCCAAGGGCTTCGACACCTTCTGCCCCATCGGCCCGCGGGTGATGTCCATCGACCCCTCAACCTTCGACCTTTCGACGCTTCAAGTGATCTGCCGGGTCAACGGCGCCGTCCGCCAGAACGGCCGGGCGGCGAACATGGTCTTCAGCATTCCCGTGCTGCTTGCGTACATCTCGCAGGTGATGACATTGGATCCGGACGATCTGGTCGTGACCGGAACGCCGGAAGGAGTTGGACCGCTGGTGGCGGGTGACGTGGTGGAAGTGGAAGTGCCGGGCGTCGGGGTGCTGCGCAACCCGGTGACGGCCCAAGTACCTTTGTGAAACCAGCGGGGTAGCAACCCCCTACGCGTCGCCATCAAAAGAGGATCGGATCAGGTGAAGCCACGACTCGCCGCCCGCGTCCACCAGCTTCCGGGGTACCCGCTCGCCGACATCCCGCGCCGCAAGCTGGAGTTGATCGCCGCGGGCGTCGATCTGATCGACCTCGGGGCCGGCGACGCGGACTTCCCGCCGCCACCGGTTGCGGTGGCGGCGCTCCGCCGTGCGCTCGACGATCCGGCGATGAGCCGCTACGGCTTCCAGCTGGGCCTGCCGGCGTTCCGGGAGGCGATCGTACGATATCACCGCCGGCGTTTTGGCACCGGGTTCGATCCCATGGCCGAGGTGCTGCCGCTCATCGGCTCGAAGGAGGGCATCGCCCACTTCGCGCAGGCCGTCTGCGGGCCGGGGGACGTGGCGGTCGTGCCGGAGCCGGGATACCAGTGTTATCTGGGCGGCGCGATCTGCTCGGGCGCGGAGCCGCGGCTTTACCCCCTCACGGCGCGCACCGACTTCCTCGTGGAGCTGGGCGAATTGCCCCGCGACGTCCTCGCGCGCACCCGCGTCGTTTTCCTCAACTACCCCAACAACCCGACCGCGGCCGTCGCCCCGCGCGACTACCTGGAACGGATCGTCGCCCTCTGCCGGGAGCACGGCATCGCGCTCGCTTACGACAACCCGTACGTCGAGCTCACCTTCGACGGCTACGTTGCGCCGAGCATCTTCGAGATCGAGGGGGCGCGCGAGGTGGCGATCGAGTTTCACTCCTGCTCCAAGTCGTTCTCGATGACCGGCTGGCGCCTCGGCTGGGCGGTCGGGAACCGCGACCTGATCGCGGCGCTGAACAAGATCAAGTCCTACCACGACACGGGGGCGTTCCTCGCCGTCCAGCGGGCCGGCGCCGACGTGCTCGATCAGGCGGAGACGCTCGTGGCCCCGGCGGTCGAGCGCTTCCGTGCGCGCCGCGACGTGGCCGTGGAAGCGCTGCGGAAAGCGGGCTTCGACGTGAGCACGCCCAGGGCGACGATGTACCTGTGGGTTCCGCTTCCGGAGGGGGTCTTGTCCGCGGAATTCGCCCGGCAGGCCATGGAGGATGAGGGCGTCGTGACACTGCCGGGCAGCGCGTTCGGCCCTTCGGCCGAAGGCTACTTCCGGGTGGCGCTCACGGCGGCTGAGGCTCGACTCGAAGAAGCGGCCGAGCGGATGGGTCGGGTGCTTGCGCGCGCGTAGACGCTTCGTCCTACCGCGGGGGCGGCGCGTGGCGGCGCGGTGGCTCGTCGCCTCCGTCCTGGCGCATGCCCTCTTCCTGGTCTTGTTCGTCAGGTACAACGGACCCTGGCACCCCCGCTTGCCCCAGCGCTCGCTCGCCTATCTTCTCGATCTCCGTGGACTCCCGGCGCAGCCCGCGGCGTCGCAGCTCACGTTCGATCCGCGACCGGCGCAGCGCGGCACGGCGCTGGCGCTGAGCCGCCGCGGGGTGCCCTCGCGCGACACCACACTCGGCCGGCCACAAGGGCTTGCCACCGGAGACACCGCAGCGACGAGCCCGGTGGGCCGTCGCTCCGGCCGCGGGGTAGCCGCGTTCACACCGCAGTACGCCGACAGCCGGCTCTGGGTGCGTCCCCTCCTGATCCCCGAGGATGGCGGCCGCCCTCTGAGTCTCGACTCGGTGACGCGGGAATGGTTCCAGTCGATGGCCGACTCCATGGAGCGCCACCCGGAGATGAGCCCGAACTACAACCCGTACGCCTCGCGCCCGTGGACCTTCGAGCGAAACGGGCGGACCTACGGCATCGACGAGTCGGGGCTGCATCTGGGAAGCTTCACTATCCCGACGGCGGCCTTGGCGTTCCTGGCCTTCCCGCAGGGCAACATCGACCAGGCGCGCGCCAGCGCGGCACTCATGAGCATGCGCGCGGAGATGTTGCGAGCGGCGGCGCGCGCGCAGACCGAGGAGGATTTCCGGCGCGCGGTGCGCGAGATTCGCGAGCGCAGCGACCGGGAACGCCGGGAGCGGCGAGAGCGAGACGCGAACCGGCCCCGGGCGACGCCATGACGTCCGCCCGCCGCCATCTAACGTGTCAGGCAACGCACGTCGCACGTATCACGTCTCACGCATCACGTTTCCCGTCTCACGTTGCCCCATGAAGCTCATCGACACCGACGAAACCGTCCTCATAGTGACCGGCAGCGACATCCCCGCCGAGATGAACGACCGGCCACTCGCCTACCACCTCAAGGCGGAGATCGACCGCCAGGGGCAGGGCAAGAGCTATCGGGGGGCGGTGGTCGTCTCCGACCGCTGGTACGCCGAGAACCGCATCTTCCACCTCTGTCCCACCGTGGCCGTGGGCGGACCGGGCGTGAATGCCGTGGCGGCGGCCCTCGTCAACGACCTGCCGATGCTGGTGAAGCGGGACGACCGGATCTTCGTCCAGGGGGCCTGGGACGGCGATATGAAGCGTGCGAGCCTCTGGGGTCTCGACCGCCTCGCCACCGCCATGGCGGTCGAGGCGTTCCTGAAGGAAGGGTTCTGCGCGGACTTCCTGAAGCGGGTCTGGAAGAACTGAATTACGAACAGCGCGGTGCTGCCGCGACCGCGCCCGCCGGTGGCGTCGGAGGCTCGCTGCGGAAGGCCCGCAGGATGTTGACCGCCTCGGCGCTGAAGCGGGCCTGGCCGTCGGCGAGCGGCCGGTCGCACGGGTCGGTCACGAGCACCTTGCCGAGACCGGCGTCGAGGCCGTTGAACGCGATCTTGAGGTCGGACCCGATCACCGCGAAGCGCGGCTCCCAGCCCACGGACGCCAGCACGAAGCGGTTCGGCGGCGCCGCGAGCATCGAGAGGCCGTCCGAGTAGCTCGACGGGGCGTTCGTGTCGCCGAGCAGCGTGAAGAGCGTCGGCATCACGTCCACGTGGCTCGTCACCTCGCTGTGCCGCGACGGCACGAGCGCGGAGTCGAGCAGGACCATCGGTACGTGAATCTGCTGCTCGTTCACGTCCGAGCCGTGCCCCACGTGCCCCCGCTCGCGGAACTCCTCGCCGTGGTCGCCGGTGACGATCACCAGCGGCCGCCGGCCGCGCCGGGCCTCCAACCACGTCAGGAACTCGTCGAGCTTCCAGTCCACTTCGTACGCGGCGTTCCGCGCGCGAGCCTCGAGCTGCACTGGTGCGACGCCCGCCGCCGCGAGGCTGCCGCCGCCGTTCCAGTACGGCCGGAACCGGGCCGAGCGCTCGGGGAAGCTGTAGTTGAAGTGCGTGCCGTCGAAGAACAGGAAGAGGAAGAGCGGGCGGTCGTCGGCGTGCTCGACGAAGTGCCGGGCGCTCGCCAGCATCGCCGCGTCGCGCATGTCGCGTTCGCCCTGAAAGCTCGACTCGAGGTCATCCCGGACGTCGCCAAACACCGTTCTTCTGAGCCCCATCCAGTCCACCGACGACGCCGCCAACAGCCGCATCCGATACCCGTTGGCCTTCAGCGCGCCGAACAGCAGCGGCGACCGTCCCGCGCCCACGACGGCCTCGAGCTTCTGGCTCTGCAGCCCGAAGAAGAGGCTGAACAGGGAGTAGTGCGTGGAAGAGGCTGTGGCGTAGTGACGCTCGAACAGCGCGCCGCCGCCGGCGCGCCCGAGCAGCCGCGGCATGGTACCGGGATCGAGGAAGTCGGACCGCACGCTCTCGAGCAGCGCGAAGACAATGTCCGGCGTGCGCGCGAAGCGCACCGAGTCCGGCGCGACGCCCTCCGGCACGCGCACTAGGCTGAGCGACGCGCCTTTCCCACCGAAAGGGTCGGCCATCCGCGGCCTCCCGGTGAGCCGCGACAGCGTCGAGTTCATCCTGAGGGGTGGGATGAGCGGCAGCACCTGGCCCGCCGCGAACATCGCGGGTCCGCCGAAGAAGCTCATCGTCGCCACCGAGACGCGCTCCACCAGCGCGAGCGCGAGTAGTAGCGCCGCCCAGCCGATCGTCCGGCGGCCCGATGCAAAGCGGTCGAGAAAGCGGCTCCCGCCCCACAGCTCCGCCGCGAGCCACCCCAGTGCGACGGCGCCGAGTACAGCCACTTGCCAGGTGTCGATGCCCAACTCGCGGAGGGCGCCCGGCTGGACCAGGACCCGGAAGAAGAAGCCGTTCACGTGAAATTCCACCGCCTCGTACAGGCGGCTGTCGATCACGAGGGCCGCGGTGAAGAGCGACGTCGCGGCCGGCGCGGCGAAGCGATAGAGCCGCCCGCGCAGGCTGAAGGGTAGCGCGATGAGCCAGGCCAGCCACGCCAGGAAGGCGGCCTCGATCAGGTACGCGAGCGCGAGGCCGAGCTTGTAGGCGCCCGGCACGCCGCTCAGGGCTCGCGTGATGGACGAGACGTAGAGCGCCAGGAAAACGGGCACGTGCAGCAGGGCCCAGCGGAGCGCGGGCGCCCGGAGCGCCGCGCTGTTCGTCGCTTTCACGACGAGCTCGCCGCGGCGCGCAGGCGCGCCAGCGCCGCCTCCCGGCCCACCACCACCAGCAGCTCGTTCACCGGTTCGGAGACCGTCGAGCCCGTGAGCGCGATGCGCACCGGCTGCATGACCGCGCCGGCCTTCATGCCGCTCGCCTCCGCGATACGCCGGAGCTTGGCCTCGAGGGTCGCAGCGGACCAGTCGGTCACGTCCTGAAGGCCGTTGGCCGATAGCCGTAAGCCGTTACGGTACGCGTCAGGATCTTTGGCGATGAACGCCGCGGCCTTTTCGTCCTGTGCGACGGGATCGAGGCCTGCCCGCTGGCGAGCCTGGCGCACAATGTCCAGCGTGGTCCGGCTGCGCGGCAGCACCGCGGCGATAAGCTCCACCGCCCGGGCGGGGGGCAGCGCACCGAGCCCGTCCCCCAGAAGCCCGAGCAGCCTCGCCGGGCCTAGCGCACGCATGTGCTCCGCGTTCATCCACTCCAGCTTCTTCGGGTCGAAGACCGCGGCCTTCCGCTGCACCCCGTCGAACGTGAAGGCCTCGATCAGCTCCCCGATGGCGAAGAACAGCTCGCGATCGCCGCCCGGGCTCCAGCCGAGGAGGGCGAGGAAGTTCACCATCGCCTGCGGGAGGATGCCCTCGTGCTGGTAGTCGGCGACGGCGGTGGCGCCGTGGCGCTTCGAGAGCTTCTTGCCGTCCATGCCGAGGATCATCGGCACATGGCCAAAAACCGGCGGCTCCCGCCCGAAGGCGCGGTAGAGAAGGATCTGTTTCGGCGTGTTGGAAATGTGGTCGTCGCCGCGGAAGACATGCGTTACGCGCATGTGCACGTCGTCGGAGACGACGGCGAAGTTGTACACGGGGGTGCGGTCGGCCCGGAGGATGACAAAGTCCTCGAGGTCTTTCCCGTGAAAAGCGATCCGTGCGTGCACAGCGTCGTCCCAGGCGACTTCCTCGTGCGTCACGCGGAAGCGTATGGCACCCTCGTCCGCGTATGCCTTCCCATCGGCGACGAGCCGCTCTGCGTCCGCCTGATGGCGCGCGAGGCCCTCGCCCTGGAAGAACGGGCCCTCGTCCCACGAGAGACCGAGCCACGTCATTCCGTCGAGAATGACCTGGGTGAAGGCGTCCGTCGAACGTTCCTTGTCGGTGTCTTCCACGCGCAGGATCAGCGCCGCCTCTTCGCCGCGGCGGCGGGCGTGCTGGACGAAGAGCCAGTTGAAGAGCGCAGTACGCGCCCCACCGACATGGAGGAACCCGGTGGGGGAAGGTGCGAAACGGACGCGGATCACAAGCGGAGAGGGAGGGATTCGAACCCTCGATACAGGTTTTAGCCCGTATGACGGTTTAGCAAACCGTTGCCTTCAGCCTCTCGGCCACCTCTCCGGAAAGGCGTTGAAAGTTAAAGAGTTGAAGAGTTGAAAGGGAGCCCCATTTCAACTCTTCAACTCTTCAACTCTTTAACGTGCCTCACGGAGGGCGAGGGATTCGAACCCCCAAGGGCTTGCGCCCGGCGGTTTTCAAGACCGCTGCCTTACCAGTTAGGTCTAGCCCTCCAAGCCCTTCATTCGCCGCCGCCCGGGTCGCGCCACCCGGCCATGGCGGGCGCAGGGC
>JACORV010000096.1 GCA_016179225.1 Gemmatimonadota bacterium | reverse complement strand
GTTACCTGGTTCTGGGCGGGATTCTCGCCCCGCACGTGCAGGGTGAACCCGAGCGGCATCTCGCCGCGCGCGATCGCCGCCGCCAGGCGGCCCCCGTCGCGTACGCTGAGATCGTCGAACGAGCGGAGCTGGTCGAGTAGCACGCCGGCGAGGCTGACACTGGTCACCCGGTCGATCGCGAACTCCACCTGCCGGAGCGCCATGACCTGGCGAAGCGTGGCGCAACCGGGAAGCGCGAGGGCCAGACCGGCGACTATGCTCACGGCTGGGAGGACTTGTCGCATCGATCCAAGCTGCGCGTCGCGGTGGGGAAGCGCTAGCTGGGGTTCCCATGTCGGCAGGCGACGGTCACAGGCTTCGATCTGGAGCCTTGCTTAGGGTTAACGGGTGTTCTATGTTACTGTGGTTTCAATAACTTACGGGGGTCCTGCGCGGCTCCCATGGCCGCTCCCCCTACCGGGTGAGATACACGCCGGAATGCGCTGGTCGTTAATCAAGCTCGGGTCGTTCCTTCCCGCCAACGAAATCGCCGTTGACCTCGGGACCGCGAACACGCTGATCTACGTGCGTGGCGAGGGGATCGTGCTCAACGAGCCCTCCGTCGTCGCGATCGAGAAGTCCAGCGGCAAGATCAAGGGGATCGGGCTCGAGGCCAAGCGCATGCTCGGCCGGACGCCGGACGGCGTCATGGCGGTGCGGCCGATGAAGGACGGCGTGATCGCCGACTTCGACGTCACCGAGAAGATGCTGCGCTATTTCCTTTCGACGATCATCAACAAGCACGTCTTTCCGGTGAAGCCCAAGGTGATCGTGTGCGTGCCGAGCGGGATCACCGAGGTGGAGAAGCGCGCGGTGCGCGACAGCGCGCAGTCGGCGGGCGCCAAGGAAGTGTACATGGTGGCCGAGCCGATGGCGGCGGCGATCGGGGTGGGGCTGCCGATCGAGACGCCGACCGGCAACATGGTGATCGACATCGGCGGCGGGACGACGGAGATCGCGGTCATCGCGCTCTCGGGCATCGTCTGCGACACGTCCATCCGCACGGCTGGCGACGAGATGGACACGGCCATCGTGCAGTTCATGCGCAAGAACTACAACCTGCTGATCGGCGAGCCGACAGCCGAGCGGATCAAGATCGAGATCGGGAGCGCGGCTCCCGTGGGCGACGAGCGCGAGCTGGAGGTGAAGGGGCGCGACCTGGTCTCCGGGATCCCGAAGACGGTGCGCGTCCACTCGAGCGAGATCCGCGAGGCGATCCAGGAGCCGGTGCAGCAGATCGTGGACGCGGTGCGCCGCGCGCTCGAGATCACGCCACCCGAGTTGGCGAGCGACATCGTGGACCGGGGGATCGTCATGACGGGCGGCAGCGCGCTCATCCGCGGCCTCGACGTCCTCCTCTCGCACGAGACCAGCCTACCCATCCACGTGGACGAGGACCCGCTCACCTGCGTGGTCCGCGGCACGGGCCGCATCCTCGACGATCCCGAAAAGTACCGCAGCGTCCTGACGACGTAGGCGGGACGTGGCCTTCCGCGCTGAGCGCTACGGGACGCGCGCCGACACGGCGGTGTTCGTGGGGTGTCTGCTGCTCTCGCTGACGGCGCTCGCGCTCCCCGAGGGGCTGCGCGAGCCGATCGCCGGCGCGCTCCGCCGCACCGTGCTCTTCCCGCTCCTCGCCGTGCAGCACCGCGCCGCCGAGTCCGCCGAAGCGCGGCAGCGGTACGCGGACCTCCGCGCCGAACGCGACTCGCTGTCGCTGGCGGCGACGTTCTTGCCGGACCTGCGCGCGGAGAACGAGCGGCTGCGCGGCCTGCTTGGGCTTGGCCAACGACTCGGCTACGGCTTCGTGACGGCGGAGATCCTCCACCAGTCGGGGGTCACCGACGGCCTGACGCTGGTGCTGTCGGCGGGGCGCGAGGAGGGTGTGGCGCCTCCCTCGCCGGTGGTGACCGCGGAAGGCCTCGTGGGCATGGTGCGCGCGGTGGACGCGCACACCAGCGTCGCGCTGGCCTGGACGCACCCCGACTTCCGCGCCAGCGCGATGGTCGAGGGCCGCAGGATCTACGGCATTGTCGCCGCACGCCGCAGTGAGGCGGCCGGCGAGCTGATGGAGCTGCACGGCGTGCCGTACCGCGACCTCCTCGCCGCGGGAACGCGGGTCGTGACGTCAGGACTCGGCGGCGTCTTCCCGCGCGGCATCCCCCTGGGCACGGTGCAGGGCAAGCTCTCGGAGTCGGCCGGATGGGAGCGTACCTACGTGCTGCGTTCCGCCGTGCATCCGGCGGAAGCGAGCCACGTGTTGATCCTCTCGCCGTCGCGCTCGGCCGATACCCTGACCACGGCCTACTCGGGAGCGCCGGCTCGGGCGGATCGCGCGCCTGGGGGCGCAACGCCGGCTCCTTCGGATTCCCCCCCGGTCCCAGCGCCGCCGGCGCCGCGCCGGAGCCCACCGCCGTGAGGAACAGGGCGGCGGCGATCCGCTTCTGGGGGGTGCTCCTCGGTCTGCTCGTGGCACACTTCGCGCTGCGGCCGCGGCTGGGCGACCCACGCTTCGCCCCGGACTTCGTGCTCATCGCGCTGCTCTTTCTCGCGATCCGCACCAGGCCGGGCGTCGGCGCCGCGGCGGGCTTCTCCGTGGGGCTCCTCACCGACGCGGTCGCCCCCACGGCCTTCGGGGCCGCGGCGTTCGCGACCACCGGCGTGGGCTACCTAGCGGGCTGGCTCAAGGCCGTCTTCTTCGCCGACAACCTGCTGGTGAACGCGCTGTTCGTCTTCGTGGCGGCGTGGGCGCGGGACGTGATCGAGGTGCTGGCGGGGAACCAGCTCTCGGGTGGCGCGCTCGCGTGGCAGCTGCTCGCGTTCTCTCCGCTCGCCGGACTCGCCACCTCGGCGGCCGCGCTCGTGGTCCTCCTCTTCTTCCGCGGCTGGCTGCGCGCCGGCAGGTCCGCGTGACCACCCGGCAGGCCTTCCATCCTTTCCTGCTCGCCCAGCGCGGCGCCGCGGCGACGCGCCTCCTGCTCGTGGTATTCGGCCTCCTGTCCATCCAGTTCTTCCGCCTGCAGGTCTTCGAGCACGGCCAATACGAGCTGAAGTCAGAGTCGAACCGCCTCCGGCCGGTGCCGCTCCCCGCGCCCCGCGGCCTCATCCTGGATCGCCGCGGCCGGATCATCGCGGAAAACGTGCCGGGCTATTCGGTGCTACTCCTAGCCGCCAACGAAGACTCGCTCCGGGCGATGCTGAGCCGGCTCGAGCCGCTGGTGGCGCTCACCGCCGACCAGACGCATCGCGTGCTCACCCGTTACCGGGCGGCGCCATACGAGCCGACGCTGCTGATCAAGGACGCGCCGTTCGCGCTCGTCTCCAGGCTGGAGGAGCGCCGCGCGATGCTGCCGGGGCTCGTGATCCAGACCGAGCCCAAGCGCCTGTATCCCGACAGCCTGGCTGTCGCGCATTTGGTCGGCTACGTCGGCGAGGTGACCGAGCAGGAGCTGGCCTCGCGCGCCTATCAGGGCAAGCGTCCGGGCTCGATCATCGGCCGTGTGGGGCTGGAGCGCCAGTACGAGGACTCGCTGGCGGGCAAGGATGGCATCCGGTTCGTGGAGGTGGATGCCCTCGGCCGGGTGGTGCGGGAGGAAGGCGCGTCGGCGCTCCCGACCGTGGCCGGCCAGGCGCTCCGCACCACCATCGATCTTGATCTCCAGCGTTTCATGGCGTCGATCTGGCCGGCGCGCTGGCGCGGCGCCCTGGTCGCGATGGAGCCGCGCACCGGTGCGATCCTGGCTCTCTACTCGGCGCCGCCCTATGACCCCAATGCGTTCGTCGGCGGCATCGACCGCGACCTGTGGCAGCAGCTGAACGAGGATCCCGCGCGCCCGCTCCTCAACCGCGCCATCTCCACGCGCTACCCGCCCGCTTCGACGTTTAAGCTCGCGATCGCCACCATGGGGCTGCGCCGCGGGATCGTCCGGTTCGACAGCCACATGCCACAGCCGTGCCGCGGTGGCCTGCAATTCGGCAACCGATTCTTCCGATGCTGGAAGAAGGAGGGCCACGGATCGCTCGACCTCATCGGTGCGATCGCCTCCTCGTGCGACGTCTACTTCTACCAGTTGGGCCTGAAGCTGGGGGTCGACAGCCTGCTCACCGACGGCACGGAGTTCGGGTTCCGGTCGGCCAGCGGTGTCGACCTCCCCGGCGAGCTGACCTCGGTTTTCCCAGCCTCGCGCGAGTACTACGACCGCGTGTACGGGCGCGGGCGATGGACCAACTCGGTCGCGATCAACCTGTCGATCGGGCAGGGCGAGAACGCGCAGACGCTCATCAACATGGTGCGATTCTATGCCGCGCTGGCCAACGGCGGCCACGTGCCGGTGCCCCACGTCGTCGCACCGCCGCGCCGGCCGCAACGCGAGATCGCGCTCCCCGAAAGCACCTTCGCGACCGTGCGTCGGGCGCTGATCGCGGTCGTGGAGCGGGGGACCGCGCGCGGCGCGAGGCTGGAACGCATCCGCCTGGCGGGCAAGACGGGCACCGCGCAGAACCCCCACGGGCCGGACCACGGCTGGTTCATCGGCTTCGCCCCGGCCGACCACCCGGCGATCGTCGTGGGTGGGATCATGGAGTTCGGGCTCCACGGGACGACGGTCGCACCGTACGTAGCGCGCGTCATCGAGCGCTACCTGCTCGGCCCGGACTTGGTGCGCGCCGGCGGGCGGGAGGCCGAGACGATGCCGTTCGTCGTGCCACAGGATACCGCGCCGCGCTCGGTGCCCCTGGACTCCGGCCCGGCGCCTCGGCGCGCGCCCCTGCCGCGACCGATCACGACCGGGCCGGGGCAGCGATGAAAGCCCTGGCGAAGCTGGACCGGCCGCTCCTCCTCGTCACGCTGGCGCTCACGGCGTATGGAGTCGCGGTCCTGTACTCGGCTGGGCAGACCGACGTGCCGACATCCGTCGCCGGCGTCTGGAAGCGCCAGCTGATCTGGCTCGGCTTGGGCATCGCAGGCGCAATCCTCGTCGCCCGGCTCTCGCCGCGTTTCCTCGAATGGGTCGCGCCGGCGTGCTATGTGCTGAGCCTGATCATCCTCGTGCTCACGCTCGCCATCGGAACTGGCGGCGGGACCGCGGCGTCGTCGAAGTCGTGGATCGAGATCGGCGGGGTTCGGCTGGGTCAGCCGACCGAGTTCGCCAAGCTGGCGACCGTTCTCATGCTTGCCCGTTATCTGTCGGCGCAGCGTGCGCCCGCCGCCACCATGCGTGAGCTGGTCCTACCGTGCATGATCGCCGCTGCGCCCGCGGGGCTGGTCGCGCTGCAGCCCGATTTGGGCAGCGCAATCGTCTTCGCAGGTATCCTCTTCGCCATGCTCTTCTGGTCGGGCGTCCGCATTTCGTTCCTGGTGCTGCTGGCCTCCCCCATCCTGTCCCTCATCCTCGCGTTCTCGGCATGGTCGTGGGGCGGGTGGATCCTCGTGCTATGCGCGCTCCTCGTGATGTGGCGGCCGTTCGTCTGGGAGGGGCTCGCGGTCCTTGGCGCGAACCTGGGCATGGGGGTCATCGCCCTGCCGCTCTGGGAGCGACTCGCCACCTATCAGCAGCACCGCCTGATCTCGTTCCTCAACCCGGAACTGGATCCCCGAGCGACCGGGTGGCACATCATCCAGTCGAAGATCGCGATCGGGAGCGGTGGCTGGCTGGGGAAGGGGTTCACCCTCGGCTCCCAGAAGCGACTCGCCTTTCTACCGGCGCAGCATACGGACTTCATCTTTTCGGTCGTCGGCGAGGAGCTGGGGCTCGTTGGCGTGATGGTGGCGATCGCCCTCTTCATGGCGCTCCTCGCCGTACTTATCCGTATCGCGCGCCGCTGCCCGGACCCCTTCGGGAGCCTGGTTGCTTTCGGCATCGTGGGGGTGTTCTTCACCCACATATTCGAGAACGTCGGCATGACCGCGAATGTGATGCCGATCACTGGGATCCCCCTGCCGTTCTTCTCCTACGGAGGATCCTTCTTCTTGACCTGCTACCTGGCCATCGGACTCGCCATGCGGCTCGCGCATGAGGGCAAAGAGCTCGGCTATCGCGAGTTGTGACAAGAAGTTAGCGCGCGATACTGGCGCCCGGGGTAGCCGGAGTTCAAATTGGAAGGTCTTTTGGCGGGGCCCCTGGCGGCGCCCCAATAGCACTCACCCAACGACCCCCCCGCGCTCATGGCCTGGTTCCGCAAGGATCGGCGGCCTCGTACGTCCCGAGAACGGCTGGAGATCCCCGCCGACGTCTGGGAGAAGTGTGAAGAGTGCGGGCATGTCGATATCCGGGAGCAGTTCGCCCGGTCGCTCGAGGTGTGCCCAAACTGCGGGCACCACCGGCGGATCGAAGCCTCGGACTACATTGCCCTCTTGACCGACGACGGGAGCTGGGCGCCCCTGGACGAGAACCTCCGCTCGGTGGATGCCCTTCGGTTCGAGAACTACCGTGACCGGTTGGGCGCCGCGATCAAGAAGGCCAGCTCGGCCGACGCCGTCCACACCGGGGTGGCGACGCTCGATCGCCTCGAAGTCCACCTCGGCGTCATGGACTTCAAGTTCATGGGCGGCTCGATGGGCTCGGTGGTGGGCGAAAAGATCGCGCGCCTGACCCTGCGCTCCCTGAAGGCGAAGGTTCCCCTGATCATCGTATCAGCCTCGGGCGGCGCCCGAATGCAGGAGGGCGTCCTCTCCCTGATGCAGCTGGCGAAGACGTCGGTGGTCATCGCGCAGCTCAAGGATCATGGGATCCCCTTCATCTCGATCCTCACCAACCCCACCACCGGCGGCGTCTCGGCGTCCTACGCCATGCAAGGAGACGTGATCATTGCTGAGCCGGGAGCCGTGGTGGGTTTCGCCGGTCCGCGAGTGATCAAGCAGACGATCGGCCAGGACCTGCCGGAGGGCTTCCAGACGGCGGAGTTCCTCCTGGAGCACGGGATGATCGACGCGGTGGTGCCGCGGAGCAGGCTGGCCTCCACCTGCGCGCGGATGTTGCGACTCCTGCAAGGCATGCCGGCGTCTGAGGGAGATATCGCCTCCTGACGGTTCGCACGTTTGACGACGCCTGTCGCTTCCTGTTTCCCAGAACTGCCGGCGGTATCAAGTGGGGCCTCGAGACGACCGAGGCGCTGCTGGGGGTGCTCGGGCACCCCGAGCGCCATTTCGCGTCGGTGCACGTCGGGGGGACGAACGGCAAGGGCAGCACCTCGGCGATGCTGGCGTCCGTCCTTCGGGCCGCCGGATTCCGCGTGGGCCTCTACACCTCACCTCACCTGGTGTCCTTCTGTGAGCGGATGCTGGTGGACGGGATCGCCGTGTCGCAGGAGGCGGTGGCTGCGTGGGTGGGGCGGCTCGAGCCGGCCGCGAGCCGGCGGGACGCGTCGTTCTTCGAGATTACGACCGCAGTGGCCTTCGCGGACTTCGCGGCCCGGGGCACTGAAATCGCGGTGGTCGAGGTCGGTCTCGGAGGCCGGCTCGACGCGACCAACGTGATCGCGCCGCTGGCGTGCGGCGTGACGCGGATCGCGCTCGAGCACACTGAGTACCTAGGCCCGGACCTCGCGGGCATCGCCCGGGAGAAGGCGGGGATCGCCAAGCCCGGCGTACCCTTCGTCACAACTGAGCCGGACGACGCGGTGGCCGCGGTCCTCGAGGCGGAAGCGCGGGCGCGGGGAGCGGGGTTCGAGCGGATGGATCCCGCGCTGGGTGCCGGCTACGCGCTCGGCCTCGCCGGCCCGCACCAGGCAGCGAACGCGGCGCTCGCCGCGCGGCTGGCGGAGCGGCT
>JACORV010000092.1 GCA_016179225.1 Gemmatimonadota bacterium | reverse complement strand
TTCCATGAGGCCCGGGTCGCCGGGCTGGGAGACGCCCTCGGTCCCCGCCAACTGCTCCGCCTGGTCACGGTGGATGCCGCGGCAGCCCTGGGTCTCGACGGCCTCGGGCAGCTGACGACGGGTGCCTGGGGCGACCTCGCCGCGATCTCGCTCGACGCTCCGGCCCTCGCCGGCGCCGACGATCCCGAAGGGGCACTGGTACGCTCGGCGACGGCATCCGACGTCGCCTTTGCCTGGGTGGCGGGACGGATGGTATATAAGCGCGGCTACTGGCCGGGCGTGGACGCTACGCGCGAGCGCGCCGCGCTGGAGCGGGCCGCCGGGAACGCCCGCGCGGCACGCGGCTAGAGAACCCGCGAGTCGCGCGACATC
Source organism: Gemmatimonadota bacterium (assembly GCA_016179225.1). Classification (GTDB taxonomy): domain Bacteria; phylum Gemmatimonadota; class Gemmatimonadetes; order Gemmatimonadales; family JACORV01; genus JACORV01. The sequence continues at coordinate 8,503 of JACORV010000092.1, read as the reverse complement.
CTCGCCAAGCATATTTTGCGCACGGAACCGCGTTAATGCACTCGTGAAAGCCAAGCGGCACGCCGCCGTCCTCCGCCTGGTGCGCGAGCACCGGATTCCCAGCCAGGAGCGCCTCCGCGAGCTCCTGTCGCGGGCCGGGTTCGACGTGACCCAGGCCACGCTCTCCCGCGACATCCGCGAGCTCGGGATCTCGAAGACGCCGGACGAGGACGGCACCCCGGTGTACGCCGCGCCGCAGGAGGAGATCCTCCCCCCGCCGATGCTGAGCACCTTCCTCCCCTCGCTCCTCCTGCGCTGCGACGGCGTGGGGCCGCTGCTGGTGCTCCGGACGCCGACCGGCAGCGCCAGCGCGCTGGCCGCCGCCCTCGACCACGAGGCGTGGCCGGAAGTGCTCGGCACGCTCGCCGGCGACGACACGCTGCTCATCATCGCCCGCAGCGCGGCCGACCGGAAGAAGCTCGCGCGCCGCGTCGCCGGGCTCGCCGGATCGCGCCATTGACCCCCCGCGCCGGGGATGTATTTTTATGCGCTGCTCTGCATAAACTCTCATTTCGGGAGACGGGGGCGAGATGGCGCACAAGGTGATGCTGGCGTATTCGGGCGGGCTCGACACCTCGGCGATCGTGCCATGGTTGCGCGAGCACTACGACGCGGCCGTGGTGTGCGTGGCCGTGGACGTGGGCCAGGGCGCGGCCGAGCTGGCGGGACTCGAGGAGAAGGCCCGGCGCTCGGGCGCCCAGGCCTGCCTCGTCGAGGACGTTCGGGAGCGCTTGGTCCGCGAGTTCATCTGGCCGACCCTCAAGGCCGGCGCGGTCTACGCCCGGACCTACCTCCTCGGCACCGCCATGGCGCGTCCGCTCATCGCCGAGCGGCAGGTCGCCGCTGCGCGCCGCGTGGGCGCGACCGCGCTCGCGCATGGCTGCACGGGGAAGGGCAACGACCAGGTGCGCTTCGAGCTCACCTACGCCGCCTTCGCGCCGGACCTCGCCGTCATCGCGCCGTGGCGAGAGTGGGAGTTCCGCGGGCGCGAGGACTTGCTCGCCTATCTCGCGAAGCAGGGCGTCCCAACCACGGCCTCCGCGGAGAAGCCGTACAGCCGGGACCGCAACCTCTGGCACGTCTCCCACGAGGGCGGCGTGCTCGAGGACCCCTGGTGCGAGCCGCCGGAGGACCTCTTCCTCCTGACCCGGGATCCGGCGGACGCGCCGGACACCCCGGCCGTCGTGACCATCGGGTTCGAGCAGGGCGAGCCTGTTTCGCTCGACGGCGAGCCGATGGATCCCGTCACGCTGATCGAATCGCTCAACCAGCTCGCCGGCGAGCATGGCGTGGGGCGGGCGGACATCGTCGAGGACCGTCTGGTCGGCATGAAGTCCCGCGGGGTGTACGAGACGCCGGCCGGCACGGTGCTCTTCCAGTCGCACCGGGAGCTCGAGCAGCTGGTGCTCGACCGCCGGACCCTGGCCCTGGCCGACGACCTCGGCCGGCGCTACGCCGACCTGGTGTACGACGGGCGCTGGTGGACGCCGGAGCGCGAGGCGCTCGACGCGTTGGTGAACGCGACGCAGCGGCACGTCACCGGCAGCGTAAAGGTAAAGCTGTTCAAGGGCGCCGTTCGCGTGGCCGGGCGTTCGTCGCCCCACTCACTCTACCACGAGGGGCTGGCGACGTTCGGCGCGGACGACGTGTACACGCAGAGCGACGCGGAAGGATTCATCCGGCTCTACGGGCTGGCCGTGCGCACGGCCGCCGAGCGCCAGCGGCGACTCGCGGCCCGGCTCGCGGAGGCGGCGGACTGAGCCCACGGCCCGCTCGCGCGCTCGTCATCGGCGCGTCGGGCTTCCTCGGCTCGCGCCTCCTTGCCCTCGCGCCCCGCGACGTGGAGCTGGCCGGCACCGGCTGGCGGCGGCCGGTCCGCCCCGGCGGCTGGCGCGAGATCACCCTCGACGCGACGTCTTCCTCGGCGCTCGCCGGCGTCTTCGAGCGCGAGCGGCCGTCCGCCGTTTTCTTCTGCTCCTACGACAAGTCCGACCGGGCGATCACCGTGGACGCGCCGCGCGAGGTCGCGCGCCTCGCGGCCCGGCACGGCGCGCGCTTCGTGTTCTTCTCCACCGACCTGGTCTTCGACGGCGCGAGCGGGAGCTACACCGAGGAGTCGTCCGCGGTCCCCCTGCTGCCGTACGGCGTGCTCAAGGCGGAGGCGGAGGCCCACGTCCGCCTCGAGCACCCCGAGGCGCTGATCATCCGGCCGTCGCTCCTGGTGGGCGAGAGCGGGATCACGTTGCGCCCCGAGCACGAGTGCTGGCACCTGATGCGCGGCCTGCCGGTCATCTTGTACGCCGACGAGTGGCGCAGTCCGGTGCACGTGGACGACGTGGCGCGTGCCGCCTGGGAGCTGTGCGGCACCGACGTCCCCGGCGTCTTCCACGTGGCTGGTCCCGAGCGGATGACGCGACTCGAGATGGGACGGGTCCTCTGCAAGCTGTACCGCTTCAGCCCCGCGCTCCTGCGCGAGGGGAAGCGGCCGGCCGACCGGCCGCGCGACACCTCGCTCGATTCGGCGAAGATCGGGGCGCTCCTCGGGTGGGCCCCGGAAGCGCTTCTCGCGCGATCCACGCCCCCACTCGCCGGCGCCCGTGGCTGACGCCCCGCACGTGATGTGGGGCGGCCGGTTCACGGAGCCCATGGATCCGCGACTCGACCGCCTGAACCGCAGCCTGCCCGTGGACGGCCGGCTGTGGCGGGAAGACCTGGAGACCAACCGCGCCTGGGTCCACGCGCTCGAGGGCGTGGGCGTGCTCACCGGCGACGAGCGTGTCCGGCTGCTCGCGGGGCTCGATGCCGTCGCCGAGCAGCTCGCCGCGGGCGCCGCGGACGACGCCGCCGACGAGGACATCCACTCGCTCCTCGAGCGGTTGCTGGGCGAGGTCGTCGGGCCGCTGGCGGGCAAGCTCCATACCGGACGCTCGCGCAACGACCAGGTGGCGACCGACCTCCGGCTCTGGACGATGGGCGCGCTCGACCGGCTGGACGGCGCGCTCGCGGCGCTGGGGCTTGCCCTGATCGCGCAGGCGCGCGGCGGCCTGGACGTGCTGATGCCGTCCTACACGCACACGCAGCGCGCGCAGCCGGTCCGGTTCGCGCACTGGGCGCTCGCGCACGCGTGGGCGCTGGTGCGCGACCGCGCCCGCGGCGCGGGCGCGCGGGCGCGGGCCTCCGTTCTCCCGCTTGGCTCCGGCGCGATCGCCGGCTCCGGGTTCGCGGTGGATCGCGAAGCACTCGCGTCGCGCCTCGGCTTCGCCGCCGTATCGGCCAACTCGATCGACGCCGTCGGCGACCGCGACTTCACCCTCGAGGCCGTGTTCGCCGCGACCGTCGCGGGGATGCATCTCTCGCGCCTCGCCGAGGACCTCGTGCTCTTCTCGTCGGCGGAGTTCGGGTTCGTCGTCCTCGCCGAGCCGTTCACGACCGGCAGCAGCCTGATGCCGCAGAAGCGCAATCCGGACTCGCTCGAGCTGGTGCGCGCCAAGGCCGGGCACCTGCTGGGGCGCCTCGTCGCGATGACGGCGACGCTCAAGGCCATGCCGTCCGGCTACCAGAAGGACCTCCAGGAGAACAACGCGGCGCTGTTCGACGCGCTGGACGGCGCGTTGGCGGCGACGGAGCTGATGGAAGGCGTGGTGGCGGGGCTCCAGCTCCGTCCCGGGCGTATGGCGTCCGCGCTCGACGCGGCGACGCTCGCGACCGATCTCGCCGACCTCGTCGTGCAGGCCGGGCGGCCTTTCCGGGAGGCCCACGGCCTCGTCGGAGCGCTGGTCCGGAAAGCCGAAGAGCTCGGAGTGGCCATCGACCGCGTTCCTACGGGCGAGGCGGCGAAGGTGGATCCGGCCTTTCCCGACCTGCTTTCCCGTCTGGGCGGCCCCGGGGCCGCCGTCGAGCGCCGCCGCGTAGCGGGCGGGACGGCTCGGACGGCGGTGCTGGAGCAGCTGGATGCCGCGGCCGCGGCCTTCAAACCCTAGGCGGCGCCTCGCGCTTCGGCAGCGGCCCAACTTGCTTCGCCACGGCCCCCCGGGTACTATCTTAGGCTAGGATGCCTTGGCCGTTCTGGGACGAGTCAAGCGCGATATTCGAGGAAGGCATCCCGGTTCACCCGTCCCGTTCGAAGAGCGCGGCGGGTTTTTTGTGCGGGTGAAGCACCCGCGAGAGGAGTCCGGCGGTGGTGCGGTGCCTGGCGCTGAACGCGTCGTTCGAGCCGATCACGATGGTGCCGGTGCGGCGGGCGCTGCGGCTCGTCATCGACGGGAAGGCGGAGATCGTCGAGGCCGACGCCGATCGCCTCGTACGCTCCGAGCGCCTGGCGCTGCCCCGGCCGGCCGTCATCCGCCTCAACAAGTTCGTCCACGTGCCGCGGCGGTTCCGCCGCCAGGTGACGAACACGTTCCTCTTCGCGCGCGACGGCTACCGCTGCCAGTTCTGCGGGCGCACCCAGGCCGTGCTCAAGCCCCGCGAGTGCCTCACCCGCGACCACATCGTGCCGTTCTCCCGCGGCGGAACGGACGCGTGGACGAACGTCGTGACCGCGTGCTCCACCTGCAACGCCCGCAAGGGCAACCACCTGCCCGAGGAGCTGGGGATGTTCCCCATGACCCCGCCGGCCGAGCCGCACTTCGTGCACCTCGCGTGGGCGGTGCGGCGCCTCACGCCCACGCAAGCCAGGTATATCCGCCTCTTCTACGGTCCGCAGGTCCTCGCCGAGCTCACGGCGCGGGTCTAAGCGCCAGCGGCGGCCGAAGCCGCCGCTGTTGCCGAACCTACGGTAGGGTTTGGGGTGCTCGCGCCATGCTAGGCATGAGTGGCGTCGGCATGGGCAGGAATGACGAGCACTGGGCAGGGCGCATCAAGCAGCAACTCTTCCAGCCGGCCTCCGGTGGGCGTTCGTCCCGTCACGAGGAGCGACGCGCCCGCCGGATACCTGCCGTCAGGCGAAAGGCCGCCAGCCGGGAGCACCGTGGGTACGAGGGCGCGCGCCTGCGCGTCGACCCACGGCTCCGTCGTGCCTCCCTCGATGAGGAAGGGATGGTCGAGGAGCGGCAGATCGTCATCGCCGCGGGCGCGCGGAACCACCAGGAGCGGCACCGGAGATTCATCCAGGAGGCGCCCCAGCAGCGAGCCGACGTTCGGCCCTGCCGCCCCCAGCGAGCACCGCGGGCCGAGCACGATCAGCTGGCTGCCCCGCAGCGCTACCAGTGACACCAACCACCGGAATCGGTCGCCGCGCTTGAAGGCAAGCTCGACGTCCACCGTTCCCGCTGACAGCTGTACGGCAAGCCGGTCGAGTTTCGGCCGCAGCTCGTCGAGCTCGAGCGCGCACCCGGGGCCCTCTCGCTCGATCGCGTGGTACAGCGTCACCCGACGCACGCCGGCGCGTAGGAGGTCCGGCAGCCATCCGCTGACGCGATCGGCAAATGGCGCGGCGTCTACTGCGATGAGCAAGGACTCGACCATACGCTGATACCGGCCCCGCGGAATGCGTACCAGCAGTCCCTTTCGGCTGCCGCGCAGGCAAGCTATTGTCGCACGTTGAGATACGGCACTTCCGCAAGACCTTGGAGCAGGGGCCGATGTGGCGGCTGGGACATCCTGACTCGGGCCCCTGGAATCGGAGGGGCTAGGCCGTCTCAACCTCCGAGGCGTCGGGGCTCTCCAGGCCGGGGTCCGTTTCCCCCCGGTACAGCTTCAGCTTGCGGTAGAGGGTGCGCCGATCGATGCCGAGAATCTCCGCCGCCCGACCCTGGTGCCCACCGACCTCTTCCAGCACCGCCAGGATGTACTCGCGCTCCACGCGCTCCAGGTTCCACCGCTCGGCGCGGGCCAGCTTGAGCAGATCGTGCTCCTGCCGGCGATGCAGACCCTCGCTGGGATCGAAGGGGATCGTCTTCGCTCCGGCGTGCATGATCACCGAGCGCTCGACGAAGTTCTCCAGCTCACGCACGTTGCCCGGCCAGTCGTAGTCGATCAGCCGCTGCATCGTGGCGGGCGGGATGGCGGGTGCGTCCACCTGGTGCTCGGCCGCGGTGCGCCGCAGGAAGTACGCAGCGAGGATCGGGATGTCGTCGCGGCGCTCCCTCAGCGACGGCACGCGGATGGGGAAGACGCTCAGGCGATAGTAGAGGTCCTCGCGGAATCGTCCCGCCCGCACCTCCTCGCCGAGGTCGAGGTTGGTCGCGGCGATGAGGCGGATGTCGATCGGTACCGGCTCGCGCCCGCCGACCCGCAGGATGGTGCGCTCCTGGAGCGCGCGCAGCAGCTTGACCTGAATGTTCGCCGAGATGGCGCCGACCTCGTCGAGGAAGAGCGTGCCGCCGGACGCTTCCTCGAGCAAGCCGCGCTTGCTGGTGATGGCGCCGGTGAAGGCGCCCTTCATGTGGCCGAACAGCTCGGACTCGAGCAGCGTCTCGGGGATCGCGGCGCAGTTCACGGCGACGAACGGGTGCTCCGTGCGCCCCGACAGCGCGTGGATCGAGCGCGCGACTAGCTCCTTCCCCGTTCCGGTATCGCCGGTGATGAGCACTGTGGCGCGGCTCGGCGCGACGCGCGCGATGAGATCGCGCACCCGCTCGATCCCGGCGCTCTTGCCCACCATCTGGACGCCGGGCCCTTCCCGCACCTGCCGGCGCAGTCGCGCGACCTCGCGCCGGAGCGTCATTTCCTCGTGCGCGCGGCGCAGGGTGAGCAGCAGCTCGTCGGTGCGGAATGGCTTGCTCACGTAGTCGAAGGCGCCGTTCTTCATCGCCTCCACCGCCGTATCCACCGATCCGAAGGCCGTCATCACGATGAACGGGGTGTCGGTCTGCACGGTGGGCCCGACCGCCAGCACGTCCATCCCCTGGATGCCGGGGAGGTTGAGGTCCAGCAGCACCGCGTCGAAGAGGTGCTTGCCGAGCTCCGTCAGCGCCTCCTCCCCCGAGGCCGCCTCCACCGTCTGGTACCCCTCGTCGGTGAGAACCTTCGAGAGGAGGCGGCGCACGACCACGTCGTCTTCGACGACGAGGACGCGGCGCGGCGTCCCGCCGGTCGGGGCGTCGGAGTGCGTCACGCGTTCGCCACGGGAAGCCGGATGATGAACTGCGCGCCGCCGCCCGAAGGCGAAGCCGCCTCGATGACGCCGCGGTGCGCGCGCACGATCTGTGCGGCGAGCGCGAGGCCGAGACCGGAGCCGCCGAAGCGGGAGAAGAACGGCGTGAAGACCTGAGGGAGATCAGCGGCCGCGATGCCGTGCCCGTCATCCGACACGACGATCTCGACCTCACCGGTGTCCGCGCGCCCGGTTTCGATGCGCACGTTCCCGCCCCGGGCTTCCAGCGCGCGCTGCGCGTTGAAGAGCAGGTTGACGATGACCTGCTGGAGCTGCGCCTCGTCGCCCTGGATGGACGGAAGCCCGGGATCGAGGTCGAGGCTGACCCGCACCCCGCTGCGGTTGAGCTGCGACTGGACCAGGCTCAGGGCCTGGGCGATCACGTCGTTCGCCTGCACCGGGGCCAGCGAGGGTCCGGCCGGCTTGGCGAGGTTCACGAGCTGGCGCGCCAGCCGGGCGATGCGGTCGGTCTGGGACTGGAGGATCCGCATCTCTTCGGCGCCGGTGCAGGAGGCGCATCGGGTCCGCAGCATGTGGTCCACGGCCATCGCGATGGCGGTGAGCGGCGCGCCGATCTCGTGGGCGACGCCCGCTGCGACCTGCCCGGCGGTGGCCAGACGCTCCGAGGCGATGAGCTGCCGCTCGAGCCGTTTGCGGTCGGTGACGTCTCGCAGGATCGCGGAAAAGCCAAGCAGTTGGCCGTCCCGGCCGCGCACGGCGGTACGCGTGAGGCTCACGTCGAGGATCGCGCCGTCCTTCCGCTTGCGGCGGGTCGCGTAGTCGCGGATCGCGCCCAGCTCGAGCGTAGTCCGATGGATCCACTCCAGCTCCCCGCGTGCGAGCTCCTCGCCCGGGAGCAGGACGGTGAAGGGTCGCCCGACGATTTCCTCCGCCGTCCAGCCGAACATCGCCTGAGCGCCGTGGTTCCACGAGGTGACGCGCTCGTCGGGCGAGACGGTGAGGATCGCGTCGGCCGAAAGGTCGAGGATCGCGGCGACTAGCGCGGCATCGATAGTAGGAGGCGAAGCCTTCACCAGCAGCCTCACGATCCCCGTGCCCGATGCGCTGCGTTCATGAGGTTCCTTGGACGGGATCCCACAGGGGGCAATCCGCATGCCATCCCTTATGGCTTCGTTGCGTGACACCCCGGCCCGAGGCTCGAGGAGGTGATGGCCATTCTATCTCAGGTCCGCCGAGTGCCGTAGGACATTCTGCGACTCCAGATACATTCCTGACCCGGCCCTGGCCCTCCATGGTGGGTGCAAGTTCGCCCTGTGCCTGTTTTGGCGGAAGGGACGAGGTTCCGGCACCCGTCACAGTCGTGCCTAGAAGTGTCAGTCTGGTGGCTAGAGGCCGCAGATGAGCGCG
>JACORV010000090.1 GCA_016179225.1 Gemmatimonadota bacterium | reverse complement strand
TCGGTGGAATGATCCTGCACCACACCTCGGACGCGCACGAGATCGAGGTGCCGTTCGGGGAGTGGCTGCACCTCGGCCCGATCCACCTGCCGACCGGATGGGAGGTCGGGGGGATCGACCTCTCCCCGACCAAGCACGTCGTCTTTCTGGCGTTCGCCGCGTTCTTGGTCTGGCTGACGATGTTCCTCACGGGGCGGGCGCTCGAGCGGCAGCGCGCCAGAGGCGGCGCGCCCAAGGGCGTGGCCAGCATGATCGAGGCGATAGTCGTGTACGTCCGGAGCGACGTCGCCATCGCCAACATCGGCCACCACCGCGGCGCGATGTTCGCGCCGTACGTTCTCACGCTCTTCTGGCTCATCCTCTACTGCAACCTTCTCGGCCTGATGCCGTACGGCGCCACCCCGACCGGCAACCTGGCGGTGACCGGCGCGCTGGCGCTCACCGCGTTCGCCACCATCGAGATCTCCGGTATGGTGGCGCTGGGGCCGAAGGGCTATCTCAAGACGATCGTCTTCGTCCCGCCGGGCACAACGGGCGTCACGGCGGTGCTGCTCACGCTGATCATGATTCCCGTCGAGATCATCGGGAAGATCGTGAAGCCGTTCGCGCTGATGCTCCGGCTCTTCGCGAACATGACGGCGGGCCACTTCGTGATCCTGTCGCTGCTGGGGCTCATCTTCCTGTTCGGCAACGTGGCGATTGTGAAGTGGTTCGTGGCGGGGGGGTCGGTCTTCTTCGTTTTGTTCATGATGGCGCTGGAGCTGCTCGTGGCATTGCTTCAGGCGTACATCTTCGCATTGCTCACGAGTGTCTTCATCGGCCTGATGCAGCACGAGCACTAGGCCGCGTTTCATCAACGTTCCGGGAGGAAGTCAGATGTTCATGGTTCAGGAAGCGGCGGAGGCCGCCCAGACGGCGCTCAACAACAACGCGCTCCTCGGCGCCGGCATCGGCATGGGGCTCTCGATCATCGGAGCGGGGCTCGGCATCGGACGCATCGGCGGCCAGGCGGTGGAGGCGATCGCGCGGCAGCCGGAGGCCTCGGCCGACATCCGCGGCGCCATGATCCTGACGGCGGCGCTCATCGAGGGCGCAACTCTGGCGTCGCTGGTCTTCGCGCTCCTCTTCAAGGTCCTCAAGTGACCGTCCTGGGCTTCCTCCTCGCCGCCGCCCAGGAAGAGGGCGGCGGCACCGGGCCGTTCACGATCAATCCCGGGCTCACGATCTGGACACTGCTGATCTTCGGCCTCCTGCTCGTGATCCTGGCGAAGACGGCGTGGCCGGCGATCCTCAAGGCGGTCGAGGAGCGCGAGCAGCGAATCCAGGGGCAGCTCGACGCGGCGGCCAAGGCGAACGCCGAGGCGCAGCGCCTCCTCACCGAGTACCAGGTGCAGGTGGCGAACGCCCGGACGGAGGCGCAGGAGATCGTGGCCGGGGGCCGGCAGGCGGGCGAGAAGCTGCGCGAGGAGATCGTGGCCAAGGGCCGTGTCGAGCAGGAGGAGCTGCTGGCGCGGGCGCGGCGCGAGATCGAGATCGAGCGGGACCGCGCGCTGACCGCGCTCCGGCACGAGGCGGTCGAGCTGTCGATCGCGGCGGCGAGCAAGGTGATCGGGAAGAACCTCGACAACGAGGCGGACCGCCGGCTGGTGCAGGACTACCTCAACGCCATGCACGACACGCGCTCGTGAAGAACGCCGTCGTCGCGCGGAACTACGCGGAAGCGCTGGTCGCCACGGCCGAGCGCCACGGGGACGTGGTGCAGTTCGGCCTGCTCATGGACGCGGTGGCGGGCGCGATTACGGTGGAGCCGAAGATCCGCGCGGTGCTGGAGTCGCCGCGCATCACCAAGCAGGCGAAGAAGCAGGTGCTGGAGCAGGCGCTGAAGGGCCGCGCACCGGCTCCGTTCATCCGCTTCCTCCAGGGGGTGGTGCAACGCGGCCGGCAGGGTCTCCTGCCGGAGATCAGCGAGGCCTACCAGCTGCTGGTGGACCAGCACCTGGGCCGCGTGCATGCCGGCGTGGTCACCGCTCGGCCGGTGGACGACCGGCTCGCGGCGGCGATCACCGAGCGGCTCACCCGGGCGGTGGGCAAGACGGTCCTCTCGCACTTCCGCGCCGACCCCGCGCTGGTGGGCGGCGTGATCGTGCGCATCGGCGACCGGGTGTTCGACGGGTCGATCCGGCGCAGGCTCCAGCTGCTCCGCTACCGGATGCTGCACGCCCGGGACGCCGGCCGCGCGGAGTAATCCCCACGGCGCGCCGCCGGTCCTCGGCGTCCGACGGTCCATCTCCCCCGCTGGTCAAGTTGGGTAGATTCTTATCGCCATGGCACCTCGAGAAGGCGGGCCGGTCCCGGCTGACGGCAGCTATTCCCGTCGCGGGTTCCTGGGCGAGACGCTCAAGCTGATCGCCAGGGAAGCGGCCGAGCTTCTGGCCGATCGCGTGGCGCCGCGCCGCTATTTCCGGCCGCCGGGCGCGCTGCCGGAGCCGGCCTTTCTCGCCGCCTGCACGCGGTGCGGCTACTGCGTGGAGGCGTGTCCGGTGGACGCCATCATGCCGGCACCGCCCAACGCGGGGCTCGCCGCGGGCACGCCGGCGATCGAGCCGATGCAGCAGCCGTGTATCGCGTGCGAAGGGATGTTCTGCGCCACCGTCTGCCCGACGGGCGCGCTGGTGCCCCCGGCCGATGGATGGGCGCACGAGAAGATGGGTGACCTGGCGCTCGACGCCGAGCGGTGCATCGCCTTCCAGGGGATCGAGTGCGGCGTCTGCGCCCGCGTCTGCCCGGTCGGTCCCGAGGCGCTCGATCTCGACCAGCAGGGCCGTCCGGTGATCAAGGACGGCTGCGTGGGCTGCGGCGTGTGCGCCCGCGCCTGCGTGACGTCACCCAGCTCGCTCCTGCTCACGATCCCGGGGTCCTGATGGCCGAGCATCCGCACGCCTTCACGCCGACGCAGGTGGACAAGCCGTGGGGCTACGAGATCCTGTGGGCCCTTACGGACCGGTACGTCGGCAAGATCCTGCACATCGAGCCCGGCCACTGCCTGAGCCTTCAGTACCACAACCAGAAGCACGAGTCCATCTACGTGCTGCGCGGCCGGATGATCTTCCGCTATAGGAACGAGAAGGACGAGCTGGTCGAGCGCGAGATGATCGCGGGTTCGGCGCAGCAGGTGCCGACGGGGATGGTCCACCAGTTCGAGGCGATCGAGCGCACCGACGTGCTCGAGGCCTCGACCCCGCACCTCGACGACGTGGTCCGTCTCCAGGACCGCTACGGGAGGGTCTGACGTGCAGGTCATCATCCCGCTCGCGGGGAAGGGGACGCGGCTCCGGCCGCACACCCACGTCGTGCCGAAGCCGCTGCTCAAGGTGGCGGGGCGGCCGGTGATGGACTGGGTGATGGACAAGCTCGAGGGGCTGGACCTCTCGGAGCTGATCTTCATCACCGGGCACCTCAAGGAGCAGGTCGAGAATTACGCCCGCGAGCGCTACGCCATTCCCTCGCGGTTCATCGAGCAGCAGGTGCAGGACGGCACCGCCGGGGCGATCAACCTGGCGCGGCCGTTCGTCACGGGGCCGGTGCTGATCGTGTTCGTGGACACGGTGTTCGACGCGGACCTGTCGCTGGCGAAGCACGCGCAGGACGACGGGATCATCTGGGCCAAGGAAGTGGAGGATTACCAGCGCTTCGGCGTCATCGTGACCGACCGCAACGGCTACATGACGAAGATCGTGGAGAAGCCGAAGGAGCCGATCTCGAAGTTGGCGAACATCGGGCTCCATTACGTCCGTGACACCGACGCGCTCTGGCAGGGCATCGACCAGGTGCTCGCGGGCCCGAAGAACAAGGGCGAGTGGTACCTCACCGACGCCTTTCAGTGGATGATCGAGCACGGCCGCAGGATCAAAACGGCGGAGGTTTCCGGGTGGTACGACTGCGGCGCGATGAACACGGTGCTCGAGACCAACCGGATCCTGCTTGACCTCAGGCGACGCGGCGTCTCGGGCGAGCGACGGGCCAAGGCGCGGAAGCGGACGACCGGCGCCCGGCGCCTCGCGCCCGGCGTGACGTTGGTGGAGCCGGTGTACGTCGAGGACGAGGTCGTGATCGAGAACTCGACCATCGGCCCGAACGTCTGCATCGATATGGGGACGGTGGTGCGGGACAGCACACTCACCGACGCGATCGTCGGCAAGCGGTGCCGGATCGTGCGCTGCCGGCTCGACGAGGCGATGCTGGGCGACGACGTGGTGGTGGAGGGGCTCAGCGGGAGCGCGTCGTTAGGCGCGCACTCCGAGGTCAGGGTCTAGGCGATCCCACACGCCAGCGGCCGGCCCGCGCCTCTTCGACGAAGCGTCGCAGCTCCGGATCGGCGTTGGCCCAGAGGCCGGCGACGCGACCGTAGGAGCGCAGCGCCCGCCCGCGGTCCCCGAGCCGCTCGGCCACCCGAGCCCGCTCGAGGGTCCACAGCACCTCGCTCGGCCGCGGCATCGAGGCGATCGGTACCAGCGGGCGATCGAGTAGCCGGGCGGCCTCGCTGAAGCGGCGCGCGACCACGAGCAGCCCGACCGCCGCCAACCGGTCCAGCGTGCAGGCGATGCAGCCCGTGTCGGACAGGGCAACGAACGCGCTCAGCGCCGCCGCGGAGTCGCCTCGAACCAAGGCGAGGTAACCTCGAGCCGCGTCGGCGGCGTACGTCGAGGAGATGCCCGAGACCCACCGACCGCCGGCGCGCCCCAGCTGAGACGCGCGGCGCGCCAGCTCCTGAATGGCGAGCGTGTCGCGTCGCGCGGCCCACCAGGGGAGTGCCAGCGCCGCCACCCCGATGTTGCCGTTTTGCAGCCAGCGGGAGAACACGAATGCCGCGCTGTCGGGCGGCACGGCGCCGAGCAGCGCCAGCTCGACGAAGAGATCCGGGAGCTGGGTGCCAACGGCACGACTCTCCCGCAGATGACCCCGGTAGGCCAGCGTGACGGCTAGGTAGATGCGCGCCGCGTCGGCGCCGCTCGAGCCGCCGTTGGCGCCGTGACGCCCCGCGTTGAGGAGCCGTGCCAGCCGCAGCGCCGTTTCCGCCGAGTCTTCCCAGCGGCGTAATGGATACCACGCCTCGACGATCCCACCGGCCGAAAGGGTGTCGACCACCAGCTGGATGGCCCGCGAGCGCGCTTCGTCGGGATCGAGCAGGTGCCCGGCCAGCGCCGTACCTTCGGCCGAGACGTCGGTGGGGTCAAGCGTGGTGTAGGCGGCCGCGTACCGGCGCGCAGGGCCCGGGCCTTCGAGGTTCAGCGCGAGCTGGACCGGGTGGATGTACGCCGGGCCGAATGCCGAGTCCAACGCGATGGCGCGATCGAAGGCCTCCAGCATCTCCTCCGGCGTCACGCCCGTCCAACCGCCAAAGTGGTAGCGCGCCTCACCGAGCAAGTACCACGGCTCGGGGTCCTGCGGATAGCGGCTCGTGGCTTCCTCGAGCGTGGCGAACATGCGGCGATGCTGGACCCACCAGATGCTGTCGGGGTCGACGCCCCGCATCGCCGCGAAGAGCGACTGAGCGCTCACCAGCAGGCTCTCGCGCGGTGCGAGGCCGCGGGTCAAAGCGCCCGCCCGCAGCGCGTAGCGGCGCAACAGCGAGTCGGCACCCAGGCGCTGCCAGCTCAGGACCTGGCTCATCCGGTACAGGGCGAGCGCGAACGTGGTGTCGAGGGCGATCGCACGCTCGCCGTAGGCGAGCACCGAGTCCCAGGCGGTGCGGCGATAGAACTGCTCGGCCGTCAGGAACGCCTTCAGCGCGCCAGGGGAGTTGGACCCTAGGGAAGCCAGCCGCGCCGCCCCGAGGGGCCGAATCTCGCCGAGATGGCGCAGGACCGTGACGCTGACCGAGTCCGCCAGCCGGTCCATACGCGAGGCCACGTCGTAGCGCTCGACCTCCACCAGGACCCGTCCATTTGCCACGTCGAGCAGCGTGGCGGTCAACCGGACCGAGTCCTCACCGGCGCCGACGACCGTGCCGAATAGGGCGAGTCGGGCTCCGGTCCGCCGGCCAAGCTCGGAGGCCGAGGCGCGGTCGGCGGGTCCGTTCCAGCGCCGGATCACCACGGATGGCGGCACCGTCCGGAGGGGGCCGGCGCCGTCGAGCTGGCGGGCCAGCAGGTCCACCAGCCCTTCGCGCCACAGCTCCTGGCTCGGCAGCAGCAGATCGAAAGGGGCCACGGCCACGAGATTGGGGTCGAGCGCCGGGCGGTTGGGCCGGGCGACGAGCGCTCCGGCGAGGATCGCCGCGATTGTCGCCACCGTGGCCGCTACCGCGGGCCAGCGCCTGGTCCGGGCGAGATGCTGAACAACACGCAAGACGGGATAGCCGAGCGCGTCGCGAAACCCCGCGGCCGACGCGAAGCGGTCGGCGGGGGTCCGGGCCAACCCCTTGGCAATGGCGGCGGCCAGCTTTTGGGGGATGTCGGGTCGCGCAGCCTCGAGCCGCGGGTGCGGCTCGGCGAGGTCTCCCCCGAGGGCGGTCTCCGGCGTCGGGCCGCCTGAAGGCGGTTGGCCGGCCAGCATCTCGTACCCGACGATGGCCAGAGCGTAGATGTCGGTGCGCACGTCGAGGTGGTAGTCGCCCGCCGCCTGTTCCGGAGCCATGTAGCGCGCCGTACCCAACACCATCCCGGGCTGCGCGGGAGGCTCCGGGCCGGCCATCGCCTCGACCAGCGCCGGCGCGACGCCGAAGTCGGTGAGGACCGCGTGCTCGCCCTCGAGGAAGATGTTCTCCGGCTTGATGTCACC
>JACORV010000089.1 GCA_016179225.1 Gemmatimonadota bacterium | reverse complement strand
TGTGGCCGGCCTGGCCGACTACGGCGAGATGTTCGCCGGGGACGGGCGCTACGTGGGGATCGCCCCCATCGGCGGCGGCTACGCCAACGTCGCGGCGGTCCTGCCGGACACCGACGCGGCCGCGATCGCGCAAAACCCGACGGGGTTCTTCCGCGAGCAGCTCGATCGCGTGCCCGAGCTTCGGCGCCGCGTGGCGGGGGCGAGCGTGGCGCGCCGGGTGATGGTCACCGGTCCCTTCGCGCGCACCACACGCCGCGCCGCTGTGGACGGGGCGCTGCTGGTCGGGGATGCGGCCGATTTCTTCGATCCTTTCACGGGCGAAGGCATCTTCGCCGCGCTGCGGGGCGGCGCACTCGCCGCGGACGCGCTCGCCGCCGCGCTCGACCGGGGCGAGGCCACCCGCGAGGCATTGCGGCCTTACACCCTCGCGCGGCGTCGCGCTTTCTTCAGCAAGTGGGTGCTGGAGCGCGTCGTGGGCCTCGGCGCGACCCGGCCCGCGCTGATGCGCCGGTTCACGCGTCACCTCTCCCGCCGAACCGCCGTCGCGGACCTCTGGGTGGGCGCGGCAGGCGATTCGGTGCCGGTGCGCGCGCTCTTCGCCCCACGCCACCTCGCCGCCTTCGTGATGTAGGCGCCCGGCCGCTCATGCCGCTCGACTCGCAGCTTTTCCGCCAGACGATGGGCTCGTTCGTCACCGGGGTCGCGATCGTCACCGCCCGCGACGCGCGGGGCCTCTTGCGCGGGATGACCGCCAGCTCCGTCGCCGCCCTTTCGCTCGAGCCCCCGATGGTGCTGGTGTGCGTCGGTCACGAGGCGGAGATCCACGATGCCCTCGCGCGCACGCCATCGTTCGGGCTCGCCGTCCTCGCCAAGGGGCAGGAGGACCTCGCCGTGCGGTTCGCGACCCGCGGGATGCAGCACTTCGCCGACCTCGACGTCGCCGTGACGCCCGGCGGACTTCCCCGGATCCCCGGCGCCATCGCGCATGTCGAGTGCCGCCGCGATGCGGTTTACGCCGCCGGCGACCATTCGATAGTCACCGGCCTCGTCGAGTGGGCCGAAACCGACGCGGGCGCGCCGCTCTGCTACTTCCGCTCCCGCTACACGGAGCTGGCGCGATGATGGCGTCGCTGCGCGCCTGGGCGGCGAGCGCCGTGGAGACGCTCGATGATCCCGTCACGGACGCGGGAGTGATCGTCGCGTCGCTGCGGGACGTCGCGCGCATCAACCGCGTCTTTGGCGGGGTGCGCGCCGCGGTGAGCCGGCTCGACGAGTTCCTGCGGCGCTGTCCGCGGGGTGCCACGCTCACGCTCTTGGACGTGGGCACCGGCGCCGGCGACATCCCGCGCGCGGCGGCCGAGCGCGCCCGGCGGCACGGCATCACCCTGCGCCTTATCGGGCTCGAGCGCCACCCGGCCGCCGCCCGGGAGGCGGCGCGTCCCGGCGGTCTAGTCGCCGTCATCGCCGACGGCGGGCGCCTGCCGCTCCGCTCCGCGTCCGTGGACCTGGCGCTGTGCTCCAAGCTGCTGCACCACCTGCCCGGCGCGGCCGGTACGCGTCTGCTCGCCGAGATGGACCGCGTGGCGCGGCTCGGTGTCGTGGTGGCCGACATCCATCGGAGCGCGCTCGCGGCGGCGGGCATCTGGCTGGCGTCCTTCCCGATGCGCTTCCACCCCGCAACCCGCCACGATTCGGTCATCTCCGTCTTCCGCGGCTTCAGCCCCGGCGAGCTGCGGGCGGCCTGCGCGGCCGCCCGGGTGCCCGCCACCGTGAAGAGCCACGCCGGCTACTGCCTGACCGCGGCCTGGCGGCCGGCGGGGGGCCGGGCGTGATCCAGATCGACCGCCGGCGGATCGTGGCGCCGCTGGAGCGCATCTTCCGCGCGGCGGCCGACGTGGAGCGCTGGCCGGAGTGGCTGCCGCACTACCGCTGGGTGCGCTTCCTCGAGCGGCGGAGCGATGGCGGCGTGGTCGAGATGGCCGCGTTTCGGCCCTTCGGCCCGCTCCGCTACCCGACGTGGTGGGTCTCGGAGATGTCGGTGGATCGAGAGCGGCCCTGCATCCGGTACCGGCATATCCGGGGTATAACGCGTGGCATGGACGTCGCCTGGGAATTCGAGTCCACCTCGGACGGCGTCGGGGTGACGATCACGCACCGGTGGGACGGGCCCGCCTGGCCGCTCATCCGCAAGCCCGCGGCGAGTCTCGTCATCGGCCCGGTGTTCGTTCATGGCATCGCCCAGCGCACGCTGGCAGGCATCGCGCGCCAGGCGGAGAAGGGGGAAGCGGAATGAGCGCCTTCCGGCGCGTCGTGGTAACCGGGATCGGCTGCGTCACTCCCATCGGCACGGGCGCGGACGGACTCTGGGAGGGCCTGCGGGCGCGTCGCTCGGCCGTGCGGGCGATCACCCGGTTCGATCCCACACCGTTCCGCAGCCGCATGGCGGCGGAAATCCCCGAGTTCCGGCCGCAGGACTTCCTCGACGCCAAGCGCGCGAAGCGCTACGACCGCTACTCCCAGCTCGCGGTGGTCGCCGCCGGTCTCGCCATCGAGAGCGCCGAGCTGGACCTCGCCGCGGAAGACCGCGAGCGCGTCGGCGCCATCATGGGCTCGGCCCTGGGCGGGGTGGCCTACGCCGAGGAACAGGTGGGCGTCTACTTCCAGGAAGGGCTGCGCGCCGTGAATCCGATGCTCGCCCTCTCGGTCTTCGGCGGGGCGGCGAGCTGCAACATCGCGATCGAGTTCGGCGTCTCGGGGCCCAACTCCACCAACGCCATGAGCTGCGCTTCGGGCACCATCGCCGTCGGCGACGCCTTCCATGCCATCCGCGACGGCCGCGCCGACGTGATGCTGGCGGGCGGCGCGGAGGCGCCGCTCGCGCCGCTGTGCTTCGGCGCCTTCTCCGTCATCCGCGCGATGTCCCAGCGCAACGACGATCCGGCGCGCGCCAGCCGTCCCTTCGACGCGTCGCGCGACGGCTTCGTGATGGGCGAGGGCGCGGCGGCCCTGGTGCTCGAAGAGCGATCCCGCGCGCTGGCCCGCGGTGCGCCCGTCCTCGCCGAAGTGCTCGGCGCGGCAATGACCAACGACGCCTACCACATGACCGCCCCGCGACCCGACGGAAGGCAGGCGGCGCGGTGCGTCCGACTCGCGCTCCAGGACGCCGGGGTGAAGCCGCACGAGGTCGACTACGTGAACGCCCACGGCTCCTCCACGCCGCTCAACGACAAGACCGAGACGCTCGCCTTCAAGCAGGTTTTCGGCGAGCACGCCTATCGCCTCGCAGTCAGCGGCACCAAGGGCTACTACGGTCACCCGCTGGGCGCCTCGGGAGCGATCGAGGCCGCCGTCACGGCGCTCGCGCTGGCGCGCGAATGGCTCCCACCCACCATCAACCTCGAGCGCCCCGATCCGGAGTGCGACCTCGACTACCTCTGCAATGGCGCCGAGGCCCGCACTGCGGAGGTCGCCGTGTCCAACTCCTTCGGTTTTGGCGGGATCAACGCCGCGGTGGTGATGAAGCGGGCGGACTGACGGACGGATGACCGATGCACGGCGCTCGACCCGCGCTTGCGTGGGCGGCGCCGTCCCGGGCATATTGGCCCCGCTCGTGATGTGCCCTTTCCCACTCGCTCGAACTACGAGGCACGTGCATGCGTAAGGCCCTGCGCCCACTCGTCGCAGAGTTCGTCGGCGTGTTCTTTCTCACCTTCGCCGGCGCCGGCGCCATCGTCGCGAACACCTATCGCGACGGGAGCGTCGGCCTGCTCGGCATCGCGGCCGCCCACGGCCTGGCGCTCGCTATCGCCGTCAGCGCCACCATGAGCATTTCGGGCGGCCACATAAACCCCGCCATCACCCTCGGCCTCTGGTCGGTCGGCCGCATTGACGCCAAGAACGCCGGTCTCTACGTGGTCGCCCAGCTCCTGGGGGCGGTCGCCGCGGCGTTCGCCATCCGGGGCCTCTACCCCGAGATGGCGGGGACGGTCGCCGCGCTCGGCACGCCTCGCCTCGCCAGCGACATCAGCCTCGTGCAGGGCATCGTCATCGAGGCCATCCTGACGTTCTTCCTCGCGTTCGCCGTGATGGGAACCGCGGTGGATCCGGCAGCGCCCAAGATCGGCGGCTTTGCCATCGGCCTCACGGTGATGTTCGGCATCCTCGCGGGCGGCAACATGACCGGCGCGGCGATGAACCCGGCCCGCGCCTTCGGTCCCGCGCTCGCCTCCGGCTCGTGGATCGGCCACATCGCTTACTGGGCGGGCCCGATCCTCGGGGCGATCGCGGCGATGCAGGTGTATGAGAGACTGCTACTCAAGAAAGACGGTTGAAGACAAACGGTTGAAGAGTTGAAGAGTTGAAGGTTGAAAAGTTGAAGGCCAGCGAGTCGGCCGCCGGCTTCTTCAACTCTTCAACTTTTCAACTTTTCAACGTCTTTTTCAGTTCCCTCGTCCGCCACCACAACAGGGCCGCGTACCCACCGTACACCACCGCCGCCGCGATGTAGGCGGCAGCCAGGTAGCCGCCGTTATCGGGCATCGTCCGCCTCCTCCCGCGCGGCGTCGCGCGCCTCGGCGAGGGTGGCCTGGGCGTAACGGTGCGCGACCAGGCTGAAGAAAAAGACGGTGAAGACCGCCAGAGCGAAGAGGAGCGTCGCCAGCATCGACCCCGGCAGCGTGGGGCCGCTCGGATTCAGCACCACCGCCTTGGGGTGGAGCGTCCGGAAGAGCAGGACGCTGACGTGGATGAACGGCACGAGCAGCGAGCCGAGGATGCCGAGCACCGCCGAGTAGCGGGCCCGGCGCCCGGGCTCCTGCACCGCCGATCGCAGCACCAGGTAGCCGAAATAGATGAACCAGAGGAAGAGCGTAGAGGTGAGACGCGCGTCCCAGGTCCACCACGCACCCCAGATCGGCTTGGCCCAAATCGGTCCGGTGACCAGCACGACGGTCGTGAAGACCACGCCGACCTCGGCCAGCGACGCCGCGGCGCGGTCGAGCCGCACGTCCTTGAGAAAAAGGTACAGGGCGCTGCACACCCCCACCAGGCCGAAGGCGAGGAACGCGACCCACGCGCTGGGCACGTGAAGGTAGAAGATCTTCTGGGCCGGCCCTTGCGTCGCCTCCAGCGGCGTGAATCGGAGGGCACGCACGTAGACGGCGGCGACCAGGAGCAGGCCGAGACCCATGAAGAAGGCGCTGCGGCGCAGCGCGCGCTCGGCGTTTTGGGTGGGCGTCATTCGTCGAGCGTGTACTCGAAGACGAGGATGCAGAGCACGATGAAGACGATGTCGTAACCGGTGAGCAACTTAAGCCACGCCACCACCTCCGAGAAGGGCCGGCCACCAAAAAGCTTCGAGGTGACCTGCACGGCACCCGTGATGGGCGGCATCAGAAACGGCAGCATCAGCACCGGCAGCATCAGCTCCGCGAAGCGCGTGTTCACGGCCATCGCGCTCATGAGCGTGCCCACTGCGACGAAGCCGATCGTGGCTAGGGCGATCACCACGACGAGTGGGCCGAGCACCGGCAGCAGCGGCATGTTGAAGAAGATCGCGAACAGCGGCAGCGCGATCGCTTCCACCGTCCCGACGAACACCAGGTTGGCCAGCGCCTTGCCGAGGTACAGCCCCGTCCGGCTCGCCGGCGCGAGCAGCAGCCCGTCCAGCGCCCGGTTCTCGCGCTCCAGCGCGAAGGCCCGGTTGAGCCCCAGAAGACCGGCGAAGCTGAAGGTGATCCACAGGATCCCCGGCGCTATGTCCACGGTGCTCACGGCGGTGGGATCGCGGGCGAAGTTGAAGATCGCCAGCACCAGGGCCGTGAAGATCAGGGAGGAGAGAAACGCCGTGCGGCTCCGGAACTCGAGCAGCAAGTCCTTGCTGGCTATGGTCCATGCCACCCTGAAGGCGCTAGGCACCGGCGGAGGTTGCCTGCGCGTAGCGCGCGCGGTAGGACGCGATGTCGCCGCGCTTGGGGCCGCATTCCACGAACCGGCCGGCCACGAGAATGGCCACGTGGGTCGCGAGCTCAAGCCCCTCGTCGAGGTTGTGCGTCACGAGGACCACGGTGCGGCGATCGTCGCGCAGCCGGCCGAGCAGGCCTCTCAGGGTGGCGGCCGCCTGCTGATCCAGCCCGGTGAACGGCTCGTCCAGCAACACGATCTCCGGCTCGTGCAGGAGCGCCCGCGCGATGGCGAGGCGCTGGATCATCCCGCGGCTCATGGTGGCGACCAGACTCGTCGCGCGCTCCTCCAACCCCACGGCGGCCAGGGCCCTCAGCGCCGCCGCACGGGTTCCTCCCACACCGTAGAGACGGCCATAGAACTCCAGGTTCTCTCGAGCGGTGAGGCCGTCGTAGAGGAGAGAATGGTGCGAGATCATCCCGATCAGGCGGCGATGACGCGCATCGCCCCGGGCCAACGGCTCGGCTCCGACTATGACCTCGCCCTGCTCCGGCCGGAGCAGGCCCGCCACGATCCGGAGCAGCGTCGTCTTGCCGGCGCCGTTCGGGCCGAACACCGCGAGCACCTCGCCGGAGTCCAGCGAGAAATCCACGCCCCGGAGGGCGCGAACGGCGCCGAAGCTGCGCGTCAAGCCCCGCACCGCCAGCGCCGGTCCGCCCGGCGCCGCGTGGTCGGCGATGTTCACTCGGGCCGCGGTCATCGTCGGGCCCTAATATAGTCGGGGGGAGCGGGCGACCTACGGACGGGCCTCGATGTCGAAGCGATCCTCGAGTCCGGTCATCACGAGAAGAAAGCGCACTTCCTCCGACGCGCCCCGCAGACAGACCGTCCGGCGCCGCTCGGCGGCGCGGAGCTGAAGGAGCACCAGCGTCGAGAGCCCCATGCTGTCCATGCCGCTGGTCTTGCTGAGATCGATAACCAGGCGCCCGCCACCCTCGGGCTCGCTGCTGAGGGAATCGAGTTGCTCGAGTGCCTCCGCGTGGAAGGCAGCCCGAGTCTGCGCGCCCAGATAGGGCGGGGCCTGAACGATCACGTCCGTCATGCCGCGCACCAGGGGAAGAACGATGCCGTTGGCGCTGCCATCGTGTAACACCTTCATCTGAAATGACTTGGCCGATGGCGGGTGATGCAGATTACATCAGGGATCTCTTGCGCTTCGCAAGCCTTCGGTAAGATGCGTGGCCGAAAACGAGTGGGGCCCGGGTCGTCCCGGGCCCCACATCCGTCCGGCTCAAGCAGCTGTCAGACCTTGGTAACGTTCGCAGCCTGGAGCCCCTTGGGGCCCTCGCGAACCTCGAACTCCACCCGGTCGTTTTCCTTGAGCGACTTGAAGCCCTCCGCCTGAATCGCGGAGTAGTGGACGAACACGTCCGGTCCGCCCTCCCGCTCGATGAAGCCGAACCCCTTCGCGTCGTTGAACCACTTGACCCGGCCGGTGATGCGAGACATACCTAACTCCTCTGACAGGTGGCACGTACGACGAATCTCATGCCGCCTGCCGGAAGCAGGCTTACTGAGATCCGTACAAGAGCGCCCTAGCATATTACGCACCCGTCCTAAGCGCAAGACTAGCTGCCACTTCGGTCGGCCCATTATCAGGCATGACCCATCACGCTTTTGCCTTTTTTCAGTCCAGCCAGACTCACCCCGAAGATCGCCGTGATCAGCACGGCCGATACCACGCACCAGCGGCAGACCGCGTGGATGCGGAACAGCTCCAGATACTTCAGGTAGACCGTGAACGCGAGCCCCGCGCCCGAGAGCCATGCCAGCCAGCGCGTCGGCTCCGCGCGATCCTGCCAGCGCTCCTGGAGCCCGAGGAGCGCCACACCCAGGATCGCGAGGTAGCCGCCCACGCCGTAGGCTGCCACCGGCAGGCCGAGAAACACCCCCCACTGACTGGTCTGGACGCGCTCGCACGAGCCGCCGGCGCCGCAGACCAGCGGCCCCGTGAAGCCGAGCTTGTAGAGCAGCAGGTACGTCGAGAGCAGCAGGCCGACCAGCGCGAGGACGGCCACCGCCATGCGGTGCCGCATCAGCGGTGGGGCGTCCCGGCGTTCGGGGTCGCGGCACCCGCCGGCGCCACCGGGGCGATCGAGTCCACGATGGCCTTGATCTGATCGTACGTCGGCACCTCCGGAAGGTGCCGGCCGTTCACGAAGAAGGTCGGCGTGCTGTTGACGCCGAGCGAGTCACCGCGCAGCCGATCGGCTTCGACCTCCGGCATCGCCCGCTCAGTTTCCACGCAAGAACGGAACTGATCGGGATTGAGGCCCAGGCGTTCGGCGTAGTCGCGGAAGAAACCCGCAGGGCGCCGCGACTCGGCCCAGTCGCCCTGGCCCTGGTAAATCGCGTCGTGCATCTCCCAGAACCTGCCCTGTTCCCGCGCGCAGGCTGCGGCCAGATGCGCCGGCCTGGTGTTGGCGTGGCCCTCCAGCGGGAAGTGCATGAACCGCCAGCGCAGCCGGCCATTGGCGACCAGGCGGTCACGGATGTCGGGCATCTGCAGCACGGCGAAGCGCGCGCAGAATGGGCACTGGAAGTCGGAGTACTCGGCGATCTCGACGGGTGCGGACTCGGAGCCGAGGACGACGCCGCGCGCCCCGGCCGCGACCGCGATCGGCGTCGGGAACGGCGTGGACGGGGATGCGGAGCCGCCAGGCTGGCCCATCGACCGGGCTATCAGCACGACGCCGACCGCGGCCACGAGGCCGAGGGTGATGTAGAACGGCTTCAGCGACCGTCCGCCTGCCATGGATCCTCCCCATCGGTTCTCGCGTCGTCCCCCGGGCCCCAGCCGGCCGACGCCTCGTCCACGATCCGCCGGTGCTCGGCGACCTCGGGCGTGTCGAAGGTCTGGCGGACTTCGTACCGGAACAGCTCGCTGCGCACATTGCCCAGCTCGGCGAGCAGCGACGACGTCTCGCCAAGCAGGTGACCTTCGGCGTCGAGCCGGACGATGCGCTGGGCCAGCGCGCGCAGCATCTCGAGCAGCTTCTCGACGCGGGCCGGGTCGTACGTTTCTTCGGGCACGCCTATCCTTTCGGTCCGGGCGCCCTCGCCTCCCGGGCGTCCGGCTCCTATCATCATACCCACGGTGACCACGCTCGCCAACTCGTCGCCGCGGCTCGCATCTGCGCGCGCGCTCCTCGACCTCGCGGCCCTCGCCCAGGCGCCGCTCCGGTACGGGCACTCGGTGCGGATCCTGCGCGACGGGGCGCTCGCCTTCCCCGCGATGATCGCCGCGATCCGGTCGGCGCGCCGCAGCGTCTGCTTCGAGAACTTCATCATGGCGCACGACGACACGGGCGAGGAGTTCGCGAAAGCGCTGGAGCGCGCGCGCCGGCGGGGCGTCCACGTACGGGTCCTGTACGATCCGATGGGGACGATGCTGGTGCGGGGTGGACCGGTCGGCCGGCGGCTCCGCCGCGTCGACATCGAGGCCCGGGCGTTTCGGCCCCTTTCGCCGGTGGCGCCCTGGAGCTGGCTGCGCCTCCGGCACCGCGACCACCGCAAGCTCCTCGTGGTGGACGAAGCCACCGCCGTGCTGGGCGGGATCTGCATCAGCGACCACTGGGCTCCCGCCGAGCGAGGCGGCGGTGGGTGGCGGGACACCGCGGTCCTCATTCGCGGGCCGGCGGTCGCCGACCTGCAGCTGGCCTTCGAGCGAATGTGGCGACGCGCGCACGGGAGGGCACCCGGTGTCTCCGTCACCCAGGAAATCCAGATCGGCTCCATCCCGTCGGCGAAGGGCGAAGCGGCGGCTTTCGTGGTCGGCGACCGGCCGGGCACCCGGCGCGTGGCGGCCATCTACGAGTGGCTCGCCGACCACGCCGAGGAGTCGCTCGAGCTGACCGACGCCTACTTCGTCGCGCCCAGCGGCGTGCTCCAGGCGCTGATCCGCGCGGCGCGCCGCGGCGTCCGCGTGCGGCTGCTCCTCCCCGGCCGCAACAACCACCCCATCGCCGGACTCGCCGCCCGCCGGATCTACGCGCCCCTGCTCGAGGCGGGCGCCGGGATCCACGAGTGGAACGGCGTCATGCTCCACGCCAAGACCGCAGTCGTTGACGGGGTGATCTCGCTGATCGGCTCGAGCAACCTCGACCCCCTTTCTCTGCACCGCAATTACGAGCTGAACGTCCTCGTCGCCGATCCGGCGGTCGGGTCCAGGATGCGGGAGCTGTTCGCGCAGGATCTCCGGGCCGCGGCCCGCCTGGATCCCGCCGAGTGGGGCCGCCGGCCGCTGCGCGCCAAGGTGGCGGAGGCGGTCGCGACACTGTTCTCGCGGTTTCTGTAAAGGGTTCAACATTGAACTCTTCAACTCTTCAACCTCCGTCGCTATATTACGCCCGCTCTGGCCCCCTTTTGGCCACTCTGGAGGTGTAATGGCGAGGAAGCAGAATAGCCGCAAACCGTATGTGCCCACGACATTTGAGCAGGCCCGCGACGAGCTCTTCAGTCACATTCTCCGGTGTGGCGTCCTCGAGGCCGCCGAAGAGCACCGGAAGGAATGGTTCGACGACACGATTGACTATCTGGCGGAACGCTACGAGGGCCTGAGGGCCGCGGAGCTGAACGAGCTCCGAACCCTGGGCGAGCGCTATTGCCGTCCGGTCGTCGCGAGGCCTGAATCGGCCACGGCTGGCGTGGCCTGACGGAAGAGGGCTTTGCGAGATGGCGCCCCGAGCCTAGCGGCCTGGGGCGTTTTGTTTCCGCCACCGCATGCCGACCGCGGCGCGGAGCCCCCCGCCCACGCCGACTTCGATGAACGTGCCTCGGCGACCGGCCGGGGAGTTCTCCACACCCACCACGAGCATCAGGAACGGCCGCGCCCGGCCCTCCGATACGGCGACCGCGACGCCGCCGCCCGTGTAGACTCCGTTGCCGAGCCGTTTCGCCGGATCGAGCAGGAAGTGATAGGCAAGCTCAGCGCGTCCGACCAACCCGCCGTTCTCGTCCGACCCGAGCAGCGCCACCCAGCCCACGCGCGTCCGGCCGCGATCCCGCCAGGCGAGGCCCGCCCCTGCCAGGCTGACGGCCGGCCTCGACAGCACGCCCGCGACCCCCAGCTGCGTTTCACGCCAGCCCTGGGCGGCGGCGTCCGCAGGCGCGGCCAGCGTAGCGGCCAGCACGAGGCCCCAGGCGCTAGGCCTGGAGCGCCAGCTCATACCTGATCGGGATATCGGGCGCCAGCGACTGCGCGACCGAGCAGTACTTTGCGAGCGACAGCTCGATGGTCTGCCGCGCCTGCGCCTCGCCGAGACCGGGCGCGACGATATGGTAGGTCAGGGTGATCGCGACGTAGCGACGCGGGATCTCCTCCCGCCGCTCGCCGGCGATTTCGACCCGCAGCGATCGCAAATCGGCGCGCTTCTTCTTCAAAATGACGACGACGTCGCTCCCGGAGCAGGCCGCGAGCGCCAGGAGCAGGCTCTCCATCGGACCGGGGCCCTTGGCGTTGTCGCCGTCCAGTGTGATCGGTACCCTGCCCGAGCCCTCACCCTGGAAGACGAGATCGTGCTGCCACGCGAGCTGCACGCGCTTGATCTCGCCCATCAGCGGCCGCCGCCGCCGCGCGTCGCGAGGCCAATGAGGAAGCGGTGGCGGTCGAGCCGGTCCAGGGCGTGATACTCGAGCAGCCAGTTGAACGATGGCCGGAAGCGCAGCTCGAAGCCCATCACGATCGTGGGCCACGTCTTCTCCGAGCCGTCCTCGACGTGGAAGTACCCGAGGCCCACGCCCACGTACGGGATCGCCTCGGCCTGGTCGGGTTGGAAGCGGTAGATGACTTCAGCCGCAAGGTGCTCGGCCGTCGCCCTGCCGGCGCCGCTGAACTCGAACGAGGGTCTGAGCCGCACGTTGGGCGACCAGAGCTCCGCGATGTCGAAGGTCGAACCCAGTACCAGCAAGCCGCCGCCCCTGAGGTCGGCGCCGGCGCGCGTCGAGAACCCGATGAGGTCGATGCGGAGCCGGGCAGCCCGCGACTCCCCGCCCCCAGAGGGCGGCTGAAACTCCTGGGCGCGCGCCGCGCGCGCCGCCAGCGCGAGCGGAAGGGCTACGAGAGCGAGCCGAACAGCTCCGGTCATGCGAACCTCCTCACGAGGGCGATGCGTGTCGGACCGCCAGGCGGCCGTAGTCGGCGATGGCGTAGAGCGCCATCGCGGTGGTTGCCCAGGCCAGCGGCTCGAGGTAGGACGAGCCCATGAGCCAGGCGAACAGCGTCAGGCTCTGTCCCGTCGTAACCAGCTTCCCGCCGGCCCGCGCCGGCACGGTGAAGGGGCGGCGCAGGGCGACGCTGGCCAGATACCCGAGCGGGGCCATAATGTCCCGCAACAGGACGCCGGCGACCTCGAGCGGGGTCAGCGCGCCGGAAATCACCAGCGCCCCGAAGGCGGTGAGCATGAACGCCTTGTCCGTCACCGGATCGAGCACCGCGCCCAGCTTGGACGGACCGAGCCGGCGGGCGAGCCAACCATCCAGCAGGTCGCTGGCCGCCGCGGCGGCGAGGACGGCGACGCGCACCTCCACCCGGGTCGACGCCGCGAACGCGACCGCCAGCGGGAGCCGCGCGAGCGACACCAGGTTGGCTGGTGTAAGTGCCCGGCTGGACTGTCCTTGCCGGTCCCCGGCGGGCGGGCTACCTTCTCGCATAAATGGACCTGTCACTCCTCAAGCAGGCGGCCATCTTCGCGGACCTCGACGAGGGCGAGCTCGTGCGGGTGGCCGAGGTCTGCAAGGAGCAGAAGTTTCAGAGCGCCAAGACCATCTTCAAAGAGGGCGAGCCGAGCAACCGCCTCTACATCATCGCCGACGGCGAGGTCCGGATCAGCCGGATCATCCCGGGCAGCGGCGAGGAAGCGCTCGCGGTCCTGAAGAAGGGGACCTGTTTCGGCGAGATGGGGATCTTCGACCAGTCCGAGCGCTCGACGGACGCCATCGCCAACTCGGACTGCGCCCTCCTCACCATCACCCGCTCCGACTTCGAGCTGCTGCTCGACTTCAACCGCGACATCGCGTACAAGGTGCTATGGGCCGTGGTCCGGCTCCTCTCCGCCCGCCTGCGCCAGACCAACGACAATCTCCGGTCGTTCCTCGCGATGAGCATGTTCTAAAGACGGTGATGGGGTGATGGAGTGATGGGGTGATGGAGTGATCCCTCATCACCTCATCACCTCATCACCTCATCACCTCATCACGTCATCACCTCATCACCTCATCACCGCCTCGCTATCGAAAACCGCGCGTCCAGCGCCACCACCCGGTCGGGAAACGCCACCAGCGGGTTCACGTCCATCTCCTC
>JACORV010000093.1 GCA_016179225.1 Gemmatimonadota bacterium | reverse complement strand
GCGTACTTCTCGTGGCTCGCCACCGACGCCGGGTTCATCCCGAGCGTCTGCACTCCCTGGGCCACGTAGGCGCTCTGCTCGTCGCGCACGGCGGAGAGTTGGCGGTTTCAGCCGGGGGTGTTGTTGCCGGGATAAAAGAAGAGGGCGACGTGCCCCTTCCCGAGGAGCGCACTGAGTTTCACGCGCCGCCCGCCCGTGGAGTCGAGCTCGAAGTCGGGCGCCTTGCCGCCGACGGCGAGCGGCAGGTCCTCGTCAGGAGCCCGCATAGCCCAGCTCGGGCGACGTCCAGTCGGGCTGGCTCTGCCGGAACAGCGTCACCAGCTCCGCGTCCGTCAGCTCGGCCAGCGCCCGGGCGCGGCTGCGGCTTCCCTGCGGCGAGAAGCGGCTCACCCGCCGCTCCTTCTTGCCGTGCTCATCTCGCCGCTCGAACAGCACCGGGAACTCGTCCCGCTCGTACACGGTGAACCGGCCCGCGAGGGACACGGTCCACGTCTCCCCGTCCACCACCAGTTTCCGTTCGATCATGCGGCACCACTCTCCAGCGGATACTCGGCCAGGGACCGCACCGGCTCGAACCGGCGCGCCAGCGCCTTCAGCTCGGCGATCTCGTCGCCGAAGACAGGCGCTTCCTCGCCCGCGGCCTTGGGCCCCTCCAGGAACAAGGTGATCTCGTTCGCGGCGATCTCGTTCCGGTACGCCCAGCAGTGCCAGCCGGACCGCTCGGCACGGGCGCGCGCCGCGCGCATCACCGCGTCCACCCGCTGGTCGTTGCCCGGCGCCGGCTCGAAAATGAGCACGAAGAGGTGCCGGCTCAGAGCGCGCCCTCGGAGAAGCTCTGGAGCTCCGTCTTGACGTCGGCCATGAAGCGGTCCGCATCGGCGCCGTCCACGATGCGGTGATCGTAGGAGATCGACAGCATCGTCATCATCCGCGGCACGATGAGGTCGGTGCCGTCGTCGGTCGTGACGACCTTGGGACGCTTCTCGATGGCACCCACGCCGAGGATCGCCACCTGCGGCTGGTTGATGATCGGGGCGCCGATATACGAGCCGAACACGCCGGGGTTGGTGATCGTGAAGGTGCCGCCCTGCACTTCTTCGGGCTTGAGCTTCTTGGTGCGGGCGCGCTCGGCGAGGTCCGCCATGGACTTGGCGATGCCCAGGAGCGACAGCTCGTCCGCGTTGCGGATCACCGGAACGATGAGACCCCAGTCGAGCGCCACCGCGATGCCGATGTTGATCTGGGCGCGGTAAATGATGTTGCTCCCCTGCACCGCCGCGTTGAGGACGTGGTGCTTGCGAAGCTGGTCCGCGATCGTCTTCACGATGAAGCCGAGGTAGGTAAGCTTCGCGCCACGCTCCTCGAACGCCTTCTTGTGCGCCTCGCGGAGCTTCGCGATGCGGTGCATGTCCACCTCGTAGAACGAGGTGACGTGCGCCGAAGTGCGCCGCGAGTAGATCATGTGCTCGGCGGTGAGCTGGCGGATGCGGCTCATGGGCTCGACGCGATCGCCCGGCCACGGGGTCGCCTCCCACGGCGACGGACCGGTGGCGGGGGCGGGAGCGGGCACGAGCGAAGGCGGCGCACCGGGCAACACGGCCCCGGCGGGCGCCGCCGCGCCGGACTCGATGAAGCCCAGGATGTCCTTCTTCGTCACGCGGCCCGCGAGGCCACTGCCGGGGATGGTCGAGATGTCCACCTGGTGCTCAGCCGCGATCTTCCGGACCAGCGGCGTGGACTTGCGGCGCAGGCGCTCCTCGGCCGTCTCCGGCCCCTCGAACGCGGGCGCGGGAGCGGGCGCGCGCCAGGGCGGCGCGACGTCGGCGCTCTTCACAGCAGGAGGCGCCACAGGCGCGGGAGCCGGAGCGGGCGCCGGCGCGGCTGCCTTGGGCGCCACGGGTGCCGGCGCGGCGGCGGCGGGCGCGCTTGGCGCGGGCGCCGCGCCGGCGGCCGACTTGTCGGTCTCGATCGCCGCGACGACCGTCTGCACGGGCACGGTCTGGCCCTCCTTTACCATGATCTGGGCCAGCACGCCCGCCGAGGGTGCGGGGATCTCCGCGTCCACCTTGTCGGTGCTGATCTCGAACATCGGCTCGTCGCGCTTCACCTCGTCGCCCACCTTCTTGAGCCACTTGGAGAGCGTGCCCTCGGCGATGGATTCGCCCATCTGGGGCATGATGACGTCGATTCGAGCCATGGTGTGCGACTCCCCTTTCAGTACCGGGGAGTGGGGAGTAGGGAGTGGTACCTGGAGCTGTGCGCCCCGACGCTCCGTCGCCACGACCTAATCCGTCGCGTACCACTCCCCACTCCCCACTCCCCGTCAGTACGCTGCCAGCTTCCTCGCCACGTTGACAATATCCGCCGTCTGCGGCAGCACGTAATCCTCGAGCGTAGGTGCGTAGGGCAGCGGCACGTCCGCCGCAGTCACGCGCAGGACCGGCCCGTCCAGCCACTCGAAGGCCTGCTCGTTGATGCGCGCCGTGATCTCGCCGGCGACGCCGCCGGTGCGCGTGTCCTCGTGCACGATCATCACCTTGCTGGTCTTCTTCACCGTCGCGAGGATCGCCTCGTCGTCCATCGGCAGCAGCGTGCGGAGGTCCAGCACCTCGACGCTCACGCCGTCCTCCTTCTCCAGGATCTCCGCCGCCTCGAGCGACTTCCAGACCATCGCCGAGTACGTGACGATCGAGAGGTCCTGCCCTTCCCGCGCGAGGCGTGCTTTGCCGATGGGGGTCAGCAGGTCCCCATCCTCGGGGAGCGCTTCCTTGATGCGCCGGTAGAGGAACTTGTGCTCGAAGTAGAGCACCGGGTCGTCGTCGCGGATGGCGGCCTTGATGAGCCCCTTCGCATCCCGGGCCGTGGCCGGGCAGACGATCTTGAGCCCGGGCGTGTGCAAGAACGCCGCCTCCGGGTTCTGGGAATGGAACGGCCCGCCGCGCACGTAGCCGCCGCACGGGCCGCGCACCACCATCGGCGTGGGTAGGCCCGCCCGGTACCGCGCCGTCGCGACATAGTTGGTCAGCATGTCGTAGGCGCACGAGATGAAGTCGATGAACTGCATCTCCGCCACCGGCCTCAGGCCCATGTGCGCCGCGCCCGCCGCCGCGCCGACGATCGCCGCCTCGGAGATCGGCGTGTCGATGACGCGACTTTCGCCGAACTCCTCGTAGAAGCCTTCGGTGACCTTGAAGGCGCCGCCGTATTTGCCCACGTCCTCGCCGAGGATGAAGACGCGCTCGTCGCGCAGCATCTCCTCGCGCAGCCCGGCGCGCAGCGCCTCGAGGTACGTGATTTCAGCCATGGGGGGTGAGCCGGGAGCCGGGAGCCGTACCGGCGCGGTACCATAGGGGCTCTTGTGCCGCGGGGCTAGCGTACAAGTCGGCGATCGCCGTCTCGGGCTCGGGGAAGGAATCGTGCTCGGCCGCAGCGACCGCGTCGTCCAGCTCGCGCTCGATGCGCGCGCGCACGGCCTCGCGTTCCCCGGCGCTCACCCAGCCGGTCTCGTCCAGCCGCCGCTCGTACCGGTCCACGGGATCCTTCGCCTCCCAGAGCGCCAGCTCCTCCTTGGGGACATACCCCTGGTTGTCGTGCTCGGCGTGGCCTTTGCGGCGATACGTCGTGAGCTCGATCATCGTCACGCCGCCGCCGGCGCGGGCGCGCTCGATCGCGCGCTGCGTCACCTCGTACACGGCGAGGAGATCGTTGCCGTCGGCCGAGTCGGCGTGCGCACCGTACCCCGCTGCTTTATCCACCAGGCGCTTCACGGCGGTCTGCTTGTGAAGCGGGGTCGAGTAGGCGAAGCCGTTGTTCTCCATGATGCAGACCAGCGGAAGCCGCTGCACGGTGGCGAAGTTGATCCCCTCGTGGAACGTGCCGGTGCTGGTGGCGCCGTCGCCGACGTAGACCAGGCCCACCCGCGGCTCCTTGCGAATGCGGAACGAGAGGCACACACCGGCCATCACCGGCACCATGTCGCCCAGGTGCGAGATCTGGCCGATGTAGCCCTTCTCGATGCTGCCGAAGTGGATGTTCATCTCGCGGCCGCCAGAGGGACTTGTGGCCTTGGCCATGTATTGTCGGATGATTTGGAGCGGCTCGGCGCCTTGCACGAGCATCGAGCCCAGGTTGCGCGTGAGCGGCGCGAGGAAGTCGCCCTTGTCGCGGTCCAGCGCGTAGGCGCTTCCGACGGCGTCGGCCTCCTGGCCGAGCGAACGGAAGAGCCCGCCGATCACCTTGCCTTGGCGATACAGGTTGGTGAGCCGCTCCTCGAGGGACCGGGTGAGGCGCAACAGGTAGTACAGCTCCAGGAGCTGCTCGCGCGCGAGCCCGGCGGGGATCGCCGGGGCCTGCGGACGGGGCGCAGCCGCTGAGCTAGGAGGCATCGAACTCCCTTGAATTGCTTGGGTTTACAGCGGGGGAAAGGTCGCAGTGAGTGGGGGGAGAGTCAAGATGAACCGCGTTTTTTCAGTAGGCGCCGCGAACCTTGTGCCGCGGCTCCTCGACACTGTGAAGCTCCGACAGCAGCCGCTTCGCCACCCTGTCCAGCTCCGACTCGCCGACGTCGCTCGTCGCAAGGGTGACGCGCGTGTAGTGGCCGCCCTCGGTCTCGACGTTCAGGTCGATCGTGCCCCGCGAGCCGGTGTAGCGGGCGTGGTCGCCGCTCCCTGCCGCCGCGGTGAAGCCGCGAGCACCGAGAAAACGGTTGGCGAATTGAAGCACCTCCTCGGGGGTGCAGTGCGCGCGATAGAAGTATTGCATGGCCCCTAACCTATCTGACCGTGAACGGGATCGAAGCCTCGGTCGTGTCCCACTGGAGCTTGAGCACGCCGCCCTGTCCCTCGGCCGCGACGGCGATAGTGAAGCGCTCCACCGGCTGCGCCAGCGAGGAGACGCGCATGTCGAGCCGGAACACGTCCCGCTCCGGATGGTGGTCGGTGCCCCACTGTCCTGTCTCGCTGTTGATCAGGAGCTTCCACCCCGAGGGCGACGGGATCGTCCAGAGCGTGTAGAAGCCGGCCGGCACCCGCACGCCGCCCATCTCGAGATCCCGGTCGGTGCGGAACTGCGTGGCAGCGTTGGCGCCGGTGCGCCAGATCGTGTCCCACGGCACCACCCCGCCGAAAATCAGGCGGCCGCGCTTGGACGGGCGGCTGTAGTCCACCCACAGGGTGGCGCCCGCCACCGTCGCGCGGGCGGTGTCGCGCGGTGACAGCGGCCCCAGGCCGCGGCCCTGCGCGTCGCGCGCGGCGAACCCCGCGGCGAACGCGGGCACGTCGGCCGACGGGAGCCGCGCCAGCGCGATCTGCTGCGTGGCGCCCGGCGCTCCGACCAGACCGAGGATCCGCCCGCGGTCGTCGGTGCGCACGTGCACGGTGCCGGTGGGCAACCCGATCGATAGCGAGTCACGCCCGATGCGCCGCATCGGGACCGCCGACACCGGTAGGCTGCCGCCTACGAAATAGACGCGCACCTCCGTGCTCTCGCGCTGCAGGCGGCGGAATCGCATCGTCAGCTGCTCTACCGTGGCCCACGCGAAGGCGAACAGGGGGATCGCGTCGCCGATCGCGACGCGCCTCGTCTGCACGCTGTCGCCGCGGCGTACCTCGATCGCGGCCGTGTCGCGCGCGAAGCTCGCCACCAGCCGCTGGACCGGCGGCGTCCCGGCCGGCGCGTCGGGGCGGAGCGTCACCACATCGAGGCGCGTCATCACGTGGTCAGGGCCGAGATCGGCCACGTAGTGGCGCAGCGTCGTGCGCGGGGCGCGGGTCACCACATCACCCTCGATCCGGTTCCCCGTGTGGACGAAGCGTTCGACGGAGGTCGTGTCGAGGCCGAGGCGCACGAGGAACGCGGCGGCATCGGTCGGGGCTTGCGCGCGAAGCGGAACGACGCAGGCGAGCGGGATCAACACACCGCCGAACAGGTAAGCTCGCATGGGGAACTCCGGGCTCAGGTGGGGAAGGTCGGTGTGAAGCGGCCGAGGCGCAAGCTATTGGCGAGCACGGCGAAGGACGACAGCACCATCGCCGCACCCGCGATGAGCGGCGACAGCAGCACCCCGAAGGCCGGGTACAGGAGCCCCGCCGCGATCGGGAGACCCAGCGCATGGTACGCCAGGGCCCAGGAGAGGTTCTGCCGGACGGTGCGCATGGTCCGGCGCGCCAGCTCGAGCGCGGTGACGGCGGCGCGCAGATCGCCGCTCGCGAGCACCAGGTCCGCCGCGCCGAAGGCCGAGTCCGCGCCCGGGCCGATCGCGATGCCGACGTCGGCCGCGGCCAAGGCCGGCGCGTCCGTGACCCCGTCGCCGACGAAGGCCACGCGCCGGCCGGACCGCTGCAGCGCGCGGATGACGGCCACCTTTCCCGCGGGCAGTATCCCCGACTCGACCTCGTCCACGCCGATCTCCCCGGCCACGGCGATCGCCGCCTTGCGGACGTCGGCGGTCAAGAGCACCACGGCGAGGCCCATCTTCTTGAGCTGCCGCACGGCCCCGACCGCCGACGGCTTGATGGGGTCGTAGAGGCCGAGCAGCCCGACCGGCGCGCCGTCCACGGCGACGAGCACGGGGGTCCGCGCCTTCGCGGCGAGCGTGTCCACGGCGTCGGTGAACGGCCCGACGTCCACGCCCAGCTCGATGAGGAAGGCCGCGCTCCCGACGGCCACGTGGCGTCCCTCGACCACCGCGCTCGCGCCGCGTCCGGCTCGCGGCTCGAAGGCCTCGGCTTCCGGCGGCGTGAGCTCGCGCGAGCCGGCTTCGCGGACCACCGCCGCGGCGAGCGGGTGCTCGGCGAAGCGCTCCACGGCGGCCGCGTAGCGGATGACGGCGTTCTCGTCCAGCGCCGCGAGCCCGTTCAACGCGTCGTCCGTCTTCCAGCTGGTGAAGACCTCGGACACGATCGGCTTCCCTTCAGTGACGGTTCCCGTCTTGTCCAGCACGACGACGTGGAGCGCCGCGGCGGCCTCCAGGGAGTCGCCGCCCTTCACGAAGACACCGCACTCGGCACCGTGGCCCGCCCCCACCCGGATTGCGGTAGGTGCTCCGAGACCGAGTGCCGCGGGGCACGTCACGACCAGCACGGTCACGAAACCCGCCGTCGCGAACACGCCCGCGGGCTCGGGGCCGACCGCCAACCAGAGCCCGAAAACGGCGATGGCCACGCCGAGCGCGACCGGCGCCAGCGCGCCGCCCAGCCGCTCAGCGAAGTGCGGCGCGGGGCCTTCGCTCGCCCGCGCCCGCGCGCCGATGCGTCCGATCCGCGCCAGGGCGCGCACCTCGACGAGGCGCGCCACGAGGCCGAGCGTGACGATCCCCGTCGCAGTCTCGAAGGCGGCGTCCGCGACGATCCCCGCCCGCGCGAGGAGCCCCGGTGCGAGCGCCGCCCCCGTCGAGGTCAGCATCGCCGCGGCGGCTCCCACGCCAAGCAGCGTCATCGCGTCGGCTTCCCGGCGCTGGACACTGCGCCACGCCCCCGCGAAGAGCGGCCGCCCCGCCCACAGCACGGCCGGCAGCGACAGCACGAAGAGGCCGACCTTGAGCGAGGGTACCGGTAGCCCGAACAGCCAGGGCATCGCATCCCGCGCCACGCGGCTCACCGGAGCCAGGAGCCACACCAGCAGCTCCGCATCGCCGGTGGCGCGCGAGGCGAGCATGGGCAGCGAGCCGACCAGCACGAGGAGCGCCACGACGCCGGACACCGCCGCCCGCCGGCCGAGGTCTCCCGCCTCGGTCACGGCACGGTCGTCGTCCCGGGTGGTGTCGTGCCGCTCGGTCGTCAGGGCGCCGCGGAACCCTCGATGCGCATGCGGTAGAACGAGCGCCACACGAACGTCATCGAGACGGCGAGGAAGATCGCCGCGAGGACGTGGGTCATCATAGCCCCGCGCTCGGCCGTCAGCGACACGGCCAGCTCCACGGCCAGCAGTCCAAAGAGCGTGGTGAACTTGATGATCGGGTTCAGCGCCACCGAGCTGGTGTCCTTGAACGGGTCGCCCACCGTGTCGCCCACCACCGTCGCCGCGTGCAGCTCGGTGCCCTTCGCATGAAGCTCGGTCTCCACGATCTTCTTGGCGTTGTCCCACGCGGCGCCGGCGTTGGCCATGAAGATGGCCTGGAAGAGGCCGAACAGCGCGATGGACACCAGGTAGCCAATGAAGAAGTACGGCTCGATGAAGGCGAAGGCGAGGGTCGCGAAGAAGACGGTGATGAAGATGTTGAACATCCCCTTCTGCGCGTATTGGGTGCAGATCTCCACCACCTTCTTCGAGTCGGCCACCGACGCCTTCGCCGCGCTCTCCAGCTTGATGTTCGCCTTGAT
>JACORV010000088.1 GCA_016179225.1 Gemmatimonadota bacterium | reverse complement strand
GCAGGGTTGCCTCATCTCGGAGTATGAGGCGGGCGTCCGGCCCAGCCGGTTCACGTTTCCGACGCGCAACCGGCTTATCGCGGGTCTCGCGAAGTGCCTGCTCGTTGTCGAGGGACGCGCGAAGGGCGGCACCAGCAACACGGTGTGGTGGATGCAGAGCCTGGAGAAGCCGATCTTCGCGGTCCCCGGCCGGATCGACGAGCTGGTCGCCGAGGGGCCGAACCTCCTGCTCCACCAGGGGGCGAGCGTGTACCTCTCGCCGCGCGATCTACTCGCCGAATACAAGATCGCCTGGACCGGCGCGGCCCCGGACGGCTCGGCCACCGGGATGGGCGCGCCGGGCGCCGAGGTCGCGCGCGCCGAGCTATCCGGCGCCGAGGCGACGGTCTTCGACGTGATCACGCCACAGCCGGTGCACGTGGATCGCATCGCCCAGTGCACGCAGCTCGACGCGGGCCTTCTCCTGGCGGCGCTTTCTTCGCTGGAGCTCCAGGGGCTGATACGGCAACTTCCGGGCAAGCATTTCGCCCTGGCGTCGTGAACGCCACGCACGTCTACGTCCACGTTCCCTTCTGCGCGCGACGCTGCACGTACTGCGACTTCAGCATCGCCGTGCGGCGTCGCGTGCCCGCGGACGAGTACCTGCGGGCGCTCGGGCGCGAGATCGAGCGTGCCGGTCGTCCTGCGGCGCCGGAGACCCTGTATCTCGGGGGCGGTACGCCCTCGCTGCTCGGTGGCGCCGGCATCGCCGAGATCGCATCGCTGCTGGGCGTGGGTAGGGAAGTCGTGGAGTTCACGGTGGAGGCGAACCCGGACGACGTGACCGCCGAAGCTGCGCGCGCATGGGCGGCGGCGGACGTGACGCGACTCTCCATCGGGGCGCAGTCGTTCGACGATCGGGTGCTCGCCTGGATGCACCGCACCCATGACTCGGGGGCGATCGGGCGGGCGGTGGGCACCGCTCGCGCGGCCGGCATCCGAAACCTCTCCCTCGACCTCATCTTCGCCCTCCCCGAGTCGCTTGGCCGCGACTTCGCGCGCGACCTCGCGGCCGCGATCGCCTGCGAGCCCGACCACATCTCGCTCTACGGGCTCACCATCGAGCCGGGCACGGCACTGGCCCGTCAGGTGGAGCGCGGCGCGTGCAGCGCGGCGCCGGAGGGCCGCTACGAGGAGGACTACCTGCAGGCGCACGGGACGCTCGAGACCGCGGGGTACCGGTTCTACGAGGTCTCGAACGCCGCGCGGCCCGGGAAGGAGGCAGTGCACAACCGCGCATACTGGCGGCTGGCGCCCTACATGGGCTTCGGGCCCTCGGCGCACAGCTTCGACGGGACGTCGCGCTGGTGGAACGAGGCGGCCTACGCCAGGTGGCGCGAGTTGCTGGAGCAGGGCCAGAGCCCCGTGGCGGGGCGGGAGATCCTCAGCGCGCCGCAGCGGCGCCTGGAACAGCTCTACCTCGGCCTGCGTACGAGTGAGGGGATCGAGGTCACGGAGGCTCTCGCGGAACAGATCGGGCGATGGGTCGCGAGCGGCTGGGCGGCATGGTTGAGTGCCGGGGAGGCGGGTGCTGTCGGGCGAGGTCGGGCGCCGTGCGTGCCGTCCGACCGACCGAGCCCGACAGCGCCCGCCGACCCGGCGCGAGGAGACGTGCCGTCCGACCGACCGAGCCCGACAGCACCCGCCGACCCGGCGCGAGGCGACGTGCCGTCCGACCGACCGAGCCCGACAGTGCCCGCCGACCCGGCGCCACGGAGAGTCCGCCTCACGCCACAGGGCTGGCTGCGCCTGGACGCCCTCGTGGCGTCCATCTAAATTGCGCTCGGACTTTGGGTTGCCTATGTCGCCGGACATGCTGACCGATCGAGAGCGAAGGGTGCTGGAGGCCGTCGTCCAGAGCTACGTCGAGACGGCCGAGCCGGTGGGAAGCCGGGTCATCGCCAAGCGCTTCGGCCTGGGCGTGTCCGCGGCGACGATCCGGAACGCGATGAGCGATCTGGAAGAGAAGGGCTATCTCTTCCATCCGCACACCTCGGCCGGCCGGGTCCCGACCGATCGCGCCTATCGCCTCTACGTGGACGCGCTCATGCGGCTGCCGCGCCCGTCGCGGCACGAGCGGGAGGCCATCCGTGAGGGCCTGACCGCCGAGGGATCCGCGGTGCACGCCATCCTGCGCCGCGCGGCGGAGGTGCTCGGCGTGCTGACGCAGGAGCTGGGGGTCGCCGTGGCGCCCTCATTCGACAACTCGGTGCTGGAACGGCTCGACCTCGTCACCGTCTCGAGCGACCGCCTCCTCCTCGTGTTCGCGCTCAAGAGCGGCCTGGTGCGCACGATCTTCGTGGAGGTGCCGGGGACGCTGCATCCGGAGGCGGTGGTGCAGATCGCGCTGGTGCTGAACGACCGGCTGGCGGGCCTCACGCTGGGCGAGATCCGGCGGACGCTGGCCGACCGGCTGCGCGACAGCGCCGCGACGCGGGCCGAGAGCGAGCTGCTCGACATCTTCCTCGCGACGGGCGAGCAGATCTTCGACCTGCCCTCGGGCGAGGCGGGCGACGTCGTTCTCGGGCACACCTCGGTGCTCGCCGACCAGCCCGAGTTCCAGAGCGGGCCGAAGATGCGCCAGCTGATCGCGTTGACCGAGCAGCGCGACGTGCTGCGCGAGGTCCTGGGCCAGCGCGCCAACGCCATCGGCCTCACGATCACGATCGGCGGCGAGAACGAGAACCGGAGCCTCTCCAACCTGACGCTCGTCACCTCGCCCTACCGGGCGGGCTCGCTGCAGGGGGTGATCGGCGTCCTCGGTCCCACGCGCATGCCCTACGACAAGGTCGTCGCGCTGGTCGAGCACACCTCCAAGATGGTGAGTGATCTGTTGCGATGACCGACTACTACGCCGTCCTCGAAGTGCCCCGCGACGCCGACGAGGCGGCGATCAAGCGCGCCTACCGCAAGCTCGCGATGCTGTACCACCCCGACCGCAACAACGGGGACAAGGAGGCCGAGGCGCGCTTCAAGGAGATCACCGAGGCGTACGAGGTGCTGCGCGATCCCCAGAAGCGCGGCATCTACGACCGCTACGGCGAGGCCGGGCTCAGGGGCCGCGCTGGGCAGGCGCAGGGCTTCCACGCGTTCGATCTCTCCGAGGCGCTCAACATCTTCATGCGCGACTTCGGCGGATTCAGCGGCTTCGAGGAGCTGTTCGGCGGCGGGCGGCGTAGCGGTCCGTCCGAGCGGCGGGGCAACGACCTCCGGGCGGGCGTGTCGTTGACGCTGGACGACGTGGCGCGCGGCACCAAGAAGACGCTGCGCTACAAGGTGCTGGTGCCCTGCGAGACCTGCGGCGGCTCGGGCGCGAAGCCCGGGACCCGGCCCACGACCTGCGGCACCTGCGGCGGCGCGGGTCAGGTGCGGCGCGCGCAGCGGTCGGTGTTCGGCCAGTTCGTGACGGTGGGCCCGTGCCCGACGTGCGCCGGCGAGGGCCGGATCGTCGCGGAGACGTGCCACATCTGCCGCGGTGACGGCCGCACGCGGGTGGACCGCACGGTGAACGTGGACGTGCCGCCGGGCGTCTCTTCCGAGAACTACATCACGCTGCGCGGCCAGGGGCACGCGGGACCGCGCGGCGGCCCCGCCGGTGACCTGATCGTGATGCTGGAGGTCGAGGAGGATCCGCGCTTCCAGCGTCACGGCGACGACCTCGTCTACGACCTCCCGCTGTCCTTCAGCCAGTCCGCGCTCGGCGCTGAGGTCGTCATCCCCACGCCCTATGGCGATGAGAAGGTCAAGGTGAGCTCGGGCACGCAGGCCGGGACGATCCTGCGCCTCAAGGGCCGCGGGCTGCCGCACCTCGGCTCGGCGTCGAAGGGCGACCTGCACGTGCGCGTCGGGATCTGGACGCCCGAGCGTCTCACGCCGGAGACGGAGCGCATCTTCCGCGACCTCGCGCGGCACGAGGGCGAGCCGCCGGCGAGCCGTGACGGGCGCTCCTTCTGGGACCGGATGAAGGAGGCGCTGGGCGCGTGAGCACGCGCACCGCTCCGGTCGCCGCGCCCGCCGCGATCGCGTTCGCGCGAGGGCCGTTCCAGGCGGGCGGCGTGGTGATTCTGGACGACGAGGAGGCCCACCATCTCCGGGTCCGGCGGGTCGGCGACGGCGCGCCGATACGGCTCATCGACGGGCGAGGCGGCGTGGCGACCGCGCGGCTCGCGCTCGACCGTGACGTCGTGGCGGCGCGCGTGATGGCCGCCACGGTGGTGCCGGCGCCGCCGGTCACCGAGCTGCTCGTCGGCTCGGGCGACCGCGACCGCTTCCTCAACCTGGTCGAGAAGGCGACGGAGCTGGGCGCGACCCGCGTGGTGCCGCTCGCGACGGAGCGCTCGCAGCAGGTCGCCTCCCGCTTCCAGGCCGTCCACGTGGAGAA
The DNA here is from genome assembly GCA_016179225.1 of Gemmatimonadota bacterium. Taxonomy (GTDB): domain Bacteria; phylum Gemmatimonadota; class Gemmatimonadetes; order Gemmatimonadales; family JACORV01; genus JACORV01. Next base: position 1,768 of record JACORV010000088.1, on the reverse strand, counting down.
GGCGGTGCGACGCGCCCGTGAAGCGCTCAAGCAGTGCGGCGCGGCCTGGATGCCCGCCGTGGTTTCGCCGGTCGCGCTCAGCGAGGCGGCGCGCGGCGTCGGCGCGGTCACGACTCGCTTCGTGGCCGACGCCGAGGGCCCGGCGATGCCATCCGTCCGGGAAGGCGAGGCGGTCTGCTGGGCCGTCGGGCCCGAGGGCGGCTTCACGGCGGCGGAGCTGGCGGCGCTCAAGGCCGCGCAGTTCAGGCCGGTCGCGCTCGGTCGCGCGACGCTGCGCTTTGACACCGCTGCCCTCGCGGCGCTGGCCCTGACGGCGGCTGCGCGGGTCAGGGGTAGCGAATCGTCGTGACGGGTGTTATTCCCCCTCGGCCCCTGCCGCGGCTCGAAACTGGGCCCCGAGCACCTAGCACCTAACACCTAACACCGGCCTTCTCATGACCGACTGCATCTTCTGCAAGATCGCCAAGGGCGAATCGAAGGCGGACGTGGTCATCCGGACGCCGGACGCGGTGGCCATCCGTGACGTCAACCCGCAGGCTCCCGATCACGTCCTCATCATCCCGGTGAAGCATGTCGACTCGCTGAACGACTGGACCGACGTGGAGCTGCTCGGGGCGCTGATGATGCTCGCCAAGGAGGTGGCCCGGAAGGTGATGATCGACCACGGCGGGTACCGGGTCGTGCTCAACGTGGGCAACCACGGCGGGCAGACGGTGCCGCATCTCCACCTGCACGTGCTGGGTGGGCGGAGAATGAAGTGGCCGCCGGGATAGGGAGCCGGGAGCCGGACAATTTGTGCGGGGGGCAGCTGCGGCTGCACCCAGGTTACGGCTCCCGGCTCCCGGCTCACGGCTCCCGGCTTCACTTGTGACCCGGGGCGCGGCCGGTTAAGTTTTTCCGGCTGCCTGGTTTAGGTCTTCAACTCGAGGTACTGAATGCCGGAAGTCATCATCCACGAGGATGAGAACTTCGAGCGGGCGCTGAAGCGCTTCAAGAAAAAGTGCGAGAAGGCGGGCATCCTGTCCGACCTGAGGAAGCACCGGCACTACGAGAAGCCCAGCGAACGCCGCAAGCGGAAGATGAACGCCGCCCGCCGAAAGAGCCGCCGCAACAGGAGTGAGTAGCACGCTCGTCGAGCAGCTCCGCGCCGCGCTGAATGCGGCGCGCAAAGACCGCGACAACGCTCGGACGCTTCTCTACTCCACTCTCCTCTCGGACATCAAGAACCGCGAAATCGAGCTCGCCCTTCAGATCGCCCGCGAAGAGCTGGCCGGATAGGATGACCGGGGCCTTCGCGGACACGGCTCTCGCCGCGCTCGAGTTCCCCGCCGCGCTCGACCAACTCTCGCAGTACGCCGTAACCCCGCTCGGCGCGGAGCGGGTTCGCTCTCTCACCCCCAGTTTCGACCCAGTTTGGATCGACCGCGAGCTCGCGCGGGTGAGCCAGTACGCCGCCCGCCTCGAGGCCGGCGACGACCTCGAGCCCGAAGCGTTCCCCGACATCGCCCCCGCGCTGGGGCGCCTGCGCCTGGAAGGCGCCGTGCTCGAAGGCACGGAGCTCGCGGCGGTCGCGCGGGTGCTGGAAGCGTCCCGATTGGTCGGGCTCAAGCTGCGTCGCGTGCAGCGGGATGCCGAGGCGGTCGCCGGCCTCGCCGCGCCCCTGCTGCCCGTGGAGCTGGAGCGCGACCTCGCGAAAGCCGTCGAGCCCGACGGCCGGGTGCGGGACACCGCGTCTAAGGCGCTCGCGCGCGTCCGGCGCGAGCTGGTC
>JACORV010000087.1 GCA_016179225.1 Gemmatimonadota bacterium | reverse complement strand
CCCCTGGCCGACGAGTCGATGCGGATCGAGGCCGCGTTGGCGCCGACGCCGGTGTACCGGGCCGCGGGCTCCAGCGGGCGCGAGATCGCACCCGGCAACACCGCGATGGTGTCGGGCCCGGTCTTGAACACCGTGTCGTTTTGCGCGTTGACGAAGTCCATCGTGAGGGCGAACTGCTCGGTGTTCCCCTGCACCGGGACGGTCACCTGCAGCGCTACGGTGTCCTGGCCGGGCGGGAAAGTGACCGTGGTTTCGAAGACCGTCTCGTTGGTGCCCGGACGCACCAACCGCACATGGACACGGTCGAAGTCCACCACCAGGAGGGCACGACGCTCGAAGACAGGCGCCAGGGCCAGGCGCGCCAGGCGCGCTTCCCGCGGGCCGGTGCTGTCCTTGAGACAGCTGGCCAGGAAAAACAGCGCAGCAAGGCCGAGAGTCCGGACGACGAACGAGCGTCTCAGAACCGGGCGCCTCGCGGGTGAGGGATCGCTTCGCGATGGACTGCTGACTAAAAGAATCGCCTGCGGCGCCAACTCCTGCTGCGACTCAGGTCACAACCCCAAGGTCGGGAAGGCGTTGCGCCTGCCCAATACTGCCGTTGGCGAGCCGGGGCCGCAATGGCCGCACCGGCGCTACGCGGTGATCGTCGCGTCCCGCGTCTTGAGTTCCTCCAGCGCACGTCGGGCCAGTTCGCGGACCGCCTTGTCTCCGTCGGCCGCCAGACCCTGGAGCGCCGCTGCCGCGGCCTGCCCGCCCGCGATCCGGAGGCCATCCACGGCCGCGACCCGGGGACCCGACGGCCGCCGCCCGAGCAGCCGCCCGCCCGGCTGCGCGGCCTTGGCGAGCGCCTGCACGGCGTCGGGCGTGCCGATGCGCCCCAGCGCACGGTAGTACTCGCGCAGCACATCCACGTCCTGCTCCTGCTCGGCCAGCGCCACCAGCGGCATCGCCAAGGCGCGCGACTTGTGGCCCCCGATGCTGCCGGCGATGAGCGCGCGCAGCTCGCGATCGCCTTCCTTCAAGACGCGACGGAGCGGCTCCACGGTCGCGGCCGAGCCGATCTTGGCGAGCGCCACCGCCGCTGCGCGCCGCACCCGTGGGTCGCTGTGGGTGAGACACCTGCCGAGATCCGGCACGGCCTCCTCGACGCGCTGCTCTCCCATCAGGTCGGCAACGTTCCGCACCACGAACCACTGGGTGTGCTCGAGCATGTGGACAATATGGGAAAGGCCATCCGGCATCTCCCGCAGCGCCGTCATATACGCCTTGCGCTCCTTCATCGTCTCGGCGGTCGCGAGAAGGCCGAGCAGCACTTCGGCCGCATCCGACCGGCCGCGCTGCATGACCTTCGTCGCCTCGGGGCCGAGCCGGGCGTCCGCGACAAACTGCGCGACCTGGGCCAGGACCTCGCGCGTGAGCATGCGGCGCAACACGATCGCGTAGCTGTTGCGCGGGCTTCCCGCGGGCGCCTCCGGCTCCCACGCAATCACCGCGGACATAGCATGCAGGGCCGCCTGGATTTTGTCCTCACGCAGCGCGAGCTGGATCTGGTCCGAGAGGTCGGTCAAGCGATCGAGAATGGTAGTGCCATAGGGGTCGCGCGCCACGTGCGCCAGCGCTTGGCCGAGCGGCGTCTCAGCAGAGATTACCTGCGGCTCCAGTTGCTCGACACTCGGTTCGAGCTGGCGCGGAGCTGGCGCACCGGCCGGCGGCGCCGCGAGCATCTCCGCCGCAGCGGAAAGCCCTTCGAGCGGAGTCGCCGCCGGAGGCTCCGCGGCGGCGAGCTCCGGCTCGGCGGGCTCATCCATCGCGAACTCGATGCTGGGCATCGCCGCAGGCAACTCCGCCGGGAACTCGAAGGACAGGCGCGGGCCAGGCGGCTGGGGCGGCTCCACCGACGCCGAATCGGCGGCCGTCATGGCTTCCTCGATCGCCGCCGCCTCGAAGGCCTGCGTGACGCTGGGGCCGCGGCGGCCGGTGTCGCTTTCTTCGGGCTGCAGCGGGATCACCATGATCGCGGTTGAGCGCACATCGCGCAGCCGCTTCTTGAGATCCAGCACGCCACCTTCCGGGGAGGGTTCGGCCGCCAGCCCGCGGATCAGGGCCAGCAGCTCGGTCGGCGTGGCGCCCTTGGCGATCGCCACCTCGGCCACCTGGTGGTCCCGCATTTGCTGGATGAGCCTTGGGACGAACGGAAGCGAGTCGGGGATCCCGACGTCGTCCACGGTGAGCATGTCCTGATAGACGCGCACCATGGCGGAGGCAAGCGAGGTCAGCGCGTAGACGGCACGCAGGGACGACTTCTGCTGCTCGACCGGGGCCCCGGTCCGCAGCAGGTCTATCGTACGCGCGAAGGAGACCGCGAAGATCTCGTGGTTGAACATGTCATGCCCGAGGAGAGATTCGAACTCTCACGCCGTCGCCGGCACGGGATTTTGAGTCCCGCGTGTCTGCCATTTCACCACTCGGGCCGGAAGAGGTGGTCTTGGGTCTTAGGTCTTGGGTCTTAGCCAAGTAGTCAAGGGGACGACGGCCGCGCTCACCAATCTAACCCCCGCCGCTTCCAAGACCTAAGACCCAAGACCTAAGACCGCTCGCCCCTCGGCCTCCCTAGTATCTCGCTCAAAACCAGCGCCCCGCGCATCGAGCCGTCGGCGAAGCGAGCGAGCCGTCCCCGACGCGGCCCTTCCTCTGTGTCCCCGCGCGCCTGCGCCTCCGACGCCTGTCTGGCATGCCACTCGGCATGCTCGGCCGCTCCCCCGATCGCCCTGCCCTCCTGAACTGCCCCCCGGCGCGCTGCCTGCTGCGGGCTCAGCTCTTCGAGCGAGATCTGCGCCCGCTCGCCGCGGTCGGCCAGCTTGCGCCGTGCCTGGACGATCCGGTCGGCCTCCTCGTCGTAGTCGCGGACCTCGACGTCCATCGCCTCCGACGACTTGTCGGCATCATCATCCTCGAAGGCGACCGAGGGGTGCTTCGCCTTGGCCGGGCGCGGCTGCTTTCCTTGCGGCAGGAACACCTTCCCCCGGGCCTGCTGCTTGCGATGCTCCAGGTATGCCTGCGCCTTCGACGCGCCGCCTGTCACCGGCCGCGCGCTCTCCTTCTTTCGCGCCAGATCCTCCGCCTGCTTGAGCTCCTGGAGCGCCCTGCTGAGCTCGCCCATCACCGCGCTCGGAGGCTCGATCGCCGGCTTTTCCGACGACGCAGGCGGATGCGCCGGCCTCTTCTTCCTGCCCAAGAGGACCACCAGGATCCACAGCACCACAATGGGCCAGAAGTCGAACTCCGCCTGGAGCATGGCACCCACCTCTCTAACGCAACCGGTTACCGGCTAACGGCCGGCCTCAGTCACCGTATCGCTGCCGGCGGACTCGCCCGCGATCGCGGCGCGCATCGAAGTGTCCGCCTGCACGTTCCGGTACCGCGCGTAGTCCATGACGCCGAGGTTCCCCTCGCGGAACGCCTCGGCGATGGCGAGCGGGATCTGCGCCTCCGCCTCGACCACCTTCGCGCGCATCTCCTGCACCCGCGCTTTCTGCTCCTGCTCCACCGCTACCGCCAGCGCGCGCCGCTCCTCCGCCTTGGCCTGTGCGATCCGCTTGTCGGCCTCGGCTTGATCGGTCTGCAGCTCGGCCCCGATATTCTTCCCGACGTCCACGTCGGCGATGTCGATGGACAGGATCTCGAACGCCGTCCCGCTGTCGAGCCCCTTGGCGAGCACCGTCTTGGAGATGAGGTCGGGGTTCTCCAGTACCTTCTTGTGCGACTCCGCGGAGCCGATCGTCGAAACGATGCCCTCCCCCACCCGCGCCAGGATCGTCTCCTCGCCCGCGCCGCCCACCAGGCGGGTGATGTTGGCGCGGATCGTCACCCGCGCTAGCGCGAGGAGCTGGATGCCGTCCTTCGCCATCGCCGCGACCTTGGGCGTCTGAATGACCTTCGGGTTCACGCTCACCTGCACCGCCTCGAGTACGTCGCGCCCCGCGAGGTCGATGGCGGAGGCCTGCTTGAAGGTGAGCCCGATCCCCGCCTTGTCCGCCGAGACGAGCGCCGCCACGACGCGGTCCACGTTACCCTGGGACAGGTAGAGCGACTCGAGCTCGTTGATGTTGAGCGAAAGCCCGGCCTTGGTCGCCTGGATCATCGGGTAGACGATCTTTTTGGGATCCACTTTCCGGAACCGCATACCGAAGAGCGTCCCGAACTTCACCCACACGCCGGAGGCCGCCGCGGTGATCCACAGTCCGATCGGGACGAAATGGAAGAACACCGAGATCAGGACGATCGCCGCAACGACGAAGACCAGGAGGATCGGTCCGCCGAGGTTGTCCATTGCTGGCTCCGAGAAAAGAAGGTTGAGTTAGGCCGGCAGCTTCGGCGCGGGACGCACCACGACGCGCATCCCCTCGGCGCGAACGACGGTGATCGGCGTGCCCGAGTTGAGGAACTCCCCCTCGGTCGTCACATCCACGCGCTCGCCCTCGATCTCAGCGACGCCCACGGGCCGTAGCTCCGACAGGGAGACGCCCGACTTGCCCACCAGATCGATGCGGGCGGGCGCCGACACGTAGCCCTCGGCGCTCTGCGCGGAGCCGAGGTGCAGAATACCCGCCAACCGCTTGCTCGCCGGCAGGTGCCGCAGGAAGGCCACCCCGATGGCGCCGACGATCACGAGCCCGATAGCGACGCCTCCCACCGCCTGCCCGATGTCCGCCGTCGTGGGGTACGACCCGATCAGCGACAGGAAAAGGCCCGCGCCGAGAACGCCGAGGCCCGCGATCCCCGCCACCCCGAAGCCCGGGATGAGGAAGATCTCGACGAGGATCCCGACCAGGCCGAGGCCGACGAGCAGCACTTCGCCCCACCCCGCGAGGCCGATGATCCAGTGGCTCCCGAAGAACAGGGCGAGACAGGCGAGTCCCGCCAGCCCGGCGAGGCCGAACTGCGGCGTCTTGAGCTCGATCACGAGCCCGAGGCCGCCGAGCGTGAGCAGCAGCGAAGCGATGAGCGGGTTCGAGAGGAACCGTACGACGGCTTCGGCCCAGTTGGGCCGCATCGCCACGACCGCCCCGTCCCGAAGGTCGAGCCGTATGAGCAGCGCATCGAGGTCGGCGACCTCCGCCACGGCGACGCGCAGGTTGACCGCCTCCGACGTCGAGAGCGTTAGGAGCTGGCCCTTGGGCTTGATACCTGGGATCTCGATCTGGTCGTCCACCATCCCCTCGGCGATCCGCGGGTCGATGCCCCGCTCCTCGGCGAGGGCGCGGAACTCGGCCCGCATAGCGCTCACGTACTTCTCCGGCAGCTTTTCGCCGGTCTCGCCCGAGACGGGCGTCGCCGCACCGATGACCGAGCCGGGGCGCATGAAGATGGAATCGCTGGCCAGGGCGATCATCGCGCCGGCGCTGAAGGCCCGGCGGTTGACGAACGTGTAGACCGGCACCCGCGCGTCCCGGATCGCGTCCGTGATCTGCTCGGCCGCGTCCACGCGCCCGCCAGGGGTATCCATGTCGAGGATCACCGCCCGGGCGCCCTCGCGATCGGCTTCCCGCAGGCTGCGGGCCACGAAGGGCGCGAGGCCGTGCTCGATCGTCCCGGTTACCGGCACGCGGTAGACCGTACGAGCCGACTGGGACCGAAGCCGCCGAGCGAGCGACGGGGCCAGCCCCGCCAGCGCCAGAGCGACCAGCGCGAGCCGCGACAGGGAAGTACGCCGATGCATACGTCCCGAAGCTAGCGCCAGCCTCCCGCAAAAGCGAAGACCCCCGGCGCGCGGCCGGGGGTTTGCTGCAGCACACCAAAGACCTAAGACCCAAGACCTAAGACCGCTCCTACTCGCGCCAGGGGCGCGGCTCGCCCGCACCCGGCATCGGCTGGCCGCGGTCGCGCATGCGCATCCGCTCGGGACGGAAGCGCTCCCGGATCTCCTCCACCTGGTCTTTGAACGCCCGCCGCATCAGGAGCAGCCGCGCGCGCTGTACCGGCGTCAGGAACTGCGCCAGCTCCCGTAGCTCCTGCTGCTCGAGCTGGGCGCGCGCCACGCGGTTCGCGGCGATGGCGTCGAGCAGCCGCGCAACGCTGTCCTGGTTCGCCGCGACGCCCGGCTGGAGCTGGCCCATTACCGCGCGGTGCAGGTCCGCCTCGCGCCGCCCCAGGTCCCGGTGCCGATCCTCGTTGGCACGGCTCGCCTGCCGCAGTCGCTCCATCTGCTGGTCGTTCAGCCCCAGCTCGATCTGCACCCGGCGCGCAAAGCGCTCTTGGATCTCCTGCTGGAGACGCCCGCGGTCCGGCGGACCCTGCATCCGCATCCCCATCCCCGGCTGCCAGTCCGGTCCGGGCTGCATCGCCGCGGTGTCATGCGGCGGCTGGACCGCCGGCGGGTGCCGCGGTGGGTTTTGCGCGAGCGCCGTGCCAGCGGCCAGCATGAGCGTGACGGCGGAAACGGCGCGATGTACGACGTGCTTCATATGGCTCCTTCTTTCGACTGCATCGCCTGCAGCAGGGCTCGCAGCTCCTGTTCCGACAGATCGTCAACCGACAGAGCAGACGCTCGCGGGACCGAGGCGTTAACCGGATGAATCGCGTCCACCGCCTCCAGGACCGCCTCCGCCTCCCGCTGGTCGAGCGAGTCCACGCCCGAGACCGCGATGCCCCCCCGCGCCGAATACCCGGCGCTCCGCACGCCCAGCATCGTCACCGTTCCCGCCACGATCACCAGCGCCGCCGCTGCGGCAACGCGCAGCGAGCGGGGGGCCGCCAGCACGCGTCCCAACAAAGTCGCGTTCGCCTCCGGCTCCTGGTTCAGCCGGGCGAGCACGCGTGACGCTACCCGTTCGGCATCCACGCGCGCGGCGCTCTGCTGGGCTTTCGCGTCCAGCTCCGCGAGCGCCTTCGACAGCCCCACGGGCAGCTCGTTTATTGGATCCATGACTTCAACCTCTTCACCGCGTGGTGATAGTGCACCCGCGCCGCCCCTTCACTGATCCCGAGCCCCCTTGCGATCTCCGGGTACTCTAGACCCTGCTGTGCCCGGAGGAGGAACACCTCTCGCTGCAGCCGCGCCAGCGCCGCGATCCCCTCCTGGAGCTTTTCGGCCGTCCACGTCGCGTCCGCCTCCCCCTCCGGCGTGCCCGCCGGGTCGCGCACGTCGGGGGTCAGCTCGATGACCTGGCGGCGCTTCCACTGCCGGCGCCGGTCCTTGAGCAGGTTGCTCCCGATCGTGAGCAGCCACGTCCGGAAGCTCGCCCCACCGCGGAACAACCGGAGACCCCGGAAGGCCTTGAAGAAGGCGTCCTGGACGACGTCCTCCAGCTCTTCCTCCGGGGCGCCCTGCACCGCCAGAAAGCGTGCCAGCGGCGCGGCGTGCCGGTGCACCAGCTCCGCCGCCGCGCGCTCGTCGCCCGCCAGATAGCGGGCGATCAGGTCGCCATCCGTCTCGGCGGCCGCCGCCAGTGCTTTCATCGTCAAGGAATTGGACGCTGCCCGGCGTCGCCTGTTAAGGCGCTGGAGCGTCCGGCTCCGGTCGTGACCGGAGCGGTGGGTTCGTCCGCGTACACGGCGTGCCGGTCACGGCCCATCTGCTTGGCGCGATACATAGCGCTGTCGGCATCGCGCACGAGGTCCTCGGCGCGCTCATACGCGGGCGAGCTGAGCGCCACCCCGATGCTGACCGTGGTGGCCACGGCCTCATCGCGCAGCTGAAGAGGCGCCCGAAGCCCCTGCCTGATGCGCTCTGCCACGTGTACCGCATCGTCCAACCCCGCGATGTCCGGCAGGAGCACCGTGAACTCGTCACCGCTCAACCGGGCGATCACATCTCCTGGCCGCAGCCAGTGGTTCAGCGCCCGGGTGAAGTTCACCAGCAACTCGTCACCGACGGCGTGGCCGTACCGGTCGTTGACGTCCTTGAAGCGGTCGATGTCGAGGAAGAGCACGCCGAAGACGTGCCCCGGCTGGCGCCGGGCGCGCGTCAACGCCCGCTCGAGCCGCTCCAGGAAGAGGGCGCGATTCGGCAGCCCGGTGAGCATGTCGTGGCTCGCCTGGTGGGCCAGCTGGTCCTCGACCGCCTTCCGGTCGGTGATGTCGCGCGCGATGCAGAGGATGCCGACGGCATTGCCGAGGGTGTCGCGAACGACGCCCTTGCTGACGAGGAACGTGCGCAACTCTCCGCCGATGGTCACGGTATCTTCGAAACGGATCGTGCCCCCGCTCGCCAGAGCGTCCCGGTCGGACTCGTTGCTGCGGGCCGCGGCGTCCGCCGGAAGGAGGTCTTCGTCGCGGTTGCCGATGATGTCCGTCAGCGGCCGACCAATCGCGCGAATACACGCCGCATTCGCCAGCAGGTACGCCCCCTCCAGATCCTTCACCCAGACCGGATCGGGCGTCCCCTCGATTACGGCCTGGAGGGTGCTGTGGCTCTTGCGCAGGGCCTCCTCCGACTCGGCGTGACGGGCTTCCTTTTCCTCCCGGCGTTTCCGCCCGATGCGCGCCGCCACGGCGAGGACTACGATGCCCGTGATGCCGATAGGCGCTGGAACAGCGGTGCCCATCCAGCGCGGCTCCGCGGTGAATTCGTCCACCACTTCCATCCATAGCGACTGCAGAAACAGTAAAAAGCCGACGTCGAGCAGTGAGAACCCGGCCCGCGCCATGTACCGGTACAGGATGAGAACGGCGAGGAAGAACGCCACCTCTTTCGTGATGTCAAAGGGATCGAGGTCGGGCTCCGACGGGAAGGACACGCCATACAGGATCACCGTGGCCACGGCGAGAACGACCAGGAGCAGGCCAATGCGGGGGGAGAAGCCGGCCTGGAGTACGGGCGCAGGTTGGGCGCTCAGGGACACCTCCGTCAAGGTGAAGTCCGCACCATCAAGATGCGCGACGAGCAGCCCTTGCGCGAGACTGGTGGCCGCGCGATACTTCGCCTTCGAACGCTCGTTCGAAAAATCAACCCTGGTGCCGATGACCAGTTTCGACCACCGCCGGGAAAACCTGCTCGCCGTCGCGGCCCGCGTCTTCGCGGCCAACGGCTATGACCGCACCTCCATGCGGGATCTGGCGCGCGCCTCGGGGGTGAGCCTCGCCGGAATCTACTACTACGTGAAGGGCAAAGAGGACCTGCTTTTCCAAGTCCAAAAGAGCTGCTTCGAGCGGGTGCACCAGGGCGCGCGGGAAGCCATCAGCGGTCAGCCATCTGCCGAAGAGCGGCTGGCGGCCTTCATTCGGCATCACGTGACGTTTTTCGCCACCCACATGGCGGAAATGAAGGTGCTCGCGCACGAGGCGGAGTCGCTCTCCGGCGCGGCGCTCACGGAGGTACGGCGGCTCAAGCGCGCCTACGTAGAACTTCTCCTCAAGCTGCTCGCGGAGCTCGACGGCCAGGGCTCCGGCGAGCACGTGAACCGGCACGTCGCCGCGTTGGCGCTCTTCGGCATGATGAACTGGATGTACACCTGGTACGACCCCAAGGGCCCCGTCAACGCGACGGAGCTCGCCGATTCGATCACCCGGCTGTTCCTGAACGGCTATTCTGTGGAGGTCTCGCTGAAATGACTGCGACCTTGGAGAAGGAAACGGCGACCCGGCGACTGGTGAATTACCGGACGCAGGACGGCATTGCGATCATCGAGATGGACGATCCACCGGCCAACACCTACACCTACGAGATGAACCGCCAGCTGGACGACGCGATCCTGCAGGCGCGGTTCGACGACACGGTCTCCGTGATCGTCCTGCGTGGCGCCGGCAACAAGTTCTTTTCGGCGGGCGCGAACATCCGCATGCTGAACACGGTCACGCCGCAGTTCAAGTACTACTTCTGCCTCCACGCCAACGAGATGTTGAGCCGCCTCGAGCAGACACCCAAGCTGGTCATCGCGGCCCTCAACGGCCACACGGTGGGCGGCGGTCTCGAGATCGCGATGGCGGCCGACATCCGCATCGCGCGGAAGGAGGCCGGCAAGATCGGCCTGCCCGAGGTGAGCCTGGGAGTGCTCCCGGGCACGGGCGGGACCCAGCGGATGGCGCGCCTGCTCGGCAAGGCCAAGGCCATCGAGCTGATGGTGACGGGCAACCAGATGTCGTTCGACACGGCCAAGGAGATCGGCCTGGTCAGCGATGTGTGGGAGGGGACGCCCGAAGCGTTCTGGGACCAGATCATGACCTATGCGAAGCAGTTCTGCCCGCCGAACAAGGCGGCCATGGCGGTGGGCCATATCAAGCGCGCGGTGCAGTCGGGTCTCGAAGTGCCGTTCGAGTACGGCCTGGCGCTGGAGCGCGAGCTTCAGTCCCTGCTGTTCAAGAGCCAGGACGCGAAGGAGGGCCTCGCCGCGTACGTGGAGAAGCGGATGCCGTCCTTCAAGGGCAAGTGATGCGGACGGAGCTCTACATCGGCGGCGGGTGGGCGCCGGCCGCCTCGGGCCGGTGCTTTCCCGTCGTGAACCCCGCCACCGAGGAAGTGCTGGGCGAGGTCGCGGAGGGGGACGAGCAGGACGTCGACCGCGCGGTGCGGGCGGCCCGCACGTGCTTCGAGTCGGACGGGTGGCGGAAGCTCGCGCCGCGGCAGCGCGGCCGGATGTTGGTTCGGGCCGCCGACCTCCTGGAATCGCGGCTCGACGAGTTCGCCAGGCTCGAGACGCTGCACAACGGCAAGCCGCTCTTCGAGTCGAAGATCGACGTCTCCATGGCGATCGAGACGCTCCGCTACTACGGCGGCTGGGCGGACAAGATCGTGGGCGACACCCTGCCCCTGGCCCCGAGCTTCTTCGGCTACACGCTGAAGGAGCCGGTCGGCGTGGTGGGCGCGATCACGCCGTGGAACTTCCCGCTCAACCTGGCGACCTGGAAGTTCGCGCCCGCCCTAGCGGCGGGGTGCACGGTGGTCTCGAAGCCGCCCTCGGAGACCCCGCTGACCATCCTGCTGATGGCCGAGGTGTTCGAGGCCGCGGGTTTCCCGCCGGGCGCGTTCAACGTCGTGGCTGGAAGCGGCCGGGTGGCGGGCACGGCGCTGGTGCGGCATCCGGCAGTGGACAAGATCGCGTTCACCGGCTCGACGGAGGTCGGCAAGGGGATCATGCGCGAGGCCGCCGAGACGGTGAAGCGCGTGACGCTCGAGCTGGGGGGCAAGTCACCGAACGTCGTCTTCGCCGACGCGGACATTCCTTCCGCCATCCGTGGGGCGCAGAACGGCATCTTTTACGGCAAGGGCGAGGTGTGCGCCGCGGGCTCGCGGCTCCTGGTCGAGCGTCAGGTGCACGGCCAGGTTGTCGAGGAACTGGCCGCGCGCGCCAAGAAGCTCGTCCCGGGCGATCCGTTCGACAAGAACACGCGCCTGGGCGCCGTGGTCTCCGAGAAGCAGCAGCAGACGGTCCTCGGCTACATCGAGAAGGGCAAGCAGGAAGGGGCGGCGCTGGTCGCCGGCGGGAACCCGGCCAAGGTTGGCGGCCGAGGCTTTTACGTCGAAGCCACGGTCTTCGATCAGGTGAAGCCGGAGATGACGATCGCGCGGGAGGAAATCTTCGGCCCCGTGCTCGCCGTGCTCACCTTCGACGACGTCGAGGAAGGGATCGCGCTCGCGAACCAGTCGATGTACGGCCTCGCGGCGGGCATCTGGACGAAGGACATCCAGAAGGCGCACCGGGTGGCGCGTGCCATTCGGGCCGGCACGGTGTGGATCAATACGTACAACTTCTACGACGCTGCGGCACCATTCGGGGGGTACAAGGCGTCCGGTTTCGGGCGCGACCTGGGGCGGGAGGCGCTGGAGGGGTATCTGGAGACGAAAACGGTGTGGGTCGGGTTGCAGTGAGCAGTGAGCAGGGAGCAGCAGAGTTGCAGAGTTGCAGAGTTGCAGCGGTGGGCAGGTAACAGGGGGCAGGTTGATGCGTGAGGCAGTGATCGTCGATGCGGTGCGAACGCCGATCGGGAGACATGGGGGCGCGCTGGCGTCGGTGCGGCCGGACGATCTCGCGGCGGTGCCGATCAAGGCGCTGCTGGAGCGCACGGCCGTCGATCCCACGGCGATCGACGACGTGATCCTGGGCTGCGCCAACCAGGCGGGCGAGGACAACCGCAACGTGGCGCGGATGGCGCTGCTCCTTGCCGGCGTGCCGCCCGAGGTGCCCGGCCAGACGGTGAATCGGCTGTGCGGATCGGGCCTCCAGGCCGTGATGAGCGCTGCGCACGCGATCCGCGCGGACGAGGGCGATTGCTTCATCGCCGGCGGGGTGGAGTCCATGTCGCGCGCGCCGATCGTCATGTTGAAGCCGGGCGAGGCGTGGCCGCGGACGCCGCCCCAGGTCGCCGACACCACGGTGGGCTGGCGGTTCGTCAATCCGGCGATGCCGTGGCAGTGGACGACCTCGCTCGGCGAGACGGCGGAAGTCGTGGCGGACCGGCACAACATCGGCCGGGAGGAACAGGACCGGTTCGCGGCCGAGAGCCAGAAGCGCGCGGCCTGCGCGGTCAGGGACGGCGTGTTCGACAACGAAATCGTTCCGGTGAAAATTGGCCGGGAGCTGGGAGCCGGGAGCCGTACCGGCGGAGCGCGCGGACGGTCCGGCTCCCGGCTCCCGGCTACCGAGATCGTTGTCGAGCGCGACGAGCATCCGCGCCCCGACGCCACCCTCGAGTCGCTCCAGAAGCTGAAGCCCGCCTTTCGCAGGGAGGGCGGCACGGTCACCGCGGGCTCCAGCTCGGGGATCAACGACGGCGCGGCGGCGCTGCTCGTGATGGAGCGGAAGGCGGCGGCGGCGCGCGGGTACCGGCCGCTCGCGCGCATCGTGGCCAGCGCGGTCGCGGGCGTGGACCCCGACGTGATGGGCATCGGCCCGATTCCCGCGACCCGTAAGGCGCTCCGGCGCGCGGGGCTCGACATCAAGGACCTCGACCTCGTCGAGCTGAACGAGGCGTTCGCCGCGCAGTCACTGGCCTGCATCCGCGAGCTGGGGCTGGACGAGGACAAGGTGAACGTTTATGGCGGCGCGATCGCGCTGGGGCACCCCCTGGGCGCCTCGGGCGCGCGGATGCTCACGACGCTGGTGCACGCGCTGAAACGGCGCGAGGCGAGATTCGGGCTCGCGACCATGTGCATCGGCGTCGGGCAGGGGATCGCGATGATCGTCGAGAGAGAGGCGTGATGGGTGAGACGTGCGAGGTGATGAGTGATGCGTGACACGATTGCTGGGCGCCTGGGCGCCTGGGCGCCTGGGAGAGTGGGTTCACATGGCTGAGGCCGCGACGCAGAACGTGCTGGCGGAGATCGCCGAGCACGTCGGCACGGTCACGCTGAACCGTCCCGACAAGCTGAACGCGTTCACGGTCGAGATGGTCGAGGAGCTGACCGACGCGTTGAAGCTGCTCACCTCCTCGAAGAACGTGCGCGTGATCGTGCTCACCGGCGCGGGTCGGGCGTTCTGCGCCGGCGCCGACGTCGGGCTCCTCAAGCGGATTGTGGAGGAGAATGACGAGGAGATGGGTCGCCGGCTGGTGGACGGGGGGCGGGAGGTGCTGACGATGATCCGGCACACCCACCAGCCCGTGGTGGCAAGCCTGAACGGCGTCGCCGCGGGGGGTGGGGCCAACCTGGCACTCGCCTGCGACCTCCGCGTCGCCGCCGATGACGCCAAGATCGGCCAGGTCTTCGCGCGGATCGGCCTGCACCCCGACTGGGGCGGGACCTTCTTCCTGCCCCGCCTGGTGGGACCGTCGAAGGCGCTGGAGCTGTTCCTCACGGCCGAGTTGATCGTGGCCGAGCGCGCCAAGGAGCTGGGGTTGGTGAACCGGGTGGTCCCGGCCGAGAAGCTCGCCGAAGCGACGCGGGCGCTGGCCCACAAGATTGCCGCGGCGCCGCCCGGGGCGGTCCGCCGGATGAAGCACGCCGTCTACAAGAGCGAGTGGGCGACCCTGAAGGAGATGCTGGACTACGAGTTGGAGGCCCAGATGGCGTGCTTCCGTACCGCGGACTTCATGGAAGGGCTCAAGGCCTTCTTCGAGAAGCGCGAACCGCGT
>JACORV010000085.1 GCA_016179225.1 Gemmatimonadota bacterium | reverse complement strand
GGGGTCGCGGGTGCAGCTGCGGCGGCCGTCGTCCTGTTCGTGGCCTCAGGGCACTGGAAGGCGGACGAGCCGCGGGCATCTAGCCGGCGCGAGGTGACGCTGACGGTGAGCGTCGCTCCCGAAGCGGTGGCGCCGGCGGGCACGGTCGCAGCCGTCACCCGGTTCGTGTGGACCAGCGTGCCGCGGGCGGATCGCTATCAGCTGCTGGTGTTCGACGCCCGGGGAACCGTCGTGTGGGAAGCGGAGACGCGGGACACGGCGCTGGCCATGCCGGAGTCCATCATCCTGGGCGCGGCATCGCCCTACTTCTGGAAGGTTCGGGCGCGGACCGGGTGGGACCGCTGGTCCGAGTCCGCGCTAGTGGAGTTCACCTTCCCGGCCCCGTCGGATAGCGCGCGATGATCGGCGGGGCCCTCTGGTCGCTGGTGAGCGCGGCTGTCCTGGCGCAGTCAGGAGCGGCGGTACAACGGATCCGGATTCTGGCGTCAACTGCGACGGACACGGTGGTCGCCGCCCAGGTCGGAGAATGGCCCGACGAGGCGCGGGAAGCGTTTCGCGGCCTGTTGATCGACGCGACGCTGGCGCTCCCCCAGCAGGCCTTACACTTGCGATCGGCTGAGCGCCTGGCAGTGGCCTTGGCCGCGGCGTGGCGCGACTCCTTCCTGCTGCGGCGCGTGGCCGTGTTCCGCAGCTGGCCCCCGGCCAGGCGCCGCCAGTACATCGTGGCCGACAGCGTGCGGCGGGCGGGGAACGCCGTTGTCTACCGGGAGGGGGTCGGCGCGGCGATGAGCCGGTGGCGCGAGAGCCTGCGGCTCTTCGCCGCGCTCGAGGACTCAGCTGGACAGGCCGCCGTGCTGGGCAACCTCGGCGCGGGGTTCTACATGAGCGGCGCGCCGGACAGCGCCACTCGCTATCTGGAGCAGGCTCGGCGCCTTGCGGCAGAGGTCGGCGACCTCCTGGTGGCGGGCAACGCGCTCATGAACCTGGGCAGCCTCGCAAGGGATCGCGGCGACCCCAGGGGTGCGAGCGAGTCCTACACCCGGGCCCTAGAGCTGTACCAGCGAGCAGGCAATCACCGCGGCGTTGCGACCGCTTACAACAACCTGGGGCTCATCGCGAAGGATTTGGGCGACTTGGCGGGTGCACGGCAGGCCTACGAAGCCGCCCTCGCGCTCAACCGTCGCCACCACAACCTCAGTGGCGCGGCGGACAACCTGGTGAATCTTGGGGGCCTCGCCATCATTCAGGGCGACTACGCAGCGGCGCAAGCCCGCTACGAGGAAGCGCTAGCCACCTACCGCGACCTCGACGAACCCGTCAACGCGGGTCTCGCCCACTACAACCTCGGTCTGCTCCAGGTGCGCCGCGGCGACTACCGCCGTGCGACCGCATCGCTCGGCGAGGCGCTGGCAGTGTACCGCGCGACGGGCCACACGCTGGAAGCGATATCCGCGCGCCGGGCCCTCGCTGGAGCGCACGCAGCGATGGGCGATCTCCAAGCGGCTCTCGATGAGCTGAGCCTGGCGAACGACGCGGCCGCGGCGGAGCCATCGGCGGGCACGGCGACGCAGGCCGCCCTGGCGCTGGCGCGTGGCGACCTCGCTACGCACTTGAACCTGTTTGCTGATGCCGAGCGCGAGTACGCTCGCGCCGCACGACTCTACCGGGAGGCGGCCGATCCCGCGGGCCGAGCTGAGGCGGAGCAGGGACGCGGTGTGCTCCATCTGTTGCGAGAGGACTTTGCGGCGGCGAGTCGCGTGCTCGGGCTCGCCCTTCGGGCTCAGGAGGCGGCTGACCCGCGGTCGGCGGCCTGGTCGCGCGTGCTCCTCGCCTCCGCGAGGGCGGGGCTCGGTGATACGGCGGCCGCCCGGCGCAGCCTCCAGCAGGCCATCGGCGCCTTCCACCGTCTTGGCGATCGGGTCAGTGAAGCCGCTGCGTTGGGCAGCCTGGCCGATCTGCAGCGGACCAAGGGCCTGACGCTCGCCGCCGAGTCGCTGTATCAGCGCGCGCTTGGGCTGGTGGCCGACCGCCCTGCGCCCACCGTCTCGTGGCGCCTGCGAGCCGGGTTGGCCCAGGCGCTGGCGAGCCGCGGCGACGTCGTCGAGGCAGCGCGCCAGCTCCGCCTCGCCATCGCGGATGCCGAGCGCGTCTCGGCCAATCTCAGAGCAGAGCAACGGCGCGCTTCGTTCCTAGCCGACAAATGGGACGTCTACGAACAGCTTGTACTCCTCGAGGTCACGCGGGAGCGCGACGCGGCGGCCTTCGAGGTGAGTGAGCGCATGCGGGCACGACAGATGCTGGACCTTTTGGCCCGCGGACGGGTGGAGGATGCCACGGGGCCGGCGCGGGAGGTGACCGCGCGGGAACAGGACCTGCGCCGCAGAATCGCCGAGCTCACCACTGACCTCGAAGAGAGTGGCTGGGCCTCGGCTTTGCGCGGGCCCGGAGAGGCCACCCGCAGTTCGGGCACGCTGCGGGAGGCGCTGGCCAGTGCGCAGCAGGAGTACGCGAACCTGCTCCTCGACGTGCGAGAGCGCGCGCCCCAATACGCCACGATCTTGGCGGGCGAACCGGTGCCGCCGCGCGACATTATGGCCCGCCTGACACCGGGTCAGGCTATCCTCGAGTACCTGCTCGGCGACTCGACGTCGGTGGTCTTCGTCGTTACCCCCGACACCGTGGCGGCCTTGGACCTGGGCGTGGGTCGCAAGGCCATCGCCCGTCTGGTTGACTTCGCCCGAGGTACCGTGCTGCCGCCGCAAGGCTCAGGCTCCCCCGAGCGCTGGCACGCTCCGCTGAGACGGCTTTACATGCAGCTGGTCCAGCCTATCGAAGCAACCGGCCTGCTGCGCGGGGCCCGCCAGTTGCTCATCGCGCCCCACGCCGAGCTCCACTACCTGCCATTCGACGCCCTCATCACATCGGAGCGGCCGCGTCGCTTCCTCATCGAGCGGTACGACGTGGCGCACGTGCCCTCGGCCTCCGTATGGACCCGGCTCGCCTCGCGCACCACTGGTCGCGAAACAGAGCGCGTTCTCGCCCTCGCGCCCCGTGACCGGACGTTGCCCGGCTCTCGCGAAGAGGTGGCAGCGATCGGCGCGGTCTTCGGCGACCGGGCGACCGTGCTGATCGGCGACCGGGCGACCGAGCAGGTGCTGTTCCGGGATGGAGCACGTTACGGGGTGATTCACCTTGCGACCTATGGCGTGCTCAACAAACACAACCCGCTGTTCTCGTTCGTCGAACTCAGCCCGGACAGCGGCGGTGACGGTCGGCTGGAAGTTCATGAAGTGTTCGGCATCAACCTCAGCGCCCGTCTCGTCGTCCTGAGCGCCTGCCAAACGGCACTCGGCTCGGGGGCCTTGGCGGACGTCCCCAACGGCGACGACTGGGTGGGGCTGGTGCGCGCGTTTCTCCACGCCGGCGCGGCCAATGTGCTGGCCACGAGCTGGCCCGTCGAGGACCGGAGGACGGCGGTGCTGATGGAGCGTTTCTATCGGCACCTCGCGTCGGGCACACCGTTGGTGGAGGCGCTCTCGCGGGCGAAACGGGCCTCCCTGGCGGACCCGAACACCTCCGATCCGTTTTACTGGGCCGGCTTCGTGCTGGTTGGCAGCCTGTAGGCCGGTCGAGAGGGGGATACCATGGCTCGACGAGGAAGCGTTGCCCCGCTGTTCGCGCTAGTGACGATGGCGCTGCTCGCCGGATGCGGTGAGCCCTCCGCCCCTGAGGCTTCAGTGCCGATCGTGGCATCGGTCACCGTCACGCCTGCGGGTCTTACTCTCGCGCCAGGTGAGGAGGCGCAGCTCAGCGCGACAGTGAAGGGCTCAAGCGGGAACGTGCTGAGCGAACAACCAGTGACCTGGTCCAGCTCGAACCCCGCCGTTGCCACCGTGAGCCCGCAGGGAGCGGTGCGCGCTCTGGGCGTCGGATCAGCGAGCATCACGGCGACGGCCGAATTCAAGAGCGGATCGGCCTCGATCACCGTCGTTCCCCCGCTCTCCGGCATCATTGTCTCTGAGCCGGTGCGCCTCGGAGCAGCCAGCGGCCAGGGACTGGTCATAGACGCCGGGCAGAACGAGTTCGCTTATGTCTCGCTAGCCCCCGACACGGTTCTCGCTGGTGACATTGCGGTGATTACGAACCTGGCCCGCGGCACACCGCTCGGAGTTCCGATCACCAACGGGGGGTTTGATCCGGTGCAGATTCAGGCGCTGCCGGGTGACACGCTGGAGATCAGAATCCTGCGCGCTTCTGGACAGGTGCTGGCGAGGACGCTGACGCTGGTTCCGGCGCGTAAACCACCGGTCGTGGTGCGGACGGATCCGCCAAAGGACAAGACAGGCGTGCCGCTGAACGCCGTGATTGTGGTCGTGTTGAGCGAGCCGGTGAACCGCCAAACAGTAACGACGGAGACCATGAACCTGCGGCTCGGGCAGCAGCCAGTGGACGGGGTTCTGACGCTGAGCGCCGACGGGCTCTTTGCGGTCTTCGACCCAGTCGAGGCTCTGACACCGGGAGCGACCTACGCGCTCGAGGTCACCACGGGCGTCGTAGATCTGGCCGGGGACGCGTTGGAACAGCAGGTCCAGGTGAGCTTTACGACGGCGCAAGCGCTTTCGCCGCTAACAGGCGTAATCGCGTTCCAGCGGGGGTATGGCGGCGTCCCTGCCGCCGAGATCTGTCGGCTGGACTTGGCGAGCTCGATTACCACGTGCCTGGCTCTGGGTAGCGCTCCTGCCTGGTCACCGGACGGCTCGAAGATCGCGTTCCTGAGCGGGGATCCCCCTGACATCTACGTGATGAACGCCGATGGGTCGGGCGCCGTCAACCTCACGAATTCCCCGGAAGGGGAGTTCGGTGGGGTGGCCTGGTCGCCGGACGGGCAAAAAATCGCCTACACGGTTCGTGTGAACGTGGCCGCCTATGACTGGGATGTCTTCGTGATGAACGCCGACGGCTCGAACCGGGTGAACCTGACCGCCAACCCCGCCGCGGACTTTGCGTCCGACTGGTCTCCCGACGGCTCCACGATTGCCTTCGATAGTAACCGTGAGGGGGTATCGAGGCCCTACCTGATGAATTCCGACGGCTCGAACGTGAGGCGACTGAGCGACGACGACCAGGTAGGCTTGGGCTCCTGGTCCCCCGACGGCTCGAAAATCGTGTTCGTCACGGCGCGCGACGGCAATGCTGAGATCTACGTCGCGAACGCCGATGGCACGGGCGCCGTCAACCTCACGAGGGACCCGGCCCGTGACGTGTATCCCGCGTGGTCCGCGGACGGCACGCAGATCGTGTTCTCGAGCTGGCGGGGAACGCCGAGTCGAGGAGACCCGCCCCATGATATCTATGTGATGAACGCAGACGGCAGCGGTGTCCGGAGGATAACGGCGACTGAGGAAGAAGACCCACCCAGAGCACTGGCGGACATCGCTCCCCATTGGCGGCCATAGGGGCGTGGTCGAATCAGCAACCTTGCGCGCGCTAGGGTCCCCGAGGCGCAGCGCCGTCCGCGGCGGGGCAGTCTCGGGGCGGGTAGTCGTGCTGACGCTCGCGGTATTCGCATGTGATCCCGAGTCTCCGGCCGCGCCGGAGGCCGCGGTGGCATCGGTAACTGTGGCGCCTGTCCTGGATACGCTCTGGTTCGGAGAGCGGGCGCAGTTCACCGCCACGGTGAGGGACGCAGCTGGCCGTGTCCTGACCGAGCGCACGGTCACCTGGTCAAGCTCGGACAGCGCCGTCGCCACCGTGACGGCGCTGGGTCTCGTCATGGCTGTCGGAGCTGGGGCGGCGACGATTACGGCCGCGGCTGAAGGGATCACTGGGGCGTCCTCCATTACCGTTACACCGCTCGTCTTTGCATCGCTCAGCGCGGGCGACCTCCACACGTGTGCTCTGACGCCCGATGGTGCCGCGTACTGCTGGGGGGCCAACGTGCTGGGTCAGCTGGGGAACGGCGGCACGAGCCAGGAGAACGCCCCGAGCGCCGTCATGGGCGGCCTGAGGTTCCAGTCGCTTAGTGCGGGCGGCTTGCACACCTGCGCCATGACGACCGACGGCATTGCCTACTGCTGGGGCTTCAACGGCTACGGTCAACTGGGGGACGGCGGCACCGATCAGGGGAACGTCCCGGGCGCCGTAGCCGGCGGCCTGAGGTTCCGCTCGCTCAGCGCCGGCGGCTGGCATACGTGCGGACTCGCCACCGACGGCAACGCGTACTGCTGGGGCTGGAACTCCTCCGGTCAGCTCGGCGACGGCGGCACGGCCGACGCGACGACGCCGACCGCTCTGGCCGGCGGCCTGAGCTTCCAGACCCTCAGCGCGGGCCGCAGCCACACGTGCGGGGCCGCGACTGACGGCCGAGCGTACTGTTGGGGCGCAGGGCAGTCGGGACAACTCGGCGACGGGACCACGACGGGCAGCAGCGCGCCGAGGCCCCTATCGGGTGGACTGGCTCTCCAACAGGTGAGCAGCGGTAGGGCACACACTTGCGGGCTCACCACCGACGGCACCGCGTATTGCTGGGGGTCGAACGGTGCCGGGCAGGTCGGTGCCGGCTCGCCCGGCTCTGTGGTCCTCGCTCCCGCCTTGGTCGCGGGCGGACTCGTGTGGGCCTCTGTGAGCGCAGGCGGCGACCACACCTGCGGCGTCACGACCGCCGGCGTGGCGTATTGCTGGGGAGTGAACGACGGTGGCCAGCTCGGCACCGGTTGGGCCGATCGCCTTGAGCACGCGGTGCCGGAGGCGGTATCCGGAGGTCTTGCTTTCCGCCAGGTCAGCGCCGGACTGTTTCACACCTGCGGCCTGACTCTGGACGTCGCCGCCTACTGCTGGGGATGGAACGACTCCGGGCAACTCGGCATCAATGACACGAGCGACCGCCGTACCACGCCCGTGCTTGTGTTCGCGCAGCGCTAGCCGCGCGGGCGACGCACGCTAACGCCGACCACCGTGCTAGGGGTTGGTGGGCCGGATGTCGAGCTCGGAGACCATCGCCCGCTCGGGGAGTTCGAGCGCGTCGAGCACGACGTGGGCGACGTCCTCCGGCGCGAGGACTTTCTCCTGGTCGGGGTGGAAGGGGACGGAGGGGTCAGCGGTCCCCTTCTGACCGCCTGGCCGCCTGACCGCCTATCCCATCACGCCCGGGAACCTCTCCGCCCGCGCTTCGAACCCCGGAAACACCGCTTCGAGCTGCGCCACGCCCAGGTGCCGCGACGCCACCTCGGCGAACAGGTCGCGGAAGTCCGTCGTGACGGCCAGGTCCCGGCCCTCGTAGCGCTGCTCGCGCTCGAGCCCGGGCCACCGGCCGGCGACGCGGCCGCCCCGCACGCCGCCGCCCAGCACCATCATCGCCGTCGCGTGCCCGTGATCGGTGCCGGCGTTGCCGTTCTCGGCAACCGTTCGCCCGAACTCCGACATCGTCATGACCACGACGTCCGCCATGCGGTCACCCAGGTCACGCGCGAAGGCGGCAAGCGCGCTCCCAAGCTCGTCCAGCCTCCCTGCCAACTGCCCACTGGCCCCTGCCCCCTGGTTTATGTGCGTGTCCCAGCCGCCCACGTCCACGAACGCGATCTCGGTGCCGAGGTCGGCCTTGAGGAGCTGGGCGACTTGGAGCATCGCCCGGCCGAAGGGCCCGCGGGGATACTCCGCGCCGTTCTCGAGCTGATAGCGCGTCGGGTTCACCTGCCGGAGCATCTCGACCGCCTCGAAGCTTTCGGCCGCGGTGCTGGCGATGATGCCGGTCTCGCCGCCGCCGTAGAGCGCTTCGAACGCTGCGGTGATC
>JACORV010000084.1 GCA_016179225.1 Gemmatimonadota bacterium | reverse complement strand
GGCGCGCTGGCCTCGCGCCCGAGCATGACCAACCGCAACCTCTTTGTGGTGGGGCCGGACGGGAGGATCGCCTACCGCATGGTGCCGTTCCGGGAAGTGGACCCCACGGCCTACACAGAGCTCGGCCAGGCGATCGATCGGTTGGTGCCGGCGGATAGTGGGAGGGGAAACTGAGGAGCGGTTGAAGAAAAGAAGGCGTTGAAAGTTGAAAAAAAGAAGGCGTTGAAGGGTGAGTGGGGATTCGAGCCCCCGGCCCTTCAACGCCTTTCTTTCTTCGACTTTCAACGCCCCTCTTTATTCAACGTCTTTCGCCCGTCGCCCTCCTCACCGCCGCCTCGATATCCTGATCCGGGCCAATCCCGGTATACACCACGCGCCCCCGCGCATCCAGCGCCACGACGTACGACGTCGCCGGCGCCTGGAAGGCCCGCACCGCGCTGCCGCTCGCGTCGAAGAAGAGACGAAACGGCATCTGGTGGCTCGCCAGGTGACGGCGCATGGTGTTCCGCGTCTGATTCACGCCGACGCCGATCACCAGGAACTCGACCTGGCGGCCGTACCGGCGGTGGGCGGCCTCCATCTTCGGCAGCAGCGCCCGGCAGTTCCAGCACCAGGTCGCCCAGAACTCGATGAGCACCGGCCGGTGGCCGACCCAGGCCGACAGGTCGCTCGCCCGGCCGTCGAGATCCTCCACCTGCGCAGCCGCCGGCGTGCTCCCGAGCGCGAGACCGATCTCGTCATCCTGCGCGGCCAGCACACGGGGGCAAGAGAGCGCGGCCGCCGCCGTGAGCGCGGCGAGTGCCAGCGTCGTTTTCAGCATCCGGCTCACAGGACCGTCCCCATCTGAATGAAGTAATACTCCGCCATGCCGAGCAGGACGAGTCCCGCCCCTTTCTTCACCCACTGCATCCATCGCCCCGACCGGGGGAGCGCGGCCAGCGTCCCGGACGAGAGCCCGACCGCCACGAGCAGCGCCGTCATCCCGATCGAGAAGACGAAGAGATAGACGAAACCGAGCATCGCGCTCTTGGTCGTCGCCACCCAGGTGAGGACCGCGGCGAACGCCGGGGCGCCGCACGGTGCGGCCACGATCCCCGACGTGGCCCCGAGCAGGAAGACGGCGGGGTACGACCCGCCGCCGAGGCTGCCGGCCCACGCGACCAGCCGCTGGGGCGCGGACATCGGGATGATGTCCAGCATCGCAAGCGCGAAAAGCAGCAGGAGATTCCCGGTCGCGAAGCGGACCCACGGGTTCGATGCGACCGTGCCGAAGAGCGAGCCGGTGAGGCCCGCCAGGAGACCGAGCAGCGCGTAGAGGAGTGCGAGGCCTGAGACGTAGGTGAGCGTGAGGCCGACGGTCCGGGCGCGCGACGCGTTCTCGCGCGCGGCGCCGGCCAGCAGTCCCGCCGTAATGGGGATCATGGGATAGACGCACGGCGTGAGGCTCGTGACCAGGCCCGCGCCGAACAGCGCCGCCAGTGCCGCCAGGGGGTTGTGCTGGAGCGCATCGGAAAAACCCGACGCGAGGGCGAGGATCAGAGGCATGACCACAATAGTACGCAGGTAGGCCCGCACGTGCTGTCCCCGGGGGTCGCGGACTGAATTCCCGCGCTCGGGACGGCAGGCCTTGCAGGGTCGTGACTCGCGGCGTCCCTCAGCACGCCTTCCTCAGTCGCGATAGCGCCGCCGGCTTTATCGGCTCAGAACGCCATCGTGAGGGCGGAGCCGAACTCGAAATGCGCGTCCGGGCTCCAGCCGAAGTCCATTCCGAAAAGCGAGCCCTTGGAGAGCTGGAACCGGAACCCGGCCCCGTAGCCGCTGTGGAGCTCGCGCGCCCGGAAGCGCTCGTCCTCGCTCCATACGCGCCCCAGGTCGGCGAAGGCGATCAGCCACAGCCGGAACGGCGAGCCGGCGAACGAGGCGTCCCACCGCCGGTAGCGGAGGTCCACGCTCGCGAGCGCCTTGTTCGGCCCAATCCAGCGCCCCGGCCGGTTGGCCCGCAGCGTGGTTGGGCCGCCGAAGCCGTCCTCGGGTCGCCACGCGGTGAGCCGCTCGTAGGCGATGTAGAAGGGGAGGTGCCCATCGGCGAGCTCCACGGACTGGCGCAAGGCCAGCGTGGTGAGCGTCCCAACGGGGATGAACTCGCGCGCGCCGAAGGCCCAGCGGGTGTAGGCGAAGTCGCCGGCGCCATCCAGCCCGCGCGCGGCGAGCGCCTCGAGGAAGATCCCGCGCGAGGGCGACGCCTCCTCGTCGCGCGTGTCGAAGAGCAGACCGCCGCGCAGCTCGACGCTCGTCGCCGACCCGGTATCGCTTCTAGTGAACCCCGCCGCGATCGTGTCGCCGAGCGCGGTGGGCTGGCCATCCAGGGTGCGCGCGGCGTAGTGGCGCCACTGGCCGCCCACCTGGACGTGCAGCGGTCCCGTGATGCGGCGCCGGATCGCGGCCAGGCCGGTGGTGCGCACCAGCGAATAGCGGTAGTAGTGCGCGATCCCCCCGTTCGCCTCCTCCAACGAGTCGTTCACCACTGTGGCGTTGCCGATGCCGTAGAACGGCGCGCGGCGCCCGCGCTGCGCGCCGCCGATGGCGAGAAAGCGCCAGCCGGGCCACCGGCCGGAGTAGTCGAGGGTGAGCTGGATGCCCCGCGTGCCGCTGGTCGAGATCCAGGCGGTCGGCTCGATCGAGATGCCGACGGGGATGGGGCCCGGCGACGGTGCCTTCCGCCACCCGCCGGTGATACTGACGGCGAGCCCCTCGAGCGAGTTGTACGTTGGCACCGGAAAGAGATAGAAAACCCACGGCCCGGACCGTTGCGCGAGTCCGAGCCGGGCGGTGAGCATGAGCAGAGCGGCGAGCACCGCGGCCGTCTTCATCAGCTTGGCGGCTCTCCTTCGTAGAGGTGCGCAAACCCGACGAGCCGCGCCTCGCTCCCATCGTGCACGGCGAAATG
The DNA here is from genome assembly GCA_016179225.1 of Gemmatimonadota bacterium. Classification (GTDB taxonomy): domain Bacteria; phylum Gemmatimonadota; class Gemmatimonadetes; order Gemmatimonadales; family JACORV01; genus JACORV01. The sequence goes on along the minus strand of JACORV010000084.1, from coordinate 11,969 downwards.
CCCCGCGCGGTACCCCGCATACATGGATGCGCAGCCGTACTGCCCGCGCTTGTTCAGGGCGTAGAAGGTGAGGTCGAACCTTGGGCGGCCGCGGGGGTCCAGACGTCGCTGCTCCGTCGTGGCGACCACGCGCCGCAGCGTCTCCAGGCACGCGTCGGTGGGCGAGAGGCCGCGGCGCATCCCCTCCACGGTGAGAAAGGCCCCGCAGACCTTCATGTTCGCCTCGCCGAGCCCCGTGGAGCCCGCGGCGCCGACGTCGTTGTCGGTGTACTCGCCCGCGCCGATGATCGGCGAATCGCCCACGCGCCCCGGGATCTTCCACGCCAGCCCGCTGGTCGTCGTCACGGACGAGATCTCGCCGCGCGCGTTCACGGCGCAGCAATTGATCGTACCCGTGGGCGGCGTCGGAAACCGCTCCCCACTCGGCACGTCCAGGTAGTTATCGTCCGGGTTGAGGTTCGCGCGCCACCGGAGCCACGCCTGCCGCGACTCCTCGGTGAGCAGGTTCTCGATCCGGAAGCCGAACTGCAGCGCGAACCGCTGCGCCCCCTCGCCCACCAGCAGGATGTGTTTGGTGTAGCGGAGCACCAGCTTCGCCACCTCGCTCGGCGTCTTGATGCCTTCGAGCGCGGCCACCGCGCCGGCACGCTTGGTGGGCCCGTGCATGCACGAGGCGTCGAGCTGGACGACGCCGTCCGCGTTGGGCAGGCCGCCATAGCCGACCGAGTTGTCCTCGGGGTCGAGCTCCTGGATCTTCACGGCTTCGACGATTGCGTCCAGCGTGTCCACGCCCTGCGTGATCAGCTCCATCGCGCGCGCCACGCCACGAATCCCATTCGCCGACGCGACCACGGTTGGCGGCGAATCGGGAGGGATGATGACCGCGGGTGCGGTGAAGTGCGATCCCTGCGCCACCGGCTGGCCGGCGAGGGGAAGGGCCGCGGCACCGGCGAGGAGAAAGTCCCGACGGGACGGGTGACTGGTCACGGTCGCTCCGGGGGTGACGTAGGTGCGGGCAAAGATAGCGGTCGGCTGACGGGGACGGCCACCTCGGCCCACGCCTGGGGGAAGTATCGCGCGTCCCGCATGCAGATGAAGCCGTCGGGGCAGTGCGTGGCCAGTCCCGCGCCGTAGAACGGGAACCGGGCCCATCTGAGGTAGGTCCGGCCGGTGGGCGTCGCAGCCGCGGCCTGTGCTTCGGGTTCCCGGTCGCGCTTCGGGATGTAATCCACCGTCCACCGGAACCTGGGACTCCGCCTCCAGTCAAAGTCCCCGATCCGATACTCGCTCGGCAGCTCGACCACGACGGTACGGTAGAACGGGCTGGCCGGAGCCGGCGCTGCCATCATGTTTCGCGCGTCCGCGCCCGCGTGGTCAATCTCGCGCCACACCAGCCGCCGGGCGAGGATGTTCGAGGTGGCCATCAGGAGGATGTACGCGACGACGAGCCGGATCCCCGCGAGCGCCGGGCCTTCCGGATGCGGCACGCCGGCCGCCGCCCGGGCCCGCGACCACACGATGCCGGCGAGCAACGCGAGCCAGATCCACGGGTCCACAATGAACAGGGTGTCGCCGTAGTACCACCGGTTGCTGAACGGAATCAGCCAGCGGACACCGTAGGTGTTCAGGAAGTCGAGGAGCGGGTGAGTTATCACCGCGATCGCGCTCAGCGCCAGGAGCCATCGGTCGTTCGCCGCCTCGGCGCCAGGGTTCCGGCGGCGCCGTACCCAGCGGTCCCAGGCCAGTATCAGTCCGCTCAGGACGAAGGGCCAGAGCGCCAGCGCCAGCACCGCGTGCGTCCATCCGCGCCGGAAGCCGAGCGCGGTGACCGGGTCCCGGAAGTAGGACAGCGCGTCCACGTCCGGCAGGTTCGCCCCGATGACCAGGGTGGCTGTTCCCAGGGCTGTTTTCCGCTTGAGACCAGACTCGGCCAGGGCGAGTCCGACCAGGGTGTGGCAGAGATTGTCCATCGGCTGATAGGTTGAGGCACCCACCATGAGGGGGCCGGTATGCTGGAAACGCTGGACCTCGACAAGAGAATCGAGAAGGAGTCCTACGACAAGTCGTTCAAGGAGCTTCGCGACAAGCTCCGGGACCTCCAGAAGGAGACCTTCGACGCCAAGATTCCGGTCGTCGTGGTCTTCGAGGGGTGGGACGCGGCCGGCAAGGGCGACTCGATCGAGAAGCTCGTCGGCCGGCTCGACCCCCGCGGGTACAAGGTCGTTCCCATCTACGAGCCGCTGGAGGAGGAGCGCCTGCGCCCCTTCCTCTGGCGCTTCTGGACCAGGCTTCCGGCGCGCGGCGAGATGGCCATCTTCGACCGCTCGTGGTACGGCCGGGTGATGGTCGAGCGCGTGGACGGGTTCGCCACCAGGCAGCAGTGGCAGTCCGCCTACAACGAGATCGCCCAGTTCGAGCGGATGCTGACCGACGACGGCACGGTCATCGTCAAGTTCTGGCTGCACATCAGCGAGAAGGAGCAGAAGAAGCGCTTCAAGGCGATGGAGAAGAGCGAGTACGATTCGTGGCGGGTGACCAAGAAGGACTGGGAGGCGCACAAGCAGTACGGCGACTACCTCGCGGCCGCCGAGGAGATGCTCGAGCGCACCAGCACCGCCTACGCGCCGTGGACCATCGTGGAGGCGCAGGACAAGTACTATCGCCGCATCAAGGTCTTCAAGACGCTCGCCGACGCGATGCAGACCGCCCTCAATGCCAAGGCGGAAGCCCAGAAGCCGATCCGCACGGCGCGCGCCAGCGTGACAGTGCCGGCCCTCAAGGAGATGAAGACGGTCCTCGACAACGTGGACCTGAAAAAGTCGCTCTCCGAGAAGAAGTACGAGGAGGAGCTGGAGCAGTACCAGGTCCGTCTGCGCCAGCTGGAATTCAAGTGCTTCGAGGAGCGCATGCCGGTGTTGATCGGCTACGAGGGATGGGACGCGGGCGGCAAGGGCGGCAACATCCGGCGCGTCCTCGGCTCGCTCGATCCGCGGGGGTACAGCGTGATCCCGATCGCCGCGCCGAAGGGCGACGAGGCGACCCACCACTACCTGTGGCGCTTCTGGCGGCAGATCCCCAAGGCCGGCCACCTCGCCATCTTCGACCGCACCTGGTATGGCAGGGTGCTGGTGGAGCGGATCGAGGGCTTCTGCACCGAGGCCGAGTGGCGCCGGGCCTACCAGGAGATCAAGGAGTTCGAGCTGTCGCTGGCCAACTTCGGCATGGTGATCGTGAAGTTCTGGCTGCACATCTCGAAAGAGGAGCAGCTCCGGCGCTTCAAGGAGCGGGAGAAGCTCGAGTACAAGCGCTTCAAGATCACCGAGGAAGACTGGCGCAACCGCGAGAAGTGGGACCTGTATCGGGCCGGCGTCGTGGACATGATCACGAACACCAGCACGACCTACGCGCCCTGGACCATCGTCGAGGCTAACGACAAACTCTGGGCCCGCATCAAGGCGCTCCGCACGATCGTGGAGGCGATCGAGGAGGGCCTCGAGCGCAAGAAGGACGGCAAGAAGGGAAAGAGCGGCAAGAACAGCAAGAAGAAAAAAGGCGGGTAATGGACCGGACCGGGCAGTTGCTCGTCAATCGCTACCGCCTCATGCGCGAGCTGGGCTCCGGCGGGATGGGAACCGTGTACCTCGCGGAGCACGTGCACCTCGGCCGGTCCACCGCCATCAAGCTGATGCACAAGGAGCTGTGTTGCGAGCCGGACGCCGAGCAGCGGTTCCGGCGGGAAGCGCTCCTCGCCGCCAAGATCACCCACGCGAGCGTCGCGCAGGTGTACGACTTCGACTGCACCGCCGACGGCGAATTCCTCCTCGCCATGGAATTCGTCGAGGGCGAGACCGTCGCGCAGCGCCTCAAGACCTCCCGCCCGTTCCCGCTTCCCCTGGCGATCCAGGTTCTGAAGGAGGTGGCCGAGGGGCTCGACACCGCGCACGCCCTCGGCATCCTGCACCGGGACATCAAGCCCGAGAACATCATGCTCGCGCCGGGCGGTGTCGTGAAGCTGCTCGACTTCGGGGTCGCGCGGTCCTTCGAGACGACGAGCAGCATCACGTCCGCCGGCTTCGCCGTCGGAACGCCCGCGTACATGAGCCCCGAGCAGCTGCTTGGCGAGCCGCTCGGCCCGGCGAGCGACATCTATGCGCTGGGCACGGTGTTCTACGAGATGCTGACGGGCCAGCCCACCCACTCGGGCAAGACCTTCGCTGAGTTCCGGGCCAAGCGGATGAGCCAGCCGCCGACCGCGGCCCACCTCCTTCGGCCCGAGATTCCCGCGGCGCTCGGCGAGGCCGTGGCGCGGGCCCTGGACCCGGAGCCCCAGGCGCGCTGGCCGTCGGCCAGCGCGTTCGCCCGTGCCGCCGAGGACGCGGTGAAGGCGGCCGCGCCGCCGGCGGTCGGCGGAACGCCGCGCCGGAGCCGCACGTCGGCCCAACTCGACCGGTGGGAGGGCCACTTCCAGGCGCTGCGGTTCGCCGGCCGCGAGCGTGGCGTGCAGCTGGTCCGCGACGCCTGGGCCGCGGCGCGCGCCGGCCGGACTACCCTGCTGTGGATCGAAGGCGAGGAAGGTGCCGGTAAGTCCTCGTTCTTCGGGCTGGCCGAGCGCGAGGCCGCCGGGGACGACGCGGCACAGGTCACGGGGCGCGGCTACCAGGCCGACGTCGTCCGCCCGTATGGCCCGTGCCTCCCCATGCTGCGGCGGGCCCTGCAGCTGGGCGCGGCCGAGGGCCGTTCGTGGCCCGCCATCGAGGCGCTGACCGACGCCAAGCTCGAGACGCGCGCCCCCGACCGCGCGGTGCTGTACGACGAGGTGGCGCTCCTGGTGCGCTCCGCGGCCGCGCGCGGGCCCATGTTGATCGGGATGGAGGACCTCGACTGGTGCGACCCGGCGTCGATTTCGCTCTTCGAGTTTCTGGCGCACGACGTCTCGGACGTGCCACTGCTGCTCGTGGCGACGAGCGTGATGGGGCGCGGCACGTCGGAGGTGCGGGAGCGGATGCGGCGGCTCGAGCACGTCGTGTGGATCGCACTCCGCCCCCTGGGCTATGAGGCTGTAGCAGCCTGGCTCTCCCGTGCCCTCGGTCGCGAGGCACCCGAGGAGCTGGTGCGGTTCGTGTACGGCCACACCGAGGGCAACGCTTTCTTCATCGAGCAAGTGGTCCGCTCCCTGATCGAGCGCGGTGACATGGATCGCGTGACCGACGAGCTGCGCGTGTCGTTCGCGGACGTCCCGCCGCCGGAGGCTGTCGCCGACGTCGTGCAGCGGCGCCTCAAGGGGATGTCGGCCGCGGCGCGCGAGGTGCTCCAGATCGCGGCCGTCGTGGGACGGGAGTTCGACGTGGACCTGCTCATCGCGCTCGCGACGCGCTCGGAGGACGCGGTGCTGAACGCGCTGGACGAGGCGGTGTTCGCCGGCGTGCTCGAGCCCCTGCTGCGCGCCCAGGGCGACTGGTACCGGTTCACCCACAACAAGCTGGCGCAGGTGCTCGCGCAGGCGATCAACACCAGGCGGAGGCGCAAGCTCCACGGCCAGATCGCCGAGGCGCTGGCGCAGCGGCCGGATTCACCCGCGGGAGTGATGGGCTGGCACTGGTACCACGCGGGCGACTTCAAGCGCGCGTCCGTGGCCGCGCGGGTCGCCGCGCGTCACGCGCTCAACGTGCACGACTACGACGACGCGGTCACCTTCGCGGTGATGGCGGCCGAAACGGGGGAGACGGCGGAGGAGAAGGGCGAGGCGCACGAGTTGCGGGGCGACGCGCTGCGCCGGCTCGATCGCAACGGCGAAGCGGCGGCCGCCTACGCACGGGCTCGGCTGGTGGGCGGAGCGAGCCCGGAGGCCGCGACCAACCTGCGACGCAAGGAGCTCAGGTGCGCGCTGGTCGCCGGAACGGTGGGCCCCGTGGCGGCGGCCGCGGAAGCGAAGAAGCTGGCTGAGAACGTGGGCGCGCTCACGCCCCAGAAGCGCGCGGCCGTGGAGATCGTCGTCGCCGAGGCGCTGGTGGCGGCGGGCGAGGCGGCGCCAGCGGCCGAGGCCGCGCGGCGCGCGCACGCCGCGGCGGAAGAGGTGGGCGACCGCTACCAGGTTGGCGAAGCGCTCCTGGCCTTGGGCCACGCGGAGCTCAAGGCGGGGAATCTCAACGAGGCGGACCGGGCGGCGCGTGAAGCCAGCACCATCTTTGCCGAGATCGCCGACCCCTATTCGGCGGCGCGCGCCGCATCGCTCATCGGACAGGTCGCCGCCGCCGCCCAGGACCCCACGGCCGCACGCGCGGCCTTCGACGATGCGCTTCGGCAGGCGGAGCGCGCCCACGTCACGCGGTTGGTGCGTCAGATTAAGGAGAGACAGGCCGAGCTGGAGCGGTAGCGCCGCTCAAGCGCCGGTGCGCCGCTCGCCGAGCGGACTCCCCAACAGCTTCGCCACTTCCTCCTGACCCTGGATCGCCAGCTCGATCTGGGCCCCGAGGTCTCGCGCCGCCGAGAGGTCGGCCGTGAGCTGGTCCACAGTCCCGACGCCGGCCTTGAGGCGCAGGAGGTCGAGTGACCCGCCTCATTCGCCAGATCCGCGCGAACGAGGCGGAGCTGCGTGTCGGCGGATAGCCGGCGACGGGGCTCCTCGGAGCACCGCGCTCCTCCTTGTCAGCGGATGTAGTAACCAGCTACACGCCACTGCCCGTCCGAATCCCGCATCGGCGTGACCGTTTCGACGGCAGCCCGCTTGTGCTCGAACGTCGTAGCGAATTCAAGAACCGCGTATTCGCCGTCGGGCGCGCCGGGCACCTCGTTTGTGCGGACTTCGCTCTGAAGGCTGCGTGTGACCACTGCTCCTTAGGGGTGGCCGGACAGCGGCGAGGCTGGCTGCCCATTCGTCGGGACCGACCGCGCGTCGGAAAAACGCGGCGGCCGCCTCCCAACTCTCCTGAACGCGGCCGGAATCGACCAAGGCCAGCCAATCGCGAGCGGCCTGCTCGGGTGCGTCGGGCATAGGTTTGCCTCGCTTTGTGCAAAGGAGTCGGCAGTCAATGTGCAGTTTTGAGCGGCCTCGGCGCAACTGCTCCGAGGCGATTCGCAGTGGGTAGACCCAGTACCGAGGCGATAAAGGACGACCTGAGCCGGTCGCGGTTTCCTGGACAAATGGGCGGCTTACCTGATCACCGCGCCAGGTGCTGGAACCTCAGCGCACGCCCGGTCCCCGTCTCGAGCAGGATGTTGTCCGGCTTGACGTCGCGGTGCACGATCCCGCGCAGGTGCGCGTAGGCGAGCGCCCACGCCACCTCCTGAATGAGCTTCGTCCCCTCGCGCGGCGAGAGCGGGCCATTGTCCCGTAGCCGCTGGCCGAGGGTCTCCCCCTCGACGTACGCCATCGCGAAGAAGACGAAATCCCCCACCGTTTCGACCGAATAGATCGGAATGATGTTCGGGTGGGAGAGCTTAGCCGCGGTCTGCGCCTCGCGCAGGAACCGCTGGCGCAGGGCCGGCTGGGCGGCCTGCGCCGGCGGCAGCAGCTTGATGGCCACGGGCCGGTCAAGGGCGACGTCGCGGGCCAGGAACACGATGCCCATGCCGCCGCGGCCCAGCTCGCGCTCGAGCGAGTAGCGGCCGATCAGGGCCTGCTGAGGGCGATCAGCTCGGGAAGGGCGGCGTCAGCCACGGCGAGCTCCACTCGGACGCGACACGCGCGGCAGCGACTGCCGCGCCCCCCGGAGCAGCGCCTCGACCTCCTCGCGCGCCGCCGCTTCCAGGCTGAGGCGCTGGCTCGCCTCCCGCGCGCTGGCGAGGTCGGCGGTCAGCTCGCCCACCGTGCCGGTGCCGGCCTTGAGGCGCAGCAGGTTGAGCCGGATGCTCTCCAGCGCGGCCACCGCGGCGGCGAGTCGCTGGGCCGCCTCGGCGCGCTTGGTCACCAGGTCGGCGCGCAGCCGGCCGCGGCTGTCCGCCAGCGCGGTCACGGTCTCCGCGGCCCCTGCGTCCATGGCAGCGGCGTCGCGGAGGGCCTGAGAGCCCGCGGCGCCGGCCTCTTCCCCGAGCCCCGCGATCGCCCCGCCCAGCTCGTCCACCGTCCGCCGCATCAGCACCGCGTCGCGTTCCAGCCGCTCGATCAGCGCCGGCAGCTCCTTCAGCTCCTTCCGCTGCTCCTTCGGCAGTGACTCGAACAGGGCACCGGCCGCCAGTCCGATGGCCAGCTCGGTCGGCCGGTAGGTCAGCTCCGCCGGCGTGGCGGCGCGCTTCAGGCCGAAGCGCGCGATGCGCTCGAGCCAGTGCGCGAACCGGCTCGACCAGAACTTGAGGCGCCACTCGGCCGAGTGGTCCTTGGTGATGCGTTTGCCGGGCCGGATGCGGTGGACGATCCACGCCAGGACCGCGGTGGACCCGGTCGCCACGACCACCAACACCAGGGCCTCCTCCATGGCACGTCCGCCGAGGCTCGCCATCAGCCCGATGAAGCCGGCGAGGGACGCGAGCCCGGCCCCGATCGCCACCCGGTACACGGTGCGTGCCCATCGGGGCGGCTCCGCCCCAAACTCGTAGCTCAGGTCCTCGCGGCGGCGCTCGGCGTGGTCTCGGACCGCCAGCCGCGCATCCTCGATCCCGTACCCGGCGGCGAGCAGCCGCCGCAGCCGCCACAGACGGTAGCTGCCGTGCGCCACGAATGGGAGGCCGAAGTACAGCGCCATCCCTCCCGCGACGGCGACGGGCTCGGGCAGGAACGTGTTCAGAAACGCGGCCAACCCGACGGACGGCCAAATGCCGAGGGGCACATACCACAGGAGGTACGAGGCCCGACTCTCTTGACCCTTGGTCAGCCACACGCGCACCGGCACCGGCAGTTCGCGCTTGGCTTCCACGGTCTGCGAGATGCTTTCGGCCAGCGCCTCGCCCGTCGGGAAACGGTCGGCGGGGTTCTTCTGCAGACAGCGGTCGATGACCCGCGCGAGGCGGCTCGGCACGCCTGCGGTGACCGACGCCAGCGGTGGTGCGAGTTTGGTGATATGCATCGCCAGCATGCCCGCGGTGTCCTCGGCCTCGAACGGCAGCTGGCCCGCCAGCGCCAGGAAGCCCACCACGCCCAGCGAGTACAGGTCGCTGCGACCGTCCACCGGCTCACCGTTGGCCTGCTCGGGGCTCATGTACTGCGCGGTTCCGACGATCTCGCCGCCGGTGGCTGCCTCGGTGAGGCGCGCGATGCCGAAATCCATCACCACCGCGCGGCCCGTGCCGCGCTCGAGCATGATGTTGTCCGGCTTGACGTCGCGGTGCACGACGCCGCGGCCGTGCGCGTAGGCGAGCGCCCACGCCACCTCCTGGAGCATCCGCGCCGCCTCGTGAGGCGTCAGCGGGCCCTTGGTGCGGATGCGGTCGCCCAGCGTCTCGCCCTCGACGTAGGCCATGACGAAATAGACGAGGGCACCCGCCTCCTCGACGGCGTGGATGGGCACGATGTTGGGCTGCGACAGCTTGGCCGCCATCTGCGCCTCGCGCAGGAACCGCTCGCGCAGGGCCGGCTGGGCGGCCTGCGCCGGCGGCAGCAGCTTGATGGCCACGGGCCGGTCAAGGGCGACGTCGCGGGCCAGGAACACGATGCCCATGCCGCCGCGGCCCAGCTCGCGCTCGAGCGAGTAGCGGCCGATCACGGCCTGCTGGAGGGCGATGAGCTCCGGGAGGGCGGCGTCGGGCATCGGCCTATCCTATCACCGGGTGCGGGTGGTCGCCAGAAACTACGGGCGGCGGGCCGGGAAGTGTCGTCCCGCCGGGGCCGCTTGCCGCGCGGGCGCCGAAGGGCTTTCATTGGGACCGTGAACGACGAAGGCCTCAGCTTCTGGGAACGCCTCGGGCGCGTGCCCGCGCACAGCCTGCGCGCCCAGCTGCTGTACATCAGCGCGTTCATCGCCGTGGCGACGGTGATCAACGTGTTCCTGGCCCTCGTGATGCGGAGCTGGATCCCGGTGGGCGCCGCGTTGTTCGGCTGGGTCTTCGTCGGCGTGTACGGCCTGGTGAGAGTCGCGCTCGCCGATCGGTCCGCGTCCAGCGTCGGCCGGATCCTGGTGCCCAGCGGAAGCTCCACCCCATCGGTCAACCAGCACTCCAACATCGAGGCGATGGAGGCGCGCGGCGAGCTGGCGAAGGCGGCCGACGCGTATCGGGCGGTCATCGCCGCCGAACCGCAGGACATGGTGGCATGCGAGAAGCTAGCACAGCTCGCCCTGCGCGAGCTGAAGGACTATCACCTGGCGCTGTTCGCCTACCGCGAGGCGGAGAAGCGCTCCACGGAGCCGAAACGCCAGCTGGGCTACGCCATCCTCGTCGCGGGCATCTACCGCGACAACCTGAAGGACTACGGAAGGGCGGTGGTCGAGCTGCGCCGGCTGCTGGACCGCTATCCCGAGGCGCCCAATGCCGACGCGCTGCGCTCCGAAATCGAGGAGCTAAAGGCCCACCTGTTCGAGACGAGATGACGCGACGCCCCAGGCTCGACCCATCGGTCTTCCACCTGCCCGTCGAGAAGATGCGGGCGGGCTACTACACCGATAAGTACTTCGTCCGCGCCCGCGAGATCCTGCTCGCCGACCAGCACCGTCCGCGCGTCACCATGCAGGTCTTCGGCAAGAGCCACGCCTTTTTGGGCGGGATGGATGAGGCAGTCGCCATCCTCAGGCTCTGCTCCGTCGAATGGGAGGAGCTCACGGTTCACGCGCTCTACGACGGCGACGAAGTGGAGCCGTGGGAGACGGTGATGCTGATCGAGGGGCCGTACGACGCCTTCGCTCACCTCGAGACACTGTACCTCGGCGTCATCGCGCGCCGCACCAAGGTAGGGACCAACACGCGGCGGGTGGTCGAGGCGGCGCGGCCCAAGGAAGTGATGTTCTTCCCGGCCCGGCACGATCACTGGCTCGTCCAGACCGGCGACGGCTACGCCGCGCACGTGGCGGGCGCGATCGGCGTCTCGACCGACGCGCAGGCGTCGTGGTGGGGGAGCGAGGGCGTGGGCACGGTCCCGCACGCGCTCATCGCCTCCTACGGCGGCGACACCATGCTAGCGACGAAAATGTTCGCGGACTACATGCCGCCGCACGTACGGGTCGTCACCCTGGTGGATTTCGACAACGACTGCGTGGGCACCAGCCTCGCCTGCGCCCGCGCCCTGGGTGAGCGGCTCTACGGCGTCCGGCTCGACACCTCCGAGACGATGGTGGACAAGTCGGTGATCCCCCAGATGGGCACCCTCCGCCCGACCGGCGTGAACCCCCAGCTCGTCTGGAACGTGCGCCGCGCCCTCGACGCGGAAGGGTTCCGGCACGTGAAGATCGTCGTCTCGGGCGGTTTCACCGTGGAGAAGATCCGGCAGTTCGAGGAGGCTGGGGTGCCGGTGGACGCCTACGGGGTGGGCTCCTCGCTCTATCAGGGGCGGTTCGACTTCACGGCCGACGTGGTGCTCGTCGAAGGGAAGCCCTGCGCCAAGGTCGGGCGGGAGTACCGGCCGAATCCGAGATTGGAGCGGGTGGAATGACCGCACCCCCTTGCCTCTTGCGCTCCCGGCCGGCCTTGCATATTAATACACCCGTTCGCATAAGTATGCATCCCTGGAACGGAGCCGAAATGGCCGGAACCGCGAAGAAGCCACACCCCAAGTCCCCTCCGCCCGAAGCCTTCGGCATCTAGCGCGCGCCCTCCGGCCCGCGCCCTATATTCCAGGTGTGAGCTCCCGCCACGGCGACCGGTTTCGGCTCGCGGCCGAGGCGCGCCGCGTCGTCATCAAGCTCGGGACTGCGGTCCTCATGCGCGACGGGGACGGCGTCGCCTTCAGCCGCTTCTACTCCTTCGTTGAGTCCATCGCCGCCCTCAAGAAGGCGGAACGGGAAGTCCTCGTGGTCTCCTCGGGCGCCATCGGCCTTGGCGCGGAGCGGCTGGGCATCGACGGCGTGCCGCGGTCGCTCGAGCTCGAGCAGGCGTGCGCGGCGGTGGGG
>JACORV010000006.1 GCA_016179225.1 Gemmatimonadota bacterium | reverse complement strand
GGTGCCGCGGGGGTGATCGGTCCGGACGACAGCCTCGACGAGCACGCCCACGACACGATCTCCGGCGGCGATTGGCTGTGCGATCAGGACGCCGTCGAGGCCTTCGTCAAGGAGGCACCCGAGGAGCTGCTCCGGCTGGAGCATTGGGGCTGTCCATGGAGCCGCGAGCCCGACGGCCGGATCGGCGTGCGCCCGTTCGGCGGCATGCGGAAGATGCGCACGTGGTTTGCCGCCGACAAAACCGGCTTCCATATGCTCCACACGCTGTTCCAGACCTCCCTCAAGTACCCCAGCGTCGTTCGCTACGACGAATGCTTTGTGACCAAGCTCCTGGTCGATGACGACCGGGTCCAAGGGGTGGTGGCCATCGAGCTGATGTCGGGCAGGATCCAGCCCATCCTTGCCAAGGCGGTCATCCTGTGCACGGGCGGCTGCGGCCGGGTCTTCCCCTTCACCACCAACGCCAACATCAAGAACGGTGACGGCATGGCCCTGGCCTACCGGGCCGGGGCCCCGCTCAAGGACATGGAGTTCGTCCAGTACCACCCGACCGGCCTGCCGTTCACCGGCATCCTGATCACCGAGGCAGCCCGGTCGGAGGGAGGCTGGCTGATCAACAAGGACGGCTACCGCTACCTGCAGGACTATGACCTGGGCAAGCCGGAGCCGAAGCCGGTGTTCAAGAGCATGGAGCTGGGGCCGCGGGATCGGCTGTCACAGGCCTTCGTCAAGGAGGTGGAGAAAGGGCGCGCCGTCGAAACACCGTACGGACCGGTGGTCCACCTCGACCTGCGGCACCTGGGCGAGCGGCTCATCGACACCAAGCTCCCCTTCGTGCGCGAGCTGTGCCTGAAGTACCAGAACATCGACCCGGTCACGGAGCTGATTCCGGTGCGGCCGGTGCTTCATTACATGATGGGCGGGGTCCACACCGACATCCACGGCGCCACGCCGCTGGCCGGGCTGTACGCGGCGGGGGAAGTGGCCTGCGTGAGCATCAACGGCGCCAACCGGCTGGGGTCCAACTCGCTGCCCGAGTTGCTGGTCTTCGGGGCCCGCGCCGGCCGGGCCGCGGCGGAGTACGCGTCAAGCCAGAAGGATCCCGGCCCGGCCATGTTGGCACAGGCGGAGGATGAAAGGCGCCGGCTCGAGCACAACTTTCTGCAGAAGACCGATGGGCGGGAACGCCTCGCCACCATCCGCGACGAGATGCACGAGACGATGGAGCAGGGCGCCGGCATCTATCGTTCCGGCCAGGGACTGGCCCGAGCCGCCGACCGGCTGGGCGAGCTGCAGGAGCGTTTTCGCAACATCGCGCTTCAGGATCAGAGCCGGACCTTCAACACCGAGCTGATCGCCGCCCTGGAGCTCTCTTTCATGCTCGACGTGGCCGGAGCCATCGTCCACTGTGCCCTGGGGCGCGAGGAATCGCGGGGCGCGCATCAGCGCACCGACTTCCCCGCCCGCGACGACCAGCGCTTCCTGGCGCATTCGCTTATCCACCGCAATCCCGACGGCTCCTGCCGGGTCGAGTATTTGCCAGTGACGATCACCCGTTGGCCGCCCGCCGAGCGGGTGTATGGGAGGTAACAGCCCGTGGCCGACCGCATCACCCTACAGCTCGCACGCTACCGTCCGGAGGAGGAGCCCGAGCCCAGCTTCCAGGAATACGAGGTGCCCTGCCGCGAGGACTGGGTGGTGCTCGACGGCCTCAACTACGTCAAGGACCGGCTGGACGGCACGCTGTCGTACCGGTGGTCGTGTCGGATGGGCATCTGCGGCAGCTGCGGCATGACCGTCAACGGGGAGCCGAAGCTGACCTGCGCCACTTTTCTGGCCGACTATGTCCCGGGTCCGGTGCGGGTGGAGCCGCTGCGCAACTTTCCGGTCATCCGCGACCTCGTCGTCGAGCTTGGCGACTTCATGCGGAAGCTGACCTCGGTCCAGCCCTGGATCGTTCGCGAGGAGGAGAAGCCGCTGTCGGAGGGCGAATACCGGCAGACGCCGGCACAGCTGGACCTGTACCAGCAGTACAGCATGTGCATCAACTGCATGCTGTGCTACGCCGCCTGCCCGGTCTACGGCCTCGACCCGAAGTTCCTCGGGCCCGCCGCCATCGCGCTGGCCCAGCGCTACAACCTCGATTCACGCGACCAGGGAGTCGGGGAGCGCCTCGAGGTCCTCTCTCAGGACGAGGGGATCTGGGGCTGCACCTTCGTGGGCGACTGTACGAGGGTCTGTCCGAAAAACGTCGATCCTGCCGGCGCCATCCAGCGCTACAAGCTCACGGCGGCGCTGGAGTGGCTCAAGGGCTTCTTCGTGCCCTGGGGCGCGCGATGAGCGAGCCACCCGCGTACCGGGAGTTTCACCCGCGCTGGTATCGGCCACGCATGTCCACTTGGTGGTGGCTGAAGCGCGGGTCCCACCTCGCCTTCATCCTGCGCGAGCTGAGCAGCATCTTCGTCGCCTGGTCCGTCGTCTTCTTCCTCTTACTGGTCACCGCGGTGAGCCGGGGGGAGGACGCCTACCGAGACTTCCTGAGCTGGACCGGGAGCCCCGGCATCTTGCTCTTAAACCTCGTAAGCCTGTTCTTCGTCGTCTTCCACGCGGTCACCTGGTTCAACCTGGCGCCCCAGGCGATGGTGGTGCGCGTGCGAGGCAAGCGGGTCCCGGGAGCGTGGATCGCCGCCTCCAACTACGCGGCCTGGGCGCTGCTGTCCGCGCTGGTCGCCTGGCTCTTCCTGGGTGGGTAGATGGCAAAGCGACCAATCGAGCCGTTCCTGTGGATCCTCTTCAGCGCCGGCGGCGTCCTAGCGGCGTTGCTGATCCCGGTCCTGTTGGCGCTGTTCGGTCTCGCGTTCCCGCTGGGGTGGCTCCCGGCCCCAGACCACGCGCACCTGCTCGCCGTGCTGGGACACCCGGTCCCCCGGGTGGTCCTCTTCCTTCTAGGTACGTTCTCGCTGTTCCACTGGGCCCACCGCTTTCGATACGCGCTCTACGACGGGTTGCAAATCAAGCACCTGAACGAGCTGATCAACCTGTTCTGCTATGGTGGGGCGATGATCGGATCCGCGGCGGCGGGTTATCTCCTGTGGCAGATCCCGTAGGGGGCAGAACCGGGATTCAGCCGCGCCTCGCTCATCACGTGCAGGACATCCCGGTGCCGCCGCACCAGCTCTGCCTTCGCCCCCGCCTGCTGCCGGTTTCCGGCGGGGGGTGGTTAGCTTAAGCCCGTGAGCGGGAAGCGCTAGCGTGCGGCTTTTCGTGGCCGTGAACCTCCCCCCGGAGGAGCGGTCGGCGGCGTTTCGCGCGGCGGCGCCGCTCCGGGACGCCCGGCTTCCCGTCCGCTGGGTGGCCGAGCACGGGCTCCACATCACGCTGAAGTTCCTGGGGGAGGTGGACCGGGGCCTCGTGGGTGGGCTGGGGAGCGCACTCTCCGGCGCGGTCGGCGGCGCGCGGCCGTTCGAGATATGGCTCGGTGGGTTCGGCGCCTTTCCGAGTCTCACGCGCCCACGGGTCCTGTGGTTCGGGATCGAGCGTCACCCGGCCCTCGAGCTGCTGGCGAACGACGTGGAGCACGCCGTGGGGCCGTTCGGCTTCGCGCCGGAGCTCAAGCCGTTTCAGCCGCATCTCACGCTGGGCCGCGCCGCGCGGGCCGCGCGGCCGTCGGACTTCCGCAGCCTGGGAACGCTGGCCGCCGAGGTGGAGTATGCCGGAGTCATGCGGGTCGAAAGCGTAGACCTCATGCAGAGCACCCTGGGCCGGGGCGGGCCGGCGTACAGCGTGGTGCACCGCGCGCCGCTGGCCTGCGAGCCTGAGTGATGGGATGCTTGCGCCAGCTCTTCGTGCAGATCGGCTGCCTCATCCTGGTGATCGCGGCGGTGATCCTCGGCTTCATCTATCGTGAGCAAGTGACGGCGGTATATCGGCGGCTGCGCGGGCTGCCGCCCGTGGCGGACACGGCGGCGTATGTGCTCCCTGCAGCCGGCGGCGCCGATCGCGCGGCACGGGCGCTCGAGCAGTTGGCGCGTCGCGGCGGACCGGCGTACGTGGACCTCGATGCGGGCGACCTCGCGGCGCTGGTGGACGACGAGTTCCGTCGCGCGCCGCGGCGGGTCTTCGACTCGATCGCGGTCGGGCTGGAGGAGAACGCGGTGCGCCTGCGCGGCGTCCTCGACATCTCGGAGATCCCACAGCGGCTGGTGGGGCCGTTCTCGTCGGGGCTCGACCGGCGCGAGAGCGTGGCGGTGGGCGGCCCGCTGGGCGTGGATTCGGCGGGCCGCGTCCTGTGGACGCTCACGTCGCTGAAGATCCGCGACTTCCCGTTCCCGAAGAGTACGATCCCGGCCATCCTTCGCGCGCTCCGCCTGCCGGGCGCGGCGGACGGCGCCCTCATCCTTCCGCTGGCGGGGCCGGTGGGTGACGTGCGGGTGTCGCGGTCCCTGGTCCGCCTGTACCGGGCTTCGGCGCGATGAGCCACCGGCTGCTGATCGTCGACGACGAGCCGGGGATCCGCGAGGCCCTGCGGCAGCTCCTCGAGTACGAGGGCTATCAGGTCGCCACCGTGGCCTCCGGCGTGGACGCGCTGGACTCCTATCCGGAGGTGCGGCCACACCTGGTGCTGCTGGACGTGAAGATGGCCGGTCTGGATGGGCTCGAGGTGCTCAAGCGACTGCGGGCGCAGGACCCCGGCGCGCTGGTGGTGATGATCTCGGGCCACGGGACGATTTCGACCGCGGTCGAGGCGACCCAGCTCGGCGCGCACGACTTCCTCGAGAAGCCGCTCGATACCGACCGCGTGCTCCTCACGATCCGCAATGCGCTCAAGCACGTGGTGCTCGAGCGCGAGGTGCAGGCGCTCAAGGCGGCGGTCGAGCGCCGCTACGAGATCGTCGGCAGCTCCTCGGCGATCCGGCAGGTCATCGGGCGCATAGAGAAGGTGGCGCCCACGACCTCCCGCATCCTCATCACCGGTGAGAACGGGACGGGCAAGGAGCTCGTGGCGCGCGCGGTGCACCGGCTCTCCCCCCGCGCCGACAGGGCGTACGTCGAGGTGAACTGCGCCGCCATCCCGTCCGAGCTGATCGAGTCGGAGCTGTTCGGGCACGTGAAAGGCTCGTTCACCGGCGCCTTTGCCGACCGGACCGGAAAGTTCGAGCAGGCCGACGGCGGCACGCTGTTCCTCGACGAGGTAGGGGACATGAGCTCGGCGACGCAGGCCAAGGTGCTGCGCGTGCTCCAGGAGGGCGTCATCTCGCCGGTCGGCTCGACCAAGTCGGTGAAGGTGGACGTGCGGATCATCGCCGCGACCAACAAGAAGCTCGAGGACGAGATCGCGGCGGGCCGGTTCCGGGAGGACCTCCTCTACCGGCTCAACGTGGTCCCGATCGACGTTCCCCCGCTCAGGGCGCGCCGGGACGACATCCCGCAGCTCGTGGAGCACTTCGCCCAGCAGCTTGCGGAGATGCAGGGTCTTATCGCCCGCCCGTTCACGCCCGAGGCGCTGGAGCGGCTGCGCCGCTACGCCTGGCCCGGCAACGTACGGGAGCTGCGCAACACGGTGGAGCGGCTCCTCATCCTCGCCAACGGCGCCGAGGTGGGCGAGCGGGACGTGACGCGACTCATCGGGCGGGGCGGAGACGAAGTCGGACTCAGCGAGGCGCTGCTGGCGTCCACCACCTACGAGGAGTTCAAGGACAACGCGGAGCGCGCGTTCCTCCTCGCCAAGCTGAACGAGTACGACTGGAACGTGAGCGAGACGGCCCGCCGCCTCGACATGCCGCGCTCCAACCTCTATAAGAAGATCGAGCGTCTCCAACTGACGAGGGAATCGTGAGCCCCGGCGACCAGCCGCGCGACTGGGACAAGGAGCTGGCGCAGATCGACAAGCTGATCGCGGCGGGGGCGGGGGACGCGGCGGCGAGCGCGCCGGCGGGCCAGCGGGCCGGCGGGCCCGGAGGCGGCCCGCTCGCCCGCCCGCCCGTTGGCCCTTCGAGTGTGGCAGGAGCGGGGCGTCGGGCGATTCTCTTCACCTGGTTTCGCGTGGTCCTCGGCGTCCTACTCGGCGCCGGGCTCACGCAGTGGCCGTACGCGAAGAACTGTGGTCTCCCGCTCTTCGGCTACTTGGGCGGCGTGGCCGCCCTGGTCGCGGTGGCGCTTTCCGGCATGGCGTCCTCGTGGAAGTCGCGGTCGGGCTTCGCCCACGCCCTGTCGGTGGGCCTGCTCTTCTGGGGCTCGGCCCTCGCGGCGCTGGAGGTGCTGCCGCGGATCGGCTACGCGCAGCAAAAGGCGGTGTGGCTCTGCGAGACGCGGCCCGCGCAGCCCGCCCAACCGCCGGTGCGGCAGCCGGCTACGCCCCCCTCAACCCCTCAGGCTCAGGACTCGTTCTAGGACCATGGCGAAGACCTACAAGAACTTCATCGGTGGCCGCTGGGTCGCCCCCACAACGGGGAAGTACTTCGAGAACCGCAACCCGGCCGACTGGCGCGAGGTGATCGGGCGCTTCCCCAGCTCGGGAAAGACGGACGTGCAGCAGGCGGTGCGCTCGGCGTGGCGCGGCTTCGAGGTCTGGCGCCGAACGCCGGCGCCGCAGCGCGGCGACATCCTGCGCCGGGTCGGCGACCTCCTCGCCCAGCGCAAGGAGGAGATCGCGCGCGCGATGACGCGCGAGATGGGGAAGGTGCTGGCCGAGACGCGCGGCGACGTCCAGGAGGGCATCGACACCGCGTACTACGCGGCGAGCGAGGGCCGGCGCCTCTTCGGCCGCACCGTCCCCTCCGAGCTGCGCGACAAATGGGCGATGAGCACGCGCCGGCCGGTCGGTGTGGCGGGCCTCATCACGCCGTTCAACTTCCCGATGGCGATCCCGACCTGGAAGATGTTCCCGGCGCTCCTGTGCGGGAACGCGGTGATCTTCAAGCCGGCCCAGGACGTGCCGCTCACCGGGACGCTGCTCGTGGAGGCGCTGCTCGACGCGGGGCTCCCGCCCGAGGTCGTGCAGCTGGTGCACGGCAGCGGCTCCGTCGCGGGGAGCGCCATCGTCGAGCACCCGAAGGTGCCGGTGATCTCGTTCACCGGCTCCACGGAGACCGGCTCGCGCCTCGGCCAGACCTGCGGCCGCATGCACAAGCGGCTGTCGCTGGAGATGGGCGGGAAGAACGCGATGATCGTCATGGACGACGCCGACCTCGACCTCGCGCTCGACGGCGTCCTCTGGGGCGCGTTCGGCACCACCGGCCAGCGCTGCACCGCGACCAGCCGGCTGCTGCTCCACCGCAAGGTTCACGACCGGTTCCTGCGGACGTTGTGCGACCGCGTCGAGCAGTTGCGCCTGGGCGACGGCCTGCTGCCCACCACCGAGGTCGGGCCGCTGATCAACGAGCCGGCGCTGCGGAAGGTCGAGGAGTACGTGGAGATAGGGAGAAAAGAAGGGGCGTCGCTCGAGGTCGGCGGCCGGCGGCCGGGCGGCGCCAAGCTCGGCAACGGCTGGTTCTACCGCCCGACGGTGTTCGCGGGTGTCAAAGCGGGCTCGCGGCTCGAGCAGGAGGAGATCTTCGGCCCGGTGCTCGCGGTGGTGCGGATCAACAGCCTCGACCAGGCCATCCGCGTCAACAACGGCGTGCGCTACGGGCTCAGCTCCTCGCTCTACACGGGGGACGTGAACGGGGCCTTCCGTGCCATCGAGGACATCCAGGCCGGCATCACCTACGTCAACGCGCCGACGATCGGCGCGGAGGCGCACCTGCCCTTCGGCGGCGTGAAGGAAACCGGCAACGGGCACCGCGAAGGCGGCTGGCAAGTGTACGACTTCTACAGCGAGACGAAGACGGTGTATGTGGATTATTCCGGGCGGCTTCAGCGCGCGCAGATTGATACGTACGAATAAGGCGGTCTTAGGTTTTGGGTCTTAGGTCTTGGGGTGATTGGATGCGAACGACGAAGACCTAAGACCTAAGACCCAAGACCGCTTTTCCCCTGTTGCGCGGATGGTAAGGCCCGGCTACACTAATTCAACCCCACGGCTCAGCGAGCTGCATGCCGAGACATCTGAATTCCGTCAGAAAAGCGTGGGTTGAAGAAGGCTCGCTGGATCAGTATCTCCGCGAGATCAGCTGCTACCCCCTCATAAACCGCGAAGAAGAGATCACCCTCGCCGTCCGCATCAAGCAGGAGGACGCCGAGGCGCTCGACAAGCTGGTGCGCTCGAACCTCCGGTTCGTCGTGTCGGTGGCGAAGAAGTACCAGAACCAGGGCGTCTCGCTCTCGGACCTCATCAACGAGGGCAACCTCGGCCTGATCCGCGCGGCGCACAAGTTCGACGAGACCAAGGGCATCAAGTTCATCTCCTACGCGGTGTGGTGGATCCGGCAGGCGATCCTGCAGGCGCTCGCCGAGCAGAGCCGCATCGTGCGCGTGCCGCTGAACCGCGCCGGTACGCTGCACCGCATCGGCAAGCGCTCCTCCGCGCTGCAGCAGGAGCTGGGCCGCGAGCCCACGGTCGAGGAGATCGCCGAGGGGATGGACATCAGCGAGGAGGAAGTGGCGAAGACGCTCTCCATCTCGCAGAGCCACCTCTCCCTCGACGCGCCGCTCACGCCCGGGGAAGACAACAAGCTGCTCGACTACCTCCCCGACACGCTGAACCCCACGCCGGACGAAGAGACCTTCGAGCACGCGCTCACCGAGAGCATCGAGCGGGTGCTGTCCACTTTGAAGGAGCGCGAGTCCAAGATCCTCCGCCTCTATTTCGGGCTCGACGGCCAGGAGCCGATGACGCTGGAGGAGATCGGCAGCCTGCTCGGCATCACCCGGGAGCGGGTGCGCCAGATAAAGGAAAAGGCGCTCTCCCGGCTCCGGCATATCTCGAAGGCCCGCGCGCTCGAGAGCTTCCTCTCGTAAGGTGAAGCTCGGCGTCATCTCCCTCGGCTGCGACAAGGCGACCGTCGACTCCGAGGCGCTGATCGCCCGTTTCGTGGGGCACGGCGCCGAGGTTACGCCGGCGCTCGAGGACGCCGACGTCATCCTCGTCAACACCTGCGGCTTCATCGACGCGGCGAAGCAGGAATCCATCGACGCGATGCTGGGTGCGGCGCGCCTGAAGACCGAGGGGCGGTGCCGGGCCGTGGTCGCCGTGGGGTGTCTGGTCGCGCGATACCAGGACGAGCTGAAGCGCGCGATTCCGGAAGTCGACTACTGGTACGGCTTCAAGGACCTCCCGGGTCTCATCCCGCGGCTCCACGCCGACGGCTTCCTGGACGACCCGGTCGCGATGCACCCGGGGATGCGGTTCTTCTTCGGCACCAAGCCGCACGTGCGCTACCTCAAGATCAGCGAAGGGTGCGACCACACCTGCGCCTTCTGCGCGATCCCGCTCATGCGCGGACGGCACCGCTCGCGCCCGCTGGAGGAGCTGGTGCGCGAGGCGCAGGAGCTCGAATCGCAGGGCGCGCGAGAGATCAACCTCGTCGCGCAGGACCTTGGCCACTACGGGCGCGACGTCCCCGGCGGGCCGAGGCTCCCGGACCTCATCCGCACCTTGATCGCCGAAACCGGCGTGCGCTGGTACCGCTGCCTCTACGTGTACTCGATGGGCATCACGCCGGAGTTGGTCGAGCTGTGGGCGCGCGAGCCGCGCCTGGTGCCGTACATCGACATGCCGATCCAGCACGCGAACGACCGCCTCCTCCAGCTGATGCGCCGCCCCGAGCGCCAGCGGACCATCCGCACCAAGGTGGCGTGGCTGCGCGAGGCGGTCCCAGACATGACCATCCGCACCACCGCGCTGGTCGGCTTCCCCACCGAGACGGACGGCGAGTTCCGCGAGCTGCTCGACTTCGTCGACGAGATGCAATTCGACCGGCTCGGCGCGTTCGCGTACTCGCCGCAGGAGGGCACGCGCGCGGCGCTGCTCGAGGACGACATCCCGGACGCGCTGAAGCGGGAGCGGCTGGAGCAGGTGCTGGAGCTGCAGCGCGCCGTTTCGGCGGAGCGGCTCGGGCGGCTCGCGGGCCGGGAAACGGAGGTGCTGGTGGACGAGCCGGCGGCCCTGGACGATCCGGGCGACCTGCTCGGCCGGGCGGCATTTCAGGCCGACGACGTGGACGGCTGCACCTACCTCCGCACCCGGGGCGACCATGCCCCCGGGAGCTTCGTGCAGGCCCGCGTCATCGAGACGCTCGATTACGACCTGATCGCCGAGCCCGCGGCGTGAGACGGGCAGTGCTGCTCGCGAGCGCCGGAGCAGCCGTGGCCGGCTGCGCCCGCCCGCCCGCGCCCCCCACCCGCCTCGCCGAGATGCCGGCGATTCGCGTCGGGATCGTGGTGGACCGCGATTCGAGCGCGCTCACCGCCACGGGGCAGTTCCGCGTGCTCGGCGCGGACGGCGCCATCCTCGCGGTGGTGGACGCGGGCCGGACGTGGCGCGCGGAGCCGGGCGAGGGAGCGGACGGCATCCGCCTGACGCGGCCGGACCGCCCCGAGCCGGTCGTGGTGCCCGCGCCGGTCAGCGTGCGTACGGAGCGCGCGGACGACCACGTGGTGATCAACGGGCGCCGCTACCGCGGCGAGGCGGTCGTCCTCCGCGGCTCCATCGGTGTCACGGTGGTGAACCGCGTGCCGCTCGAGCTCTACCTCCCCAGCGTCGTGGCGCTGGAGCTGGGGTTTCGCGCGCCGTCGGACCGGGAGGCGGTGATGGCGCAGGCGGTGGCTGCGCGCACCTACGCCATCCGCTACCGCGGCCGGCGCGCCGCGCTCGGCTTCGACGTGTTCCCGACCGATGCGGACCAGGTCTACGGCGGCGTGGACGCGGAGCTGCCGGAGGTCACCGACGCGACGCGCCGGACAGCGGGGTGGGTCCTCACCCACCGCGGCGAGCCGATCCAGGCGCTCTTCCACTCGACCTGCGGCTGGTCGACCGAGGCCGCCGAGCAGGTCTTCCAGAACCGCGAGCCGGTGCCGTATCTTCGCGCGGTGTCGGACCGGTTCGGGCGGGGGCGCACGGACTACTATTGCGCCATCTCGCCCAAGTTCCGGTGGCGCGAGGAGTGGGACGGCGCTGAGATCAACGCCATCCTGGCGCAGACGCTCGCCCAGACCGGCGCGAGCGCCAACCTCGGTCGGGTGACGAACCTGCGGGTGAGCAAGACCACGCCGACGGGGCGGGCGGCGGAGCTGGTGGTCCAGACGTCGGGCGGTGAGATCGCGGTGCCGCTGGCGCGGGTGCGCGAGGTGTTGCGGCCGGCGCCGGACCGGCAGCTCCTCTCCAACCTCTTCCAGCTTCACGTGGAGCGTCGGGGCGGGGAGCTGGTGCGGGTGGTCGCGGCGGGCGCAGGGTACGGCCACGGCGTGGGGATGTGCCAGTTCGGGGCGGTGGGCCGGGCGCGCGCGGGGTGGGACTTCCGGCGGATTCTTGCCACCTATTATCCGGGAACCAAGCTGGAGCGGCTCTACTGATGCCTGCGACGAACACGGCGGACATCCGGATCGGGATGGTGGGCGCGGGCGCGATCGCGCAGGTCGCGCACCTCCCGGTGCTGCGCAAGATGAAGGGCGTCGAGATCGTCGCCATCTGCGACAACGACGGTCCCAAGGCGCGCGCCCTCGCGCAGCGGATGGGCATCGGCGGGGCGTACACCGATATCGAGGAGCTGCTCGAGTTCGGGAAGGTGGATGCGGTCGTGGTCTGCACGCCGAACCACCTGCACGAGGCGCACATCGTCTCGGCCCTCGCGGCGGGCGCGCACGTCGTGGTCGAGCGGCCGCTCGCCCTCACCAGCGCCGGCGTGGCCCGCGTGCTGAAGGCCGCGGAGAAGGCGAAGCGCCATGTGCTGGTGGCGATGAACCACCGGTTCCGCAGCGACGCGCAGGCGGTCCACAAGTTCGTGGCGGGCGGGGAGCTGGGGGACGTGGCGACGATCCGGTGCGGGTGGCATGTCTTTCGGGCAGCCCGACAACAGCTCGGCTGGCGCTCGCGGCGCGCCGAATCGGGCGGCGGCGTGATGATGGACCTCGGGCTCCCGATGCTGGACCTCGCGTTCTTCGTCGCCGGCCGGCCGGCGGTCGAGCGGGTCTCGGCGCACCTCAAGGGGAGCGGGCAGGTGGACGAGATCGGCGGCGCTCAGCTGTACTGCGCGAACGGCGTCTCGCTCTTTTGCGACGTGTCCTGGCGCTACGTGGGTGAGGGCGAGCGCATCTGGCTCGACCTCCAGGCGGCACGCGGCTCGGCGTCGATTGCGCCCTTCAAGGTGTTCAAGGAGCTGCACGGCGCCCCTGTCGACGTGACGCCGACCGGAGCCGCCGGCCGGGAGAACCTCTTCACGGCGTCCTACCGCTCCGAGTGGGCGTACTTCCTGGCCGGCGTGCGCGGCGAGGTCACGCTCCTCCCGCCCGAGGACCAGATCCGTTTGCACAAGGTCCTCGAGGCCATCTACAAGTCGGCGGACGAGCAGCGCGACGTGAAGCTGTGAGCCTTCGCACGTTCCTGCCTACGCGACGGGAAGTCCTGCCGGCGGCCCTCACCGCCGGTTTGTTATTTGTCGCCTATCCGCCGCTCAGCCTGGTGCTGCCGAGCTTCGTGGCCATGGTGCCGTTCCTGTGGGCGATCGAAGACGGTCAGGCGGGCGGGCGGTCAGATGGTCAGATCGCGTGGACCGGCTACTGGTTCGGGGTGTTCGCCAACGGCGTGGTGCTGTATTGGATCGTGATCGCGCTGTGGCACTTCACGCCGCTTTCACTGGCGGGGTATCTCGCGGCCATCTTCGTCGTGCTGGCGCCGGGCTGGGCGCTGGCGGCCTGGACCACCGCGCGGGTGCGCCGGCGGACGTCACTGCCGCTGTGGCTCGTCTTTCCTTTCGTCTGGACGGCGGTGGAGTGGCTCGCCGGGCATCTGGGCGACGTGCGCTTTCCGTGGCTCGGTTTGGGCAACTCGCTGGTGCGCGTGCCCACGCTGGTGCAGTTTGCGGACCTGGGCGGCGCGCGAAGCGTCACCCTTTGGGTGGCCTGGGCCAATGTCATGGCGGCGGTGGCGCTGCGCCGCCGCGCCTGGAGGCCGGTCGTGGCCTTCGCGGCCACCGTCGTCCTCGCCCTCGGCTATGGCGTGTGGCGCGAGCTGACCATCGAGATGAGACCCGTGACCACCGTCGCGGTGGTGCAGCCTAACGTCGGGTTCAAGGAGAAGCGCGACAACCGCGAGAACGACTCGCTCGTCCAAGAGCTGCTCGCCCTCACCCGCCGCGCCGACTCGATCCCGCGGGTGCGGCTCGTCGCCTGGCCCGAGGCCGCGGTCGCCGAGTACTTCTTCCGGCATCCCGACTGGGAGGGGTGGATCGGCGACCTGGCGCGCGAGACGCGCACGCCGATCGTGACGGGTGCGCTGGACGTCGAGTGGGGGAAGACGCCCGACGCGTACGAGTACTACAACGCGGCGTTCGTCTTCGACTCCGCCGGATCGGGCCGCTCGCAACCGTCCTACCGGAAGACCTACCTGGTACCGATCGTCGAGCGCGTGCCGTTCGTGAACCCGCGGTGGTTCGGCAACCTGAAGTATTTCGGTGGATTCGGGCACGGTGACCGCTTTCCGGTCTACCGGATCGCGGAGGGCGGGTTCGGCATCCTCATCTGCTACGAGTCCGCGTTCGAGGACCTAGCCCGCCGTTATCGGCGGGACGGCGCCGACTTCCTCGTCAACATCACCAACGACGCCTGGTTCGGGCGTACCGCGGCGCCCTACCAGCACGCCTCCCACCTGGTCATGCGAGCGATCGAAACCCGTATGGGGATCGCCCGTGCGGCGAACACCGGAATCAGCGAGTTCGTGGACCCGCTCGGCCGTACCCACCAGGCGACGCCGCTCTTCGAGGAGCGGGTCGAGGCGCGGGAGGTCCTCACGACCGAAGGCCGGACACTCTACGTTCGGTTCGGCGACTGGGTGGGCGCGCTGGCGCTGGCCGGCGCCGCCGCGCTGCTCATCGCGGCGTTCGTCCGCACCCGGCCGTAGCCATGCGCGTCGGCATCGACGTCGGTGGCACGTTCACGGACCTGGTGGGTCTCGGGCCGCGGGGGCTCGTCGTCGCCAAGGTGCCCAGCACCCCGGACGCGCCCGAGCGCGCCATCTGGGATGCGTACGAGCGCGCCGGGCTGGCCGATCCGCCTGATGCCCTCGTCCACGGCACCACCGTCGCCACCAACGCGCTCCTGGAGCGGAAGGGCGCGAGGGCGGCCCTCGTCACGACCGCCGGCTTCGAGGACCTGCTCGAGCTCCGGCGTCAGGACCGCGCCGCCCTCTACGATCTCACCCGTCATCATCCCCCGCCGCTGATCCCGCGCGAACGGGTCGTCGGCGTCGCGGAGCGCATGGGCCCGGACGGGGTCGTCAGCCCCCTGACGGCTGGCGCGCTGACGGCGGCCGTCGAGGCCGTGTGCGCGCTCGGCCCGGAGTCCGTCGCCGTCTCGCTGCTCTTCGCCTTCCGCCATCCCGAGCACGAGCAGCGGGTGGCCGCGGCGTTGCGGGCGGCGCTGCCCGGCGTGCCGGTCGTTGCCTCGCACGAGCTGGTGCCGCGCCTGCGCGAGTACGAGCGCACGTGCACCGTGACCGCCGAGGCTTTTCTTCGACCACGCGTAGGCCGTTACGTGGCGCGCTTCGCGGAGGACGCGGTGGCGCGGGGGATCGCGGCGCCTCGGGTGCTCGCCTCGAACGGCGGCGCGCTCCCGGCGGCGCTGGCGGCCGAGCGGGCGGTCTGGCTGGCGTTGTCGGGCCCCGCGGGCGGGATCCAGGGCGCGGCGATGGTAGGCTCGGCGTCGGGCCACACGGACCTCCTCACCCTCGACATGGGCGGCACGAGCGCCGACGCCGGCGTGGTGCTAGGCGGCGAGGCGAACGTCTCGGCGCACGGCGAGATTGCCGGCGTGCCGCTCGCCGTGCCGCACATCGCCATCGAGACGGTGAGCGCCGGCGGGGGATCGATCGGCTGGGTCGATTCCGGCGGCGCGCTGCGCGTCGGGCCGGAGAGCGCCGGTGCGGTGCCGGGTCCCGCATGCTACGGTCGCGGTGGAGAGCGCCCCACGGTCACCGACGCCTTCGTCACGCTGGGGTGGATCGAGGACGGGGCGGTTCTGGGCGGCAGCGTCAGCGTCGCGCGCGCGCTCGCCGAGCGGGCGATGGCGGGTCTGGCAGGCATGGTGGGGCTCGACGTCCCCACCTGCGCGCTCGGCATGATCCGCGTCGCCGAGGCGGCGATGGCGCGCGCGCTCCGGCGCGTGAGCGTGGAGCGCGGTCTCGATCCCGCGACCCTCACCCTGGTAGCCTTCGGTGGCGCAGGCCCTCTTTCGGGCTGCGCGCTGGCTGACCTGCTGGGCGTGCCGCGCGTGCTCCTGCCGCCGCACGCGGGCGTCCTCTCCGCGCTCGGGATGGCGGCGGCCGCCGACATGACCGAGCGCTCGGTGTCGGTGCATCTGGCCGCCGGTGACTTCGCGACGCGGGCGGATGCCCTGGCGGCGCCGCTCGTCGCGCAGCTCGGCGCCGACCTTCCGGGCGCGTCGCTCTCCTTCGTGGCGGAGTGCCGGTACGTGGGGCAGGGGTACGAGCTGGACGTGTCGTGCGCGGCGGGCGCGTGGAACGACGTGGGCGAAGGCTTCCAGGAGGCGCACCAGCGCGCCTTCGGCCATCACGACGCGTCGGCGCTCGTCGAGGTCGTCGCGCTACGCGTGATCGGGCGGGCTGCCGGCGTGCAGGAGCGGATCGGGTGGCCGCGGCGGTCCATGACCGGCGGCACCGCCCGGCTGCGGATCCGTCTCGAGGAGGGCGACGTGGACGCGGCCGGCTACGACTGGGACACCCTGACGAACGGCCAGGAGATGGAGGGCCCCTCCGTCGTCTCGGGCCGGAGCGCGACCGCCTTCATCCCGAGGGGGTGGAAGGGGACGGTGAACCGCGTGGGCGCCATCGTGGTGGAGCGGAGCGATGCTGAGCCCCGTTGAGCGCGAGGTGATGGCGCAGCTCTTCGCCGCCGTCCCGGAAGAGATGGGCGCGGTGCTGGTGCGCAGCGCGCGCTCACCCAACGTGCGCGAGCGGCGGGACTCCTCGGCGGCGCTCTTCACCGCGACCGGAGAGCTGATCGCGCAGGCGGCGCACATCCCCGTGCACCTGGGCGCCATGCCGGACGCGGTCGCCGCGGTGATCGAGAAGGGCGCACGTGCCGGGGACGTGTGGGTCCTGAACGATCCCTACACGGGGGGCACGCATCTACCGGACATCACGGTGATCGAGGCGGTTGTTGGAACGCCGGAACGGCGGACCGGCGGAATGCGTGTCGGAAGTGGGGCGTACCGCCGTTCCGCCCGGGAGAGGGGCTCGGGGGGGACGGGTTCCTCCGTTCCGCCCGTCGCCTTCGCCGTCGTCCGGGCTCACCACGCCGACGTCGGAGGGGCGCGGCCCGGCTCGATGCCCCCCGGGGCACGGACCCTGTCGGAAGAGGGCGTGATCATCCCGCCCACGCGGATCGCGAGGGACGGCGAGCTGCTGGAGGACGTGCTGGAGGAGCTGGTGATACGCATGCGCGAGCCGGAGGTCCGTCGGGCCGACTTGGCGGCGCAGCTCGCGGCCGCGGCACGGGGTGGAGAGCGCTGGCGCGAGCTGCTGGCGCGCTACGGCGGCGACTGGCTGGACGGCGCCGTGCACGACCTGCTCGGCTACGCGGAGCGCCGGACTCGCGCGGCGCTGGCGGCGCTGGCCGAAGGCGTGTACGAGGCGGAGGACTTCCTCGAAGGTGACGGCGTCACCGACGACCTGCTCCCGATACGCGCCCGGGTCACCGTGCGCGAGGGCGGGCTCGCGATCGACTTTGCCGGCACCGCGCCCGCGTGCGCGGGCAACGTCAACTGCCCGCTCTCGGTGACGCGATCGTCCGCGCTGTTCGTCACCCGCTGCCTGATCCCGGACGATGTCCCGACCAATGGCGGCGTGGCGCGCTGCGTCACGGTCAGGGCGCCCGAAGGCTGCCTCGTCAACGCCCGCCCGCCGCATGCGGTGGCCGCGGGGAACGTCGAGACCAGCCAGCGCATCGCCGATGTCCTCTTCCTGGCGCTGGCGCAGGCAGGGGCGCCCGTCGTGGCGCAAGGGCAGGGAACGATG
>JACORV010000086.1 GCA_016179225.1 Gemmatimonadota bacterium | reverse complement strand
GCTGAGGAGCATCGAGCTTGCGCTGCGTACCCAGCACTACGCGCGGCTGCGGATCGGCGTCGGGCCCCTGCCCCGCGGCATGAACGGCTGGCGCGACTTCGTGCTCGAGGTTCCGCCCAAGGACGAGCGCCGGGAGATCGAGGAGCTGCTGCCGGTGATGGGCGAGGCGGTGGAGTGCTGGATGGCGGAGGGCCCCGAAAGGGCAATGGCGCGCTACAACCGGAAGACCACGCCGACGGAGGAAGCGGAGTGAACGCAGAGCTCGCGCTCTGGGCCGCGCCGCTCGGCGCGACGGGCATCCTTGCCGCGGGTGCGATCTACGGTTGGATCCGCGCCCAGCCCGCCGGCGACGAGACGATGCGCGGCATCGCACAGCTCATCCAGACCGGTGCGATGGCGTTTCTCAGGCGCGAGTACACGGTGCTGGTGCCGTTCATCGCGCTGGTCACGGCGCTCCTCTCCTGGATCATCGGGCCGGCCACGGGCCTGGCGTACGCCGCGGGCGGCGCCTGCTCGATCTTCGCCGGTCTCTTCGGCATGACCGCCGCGACCCGAGCCAACGTGCGGACCGCCGAAGCGGCCCGCGCGACGGGCCAGGCCGCGGCGCTTCGCGTCGCCTTCTTCGGCGGCAGCGTGATGGGCCTCGCGGTCGCGAGTCTCGGCCTCGTCGGCATCGGCGCCGTGCTGGTCTTCCGCCATGTCGGCGACCTCGCTACCGGGCCAGCCTGGCGCGCCTTCTCCGAGACGATCACCGGCTTCGCCATGGGGGCCTCGTCCATCGCGCTCTTCGCGCGGGTGGGCGGCGGGATCTACACCAAGGCGGCGGACGTCGGCGCCGACCTCGTCGGGAAGGTCGAGGCCGGCATCCCCGAGGACGACCCCCGCAACCCGGCCACCATCGCCGACAACGTCGGGGACAACGTCGGCGACGTGGCCGGCATGGGCGCGGACATCTTCGAGTCGTACGTCGGCGCGGTGATCGCCACCATCGCGATCGGCGCGACGCTCCCCGGCATCGCCGACCGCCTGAACGCCGTCGCGCTGCCGGTGGTGTACTCGATGCTCGGCCTCGTCGCGAGCCTCGTCGGCATCGCCGCGCTCCGCCTCTTCGAGCGCGGCAGCCCCGCGGGGGCGCTGCGCTGGACGACGATCGTTGCCGCCCTGCTCTTCCTCGCGGCCGGCTTCGCCGCCACCCTCAAGCTCCCCATCGCGTTCGCCGAGGGCGGCCACGTGTATCCCTCGCTCGGGCCGTTCTGGGCGGTGCTCGCGGGCACGGTGGCCGGCATCGCGATCGGCGCGGTGACGGAGTACTACACCGGCGCGGGGCCGGTACGCGCCATCGCGCGCGCCTCGGACACGGGGCCCGCCACGAACATCATCGCCGGCCTCTCGGTCGGCATGGCCTCGACGACGATCCCAGTCCTCATCATCTGTGCGGCAATCTACGTCTCGTACGCGAGCGCCAGCCTCTACGGCATAGCGATCGCGGCGGTGGGCATGCTGGCGACCGTCGGCGTGACGATGACGGTGGACGCCTACGGCCCCATCGCCGACAACGCCGGCGGGATCAGCGAGATGAGCCGGCTCGGGCCGGAGGTCCGCACGATCACCGACGGCCTCGACGCCCTCGGTAACACCACCGCAGCCATCGGTAAGGGCTTCGCGATCGGCTCCGCCGCGCTGACCGCCCTCGGCCTCTACAGCGCTTACACCACGGCGGTAGGCCTCACCACCCTCAACCTGGTGGACCACCGCGTCGTGATCGGCCTCTTCCTGGGCGGCATCCTGCCCTTCTTCATCGCGTCCCACACGATGACCGCGGTGGGACGCGCGGCGCAGGGCATGGTAGAAGAGGTGCGGCGCCAGTTCCGCGAGATCCCGGGGCTCATGGAGGGCACGGCGAAGCCCGACAGCGCGCGCTGCGTGGACATCTCGACGCGCGCGGCGCTGCGGGAGATGGTGATCCCGGGCGTGAGCGCGGTGCTAGCCCCCGTGGTCGTGGGCAAGATCCTCGGCGTCGAGGCGCTCGGCGGGCTGCTCGCGGGCGCGACGCTCACCGGCGTGCTCCTAGCGCTCTTCATGGCCAACGCCGGCGGCGCGTGGGACAACGCCAAGAAGTACATCGAGGGCGGCCGGCACGGCGGCAAGGGCTCGGCCCCGCACAAGGCCGCGGTCGTGGGCGACACCGTCGGCGACCCGTTCAAGGACACCAGCGGGCCGTCGATGAACATCCTGATCAAGCTGATGAGCGTGGTGAGCCTGGTGCTCGCGCCCTGGCTCGTCTAGCCACCGCTTCACCTCCCCACCGGTCCGTTACCTTACCACATGCTGCGCATCGGCATCGTCGGCCTGCCCAACGTCGGCAAGAGCACCCTCTTCAACGCGCTGACCGCCACCAAGGTCCCCGCCGAGAACTACCCGTTCTGCACAGTGGACCCGAACATCGGCGTCGTGCCCATCCCCGACCCGCGGCTCGCGAAGATCGCGGGCGTCGTGAAGCCGAAGAAGGTCACCCCCGCGGTGGTCGAATTCGTGGACATCGCCGGCCTGGTGCGGGGCGCCTCCAAGGGGGAGGGGCTCGGCAACCAGTTCCTCGGCCACATCCGCGAGGTGGACGCGATCGCGCACGTGGTGCGTTGCTTCGAGGACCGCGATGTGGTCCACGTCGAGCACACGCTCGATCCCGTCCGCGACCACGACATCGTCACGATGGAGCTGGCGCTCGCCGATCTGGCGACCGTGGAGCGGCGGCTCGAGCGCCAGCGCAAGGCGGCTCGCGGCGGCGACAAGGAGGCGGCCGCCGAGATCGCGCTGCTGGAGGGCGTGAAGGCGGCGCTCGAGAGCGGCGGCGGCGCGCGCGACGCGATCCACGCGAAGGCGGACTCCGCGATCCTCCGCCAGCTCGGGCTCCTCACCGCCAAGCCGATCCTCTACGCGGCGAACGTGGACGAGGCGTCGCTCGCCTCGGGCCGCGGTACCGCGGTGGACGCGCTGATGAAGGCCGCGACCGACCACCACGAAGAGGCGGAGGTCGTCCCTTTCTCCGGCAGGCTGGAGGCGGAGCTGGCCGAGCTCTCCGAGGCCGATCGCGTGGAGTTCCTGATGGAGGCGGGCATCGCGGAGTCGGGGCTCGACCGCCTGATCCACGCGGGCTACCACCTCCTCGGCCTCGCCACGTTCTTCACGGTGGGCGACAACGAGTGCCGCGCCTGGACGTTCCACCGCGGCTGGACGGCGCCGGAGTGCGCGGGCGAGGTGCACAGCGACATGCAGCGCGGGTTCATCCGGGCCGAAACGGTCGGATGGGAGGAGTTCGTGCTCCTCGGGGGTTACAAGGCGGCGCGGGAGCAGGGGGTCGTCCGCAGCGAGGGTCGAGAGTACCAGGTGCAGGATGGGGATGTGTTGCTATTTCGATTCAACGTGTGAAAGGCGCCTTTCGCTTTCCCCACCCAGCCGCTACTTTTCCCGCCACAAACCACTCTGCTCCGGCCCGCACCAGGCCGGGGCCGCTACGACCAAAGGGAGGTGTCCTTCATGACCCGTCGGTACGAAGTCGTCTACCTACTCGATAGCGCGCTGGAGGAGACCGCGATCAACGAGCGGCTCGCGCGGTTCCACGCCCTACTGGGCGCGGGGACCCAAGTCCAGGTCAACCACTGGGGCAAGCGGACGCTCGCCTACGCGATCAGGCGCCACGACACCGGCTACTACGTCGTCGCGCAGTTCGAGGCGGAGCCGGGCGTGCTGCCGGAGTTCGAGCGGGCCATCAAGCTCGACGAGGGCGTGATCCGGTTCATCGTCGTGCTGATGGAGGAAGAGGTGCCTGCGCCGGTGCCGGTCGAATCGGCCGCCGGCGCCGAGGAGGACGAAGAATGATGATGAGGTCGCGGAACAAAACCTGCCCCGTCTGTGAGGCGGGTGCCCGGGTGCTCGACTACAAGGACGAGCGCACCCTCGGCCGGTTCCTGACCGACCGCGGCAAGATTCTCCCGAGCCGGCTGAGTGGGATGTGCGCGCGGCACCAGCGCCAGCTCTCGACGGCCATCAAGCGGGCGCGGCAGCTGGCGCTGCTGCCCTACATCAAAGGGTACGGCCAGTAGCCTGAGTCGCCGCGTCCTCCGCTGGGTCTGCGGGGGGCTCAGCTACCTCGCGGTCGCGTTCGTCAGCCCGATCGCGCTCGTGGCGTTGCCGCTCGCCGCCCTACTCGGTTTCCAGCGGCCTGGCCGCCGCGAGGCGTTGACGGCCGCCGCGCTCGTCGGGTTAGTGGCCTGGAGCGCGTTCGGCCCGGCGGACGACTTCGCACGCTTCGAGCTGGCGTGGGTGTTTCTTCTCGCGGGCGGGCTGGTCGTTGCGCTGGCGTGGCGGCCGCCGGCCGTGGCGGGCGTGGTCGGGACCGGGCTGGTCGCGGTGGCAGTGGCGGCGGTGGCAGGCGCGGTGCTGATGGCGGTCACCCGCTTTTCGTGGGCCGAGCTCCACTGGCTCGCGACGCGGCACTACGGCGCGCAGGTGCGGTTCGTGGTGGGCGCGCTCGCCACCGCCGCCGGTCCGGCCGGCAGCACGGCGGACAGCACGGCGGCCGCGCCGGCGATGGTGGACGCGATCGAGCAGTCCGCCCTCGTCATGGTTCGCGTGGTGAGCCAGATGCTCCCGGCCTTCGTGCTCGTCCAATCGCTTGCCGCGATCGCCGTGGCATGGGCCGTCTATCGGGCGGTGGCGCGGAATCCCGAGTCGGCGGAGCTGCCGGCGCTGCGCGACTTCCGCTTCAACGACCACCTGATCTGGGGCGTCGTCCTCGCGCTCACGGCCCTCGTGGTCGTGCCCGCCCTGACCGGGATGGGCGTGGTGGATGCGCGGGTGGAGGGCGCGGCCCGCCTGGTCGGTGGAAACCTGGCCGTGTTCTTCGGGAGCCTGTACGTGGTGCGGGGACTGGGCGTGGCCTTCGCCACCGCGGCGGCGATGGGGCTCGGCGGACCGGCGCCGGTGATCATCGGCCTCATCACGATGGTTTTCCTCATGCCGGTGGTGGTTGCCGCGAGCCTCACGCTCGGGGTGACCGACACGTGGGTGGACTGGCGGCGGCGGCTGGGGACGAGAGGCAGTTGAAGAAAAGAAGGCGTTGAAGGTTCAAGAAAGAGAGGCGTTCAAGAGTGGAAGAGTTGAGGGGAGGGCCTTCAACGCCTTCTTCTCTTCAACCTTCAACGCCTTTTTCTTTTCAACCTCAGTGGAGATCCGCACCAATGGACATCATTCTCCGACAGGACGTCGACAAGTTGGGCAGCGCGGGCGAGGTCGTGACCGTCAAGGACGGCTACGCGCGCAACTACCTGCTTCCCCGCGGTCTCGCGTTCGAGGCCACGGAGGGCAACCGGCGCCGCCTCGAGGCCGAACGGCAGCAGCGAGCCCGGAGGGCCGCCGCAGAGGTGGGCGCGGCGCGCGACGAAGCCGCGAAGCTCGAGAAGGTCTCCCTGACCTTCACGATGAAGGCGGGCGACGCCGACAAGCTCTTCGGCTCGGTGACTTCGTCGGACATCGCCGAGCGCTTGGAGGCCGAGGGGTTCACGATCGACAAGAAAGCCATCGTGCTCGACGAGCCTATTAAGTCCCTCGGCGTGTACCGGGTGCCGGTGCGGCTCCACCACGACGTGAAGCCCGAAGTCCGGGTCTGGGTGGTCAAGGAGTAGGACGGCGGTGCTCGCCGCGCACGCGGGGCCGGGGGCGTGGGGCGTGTTCTGGCAGGTCGAGGACGGTGCGCCCGATCCCGCCGGGAACAAAACGGCGGGCGCAGCGCTATGACGAGGCAGCAGCCCTCGCGTCCCGCCCGCCGGGCGCGACGGCGGCCGGAGGGGGGCGCGGCGCTCGAATGCGCCGTGGCGGCGTGCGAGGAGCGGAAGGCGGTGGATGGGGTGGTTTTGGATCTGCGGCACCTGAGCGACGCAACCGATTACTTTATCGTCGTGTCCGGGACGTCCGACACCCACGTCCGCGCGATCGCCGAACACGTCATCGAGACGCTGAAGGGCCGCAACGTGCGGCCGCATCACATCGAGGGGCTGGCGCAGGGCCGCTGGGTGCTGATCGACTTCGTGGACTTCGTGGTCCACGTCTTCCACCCGGCGCTGCGTTCGTTCTACCAGCTCGAGGGATTGTGGGGCGACGCGCCACAGCGCGCCGTGTAGGCCGACCAGGAGGAGATCATGCGTCGAAGCCTCGTTCTCGTTTTCGCTTTGGCCGCCGCCGTCCCGGGCGCGCTGCGCGCGCAGTACTTCGGCCAGAACAAGGTCGCGTACGGGAACTTCCGCTTCCAGATCATCCAGACCGAGCACTTCGAGGTCTACTACTACGACCGCGAGCGGGCCGCGGCCCTCGACGCGGCGCGCATGGCCGAGCGGGGCTACGCCAGGCTGTCTCGCATCCTCCAGCACGAGTGGCGGGAGCGGAAGCCGCTCATCCTCTACGCGTCGCAATCCGACTTCCAGCAGACCAACGCCATCAGCGGGGAGCTCGGCGAGGGCACCGGCGGCGTGACGGAGGCCTTCAAGCACCGCATGGTGCTGCCCTTCACGGGTTCCTACGCCGACTTCGAGCACGTCCTCCAGCATGAGATGGTGCACGCCTTCCAGTACGACGTCTTCAGCCGCGGACGCCCCGGCGGTGGCCTCAATGCGCTCCAGCAGATCAACCCGCCGCTCTGGTTCGTGGAGGGGATGGCGGAGTACCTCTCGGTCGGGCCGGTGAGCCCCCACACGGCGATGTGGCTGCGCGACGCGGCGGTCGAGGGGCAGCTCCCGACGATCGAGCAACTGACCTACGACCCGCGGATCTTCCCCTACCGGTACGGCCACGCCCTGTGGGCGTACATCGGCCAGAAGTGGGGGGACGAGGTCATCGGCGCCATCCTCCAGGGCACGATGACGGGCGGGATCGAGCGCGCCTTCCAGCGCGTCCTCGGCGTCAGCCTCGAGCAGCTCTCCGACGAGTGGCGCGACGCGGTCCAGACCATGTACCTCCCGCAAGTCGGGCAGCACCAGCGGGCCCGGCGGTTCTCCCGGGCCGTCCTCAACCAGCGCAACTCGAAGGGGACGCTGCACGTCTCGCCGCAGATCTCGCCCGACGGCCGCGAGATCGCGTACCTCTCGGAGCGCGACTTCTTCTTCGTGGACCTGTACCTTGCGGACGCGGAGACCGGCCGCGTCCGTCGCAGGCTGGTCCGCTCCTCGATCGACCCGAGCTTCGAGACGCTGCGGTTCATCAATTCGAGCGGGGCGTGGTCGCCGGACGGCTCCGAGTTCGCGTTCGCGGCCAAGAGCGGCGGCGAGGACGTGCTCGCGATCCTCGACGTCCGCCAGGACCGGATCATCGGCCGGTACCAGCTCGGCCTCAACGCCATCACCAACCCTACGTGGTCGCCGGACGGCCAGCGCCTCGTCTTCACCGGTTACGACGGCGGCTGGTCGGACCTCTACGTCGTGGACGCGGACGGCCAGAACCTCCGCCGCCTCACCACCGATCGCTTCGCGGACTTGATGCCGTCGTGGTCCCCAGACGGGCGCACCGTCGCCTTCACCACCGACCGCGGACCGGACACCGATTTCGGCATCATGCGGTTCGGCAACCTGCGGATCGCGCTCTACTACCTGGACGGCGACTCCGTCGTCGCGCTGCCCGGAATGGAGGCCGGTAAGAACACCAACCCCGTGTGGTCGCCGGACGGCCAGGCGATCGCGTTCCTCTCGGACCGGACCGGGATCAACAACCTGTTCCTGTACGAGCTCGGTAACGGCGAGGTCTACCAGCTCACCCAAGCCTACACCGGGATCTCAGGGATCACCGATCTCTCGCCGGCCATCTCGTGGGCGCGGCAGGCCGACCGGCTGGTGTTTACGTACTTCGAGAAGGGCGACTACAACGTCTACGCCATCGACAGCCCGCGGTCGCTGAAGCGCGACCCGTATCGCGCGCCCGCGACCGACTGGCTCGCGCTCGCCAACGCCAGCGCCCTGCCCCTCCGGAGCGACGTGGCCCTCGGCTTCGTGCTGCGGCGTCCCCCGGTTACCGATGCGCCAATCGCGCAACTCCCGGCGCCCGCGCCGTCGGTCGCCGCCGCGCCGGCCGTCACTCCGGGCGCGCCCGCAGGGCCACCCGCTCCGGCTACACCACCCGGCGGCGCCGCCCCCGGCGGGGCCAACCCGCCGTCCCTGCCGAGCGCGGGCTCGATCTACCGGAGCGGCGGACGGCTGCGTCCCTCGGACACGCAGCCCGAGCGCCCCGACAGCGCCCAGCCTCCTCCGCTCTCGGTCGCGGCGCTGCTCGACAGCGCGACGCTCGCGCTCCCGGACACCACGGAGTTCATGCTCCGACCCTATCGGGTCCGCTTCACGCCGGACTTCGTGAGCCGGCCGACCATCGGCTATCAGCGGGACAACTTCGGTCGCGGGTTCTTCGGCGGGACGGCCATCCAGCTCTCGGACATCCTGGGCAACCAGCTGATGATCTTCTCGGGCGCGGTCAACGGCCGGCTCTCGGAGGCGCAGTTCTTCGCCGCCTACGCCAACCTCTCGCACCGCTGGGCCTGGGCCGGGGGGATCTCGCAGGACCCGCTGTTCTTCTACGGATCGTCGTCCTTCCAAGTCAACAGCGACGGCTCGAGCGACCTGGTCCAGCGGCTGCGCCGGCTGGTGATCCGGCAGGCCTTCGCCGAAGCGTACTACCCGTTCAACCGCTTCAAGCGGGTCGAGCTCGGCGCGCGGGTGGTCAACATCAGCCAGGCGACCCTGAACCTCATCACCAGCTACGACCCATTCGGCGTCCCCTTCCAGGCCTACGACAGCGTCTCGAACGAGGGGAGCATCAGCTACGTCCAGCCGAGCATCGCGCTGGTCCACGACAACTCGCTCTTCGCCTGGACGAGCCCCTTCTTCGGGCAGCGGTACCGTTTCGAGGTGGCGCCGTCGTTCGGCGGCTGGCGCTACACCCAGCTGCTCGGCGACTACCGCCGGTACGACCTGCTGAAGTTCCCCTTCAGCTTCGCCACGCGGCTCGTGATGCTCGGCCGGTTCGGCCGCGACGGGGACCAATTCCCGATCTTCATCGGCTCTCCGGACCTGGTGCGCGGCTATACCTTCGGCTCGTTCCGCAACAGCAACGAGTGCACGGCGCCTACGGGGAACTCTCGCACCGGATGCCCCGAGGTGGACCAGCTCATCGGCTCGCGGGTCGCGGTGGCGAACGTGGAGTTCCGCTTCCCACTGATCCGCAACCTCACGTTGGGCTTCCTCCCCGTCGGGTTCCCGCCGATCGAAGGCGCGATCTTCTACGATGCCGGCATCGCGTGGAACGAGGGCGCCGACCTGCGCTGGTCGCGGCCGTCGGGCGCCATCGCATCGGATATCCGTGCTCCGGTCACGTCGTACGGCGCCGGGCTCCGCGTCAACATGTTCGGCTTCGCGGTGCTGCGGCTCGATTACGCGGTGCCGCGCCAGCGGCCGCAGAAGGGCGGTTACTGGATCCTGAGCCTGGGACCGCCGTTCTGAGAAAGACGTCAAAGAGTTGAATGAGAGAAGGCGTTGAAGAGTTGAAGGGTCGAGGGCAGGTGCCTTTCGACCCTTCGACTTTCAACCCCAGCAGTGTTGGCGGATGCGCCTCTACACCGCTATTTTTAGCCGTGCGAGGCTACCGCCTTTCCACGCTCTTCCCCCTGATCCTGTTTGTCGCGGCCTGCGCCGGCCCCCGAGGCGGCGGCTCCGCCGAGGGCGGCGCCACCGATTCCACTGGCGGTCCCGAGACCGGCACGATCCCGGCCGTCGCATTCCGGCTGCCCGCCCGCGGCGGCTTCCTGCGCGTGCACCGCCTGCCGAGCCTCGAGGAGACGCCTAGGGCCGGGGGCGGTCGCGTCTCGCCGGCGCGCGCGGCGGTCGGCGTGGACGCCGTGGGCCGGCGTCTGCTCTACCGCGACAGCACGGGCGCGACGCTTTCGTTCGACCTCGTGGCCAACCGGGAGCGGAGGGTCGCGCCGGCCGGAGCCCTCGCGTCGCTCTCGTCCGACGGAACGTTGCTCGCGGTGGACAGCGCCGGCGGCGTGACCGAATCGCAGCCGTGGGGCATTCGGCCCTGGGCCGGGACGATGGGCCCGGGCGTTGCCGAGGCGTTCGCAGCGCCGGGGGCGCGCCTCATCGCCGTGCGCCATGCCGGCGGCGACACGCTCGAGATCGCTTCCCGCGAGGCGGGCGTGTCGTTATCGGCGCCGGTGCCGCGCGCCGCCGATGAGGTTGCGAGCCGCGACGGCGACGCGGTGGCGTTCGCGACCGACTCCGGCGTGGTGGTGATCGAGGACCGGGAGACGCAGCGTCCCTGGTTCGTCCCGCTGGCGGGCAGGCCAGGCGCCATCGCCTTCTCCCCGTCGGGCCACCGGATCTACGTGGGGCTGCGGGAGAAGAGCGAGCTTGCAGTGATCGACCGGTTCGCGCGCCGCGAGCGCCCATCCATCGCGATCCCGTCGCCCGCCGCCATCCTCAGGGTAGACCCGTGGGGCCGCGCGGTATTGGCGCGGCCCGAGGGTGGCGGCGATACCTGGATCGTGGCTACCGCCGAGGACCGGGTGACCGGCCGCGTCACGGGGGCGTGGGCGAGCGACCTCCCCGCCGTGTCCGAGGACGGCCTGCTACTGGCCCGGGAAGGCGACGCCGTGGTGGCGCGCGACCTGCGCACGCTGGACTCGCTCGGCGCCGTGGTGGACGGGGCGGGCGACCTGTGGTTCGCCGGCCGGTGGGCTCCCACGCCCGTGACGCTGGGCGTTCGCCGCGAGGTGCGCGCCTCGGACACGACCCGCTCACGCGCCGCGTCCGCCGCGCGCGCCTCGCCGGCGAGCCTCTGGGTACAGATCTCCATTTCGCAAAACGCGGCGTGGGCGCGCGCGCTGGCGGCCGAGCTCACCGCCGCGCGCCATCCCGTCGAGGTCGTCCCGCCGGACGCGCAGGGCGAGGGGTGGCGCGTCGTGATGGGCCCGTACGCCTCGCGCAACGCCGCGGACTCCGCCGGTCGCTCGCTGGGTCGGCCCTACTGGATCTTCGAGCGCACCGCACGGGTCGGCGGGCAGCAGTGACCGGCCTTCAACTAGCTCCCGACTCCCTCGAGCGGCAGATACCGGACCTCCTCGCCGGCCACAGCGTGGTCGCCCTGGTTCCGGCCGCCGGCTTCCCCGCCTGGTCGGCGATGAACGCGTGGCGCGTGGCGCGCGCGGCGGCCGCCGCGGGACGCCGCACCGCGCTGGTCGACTGCGTCGTAGACGAGCCCCTGCTCCACACCATAGCCGGCGCGGCCAACGACGAGGGCATCGTGGACGCGTTCGTTTACGGCACGTCCCTCAACCGTATCGCGCAGCAGCAGCCCGAGCCGAATCTCTTCTTCATCCCTGCTGGCACCTTCGCGCCTGACCCCGTCCCCGTCCTCGCCAACCCGCGCTGGCGCCGCCTCTCGGCGGGCTTTCGCCACGAAAGCGCGCTGCTCCTCCTCTTCGTGCCGTCCGAGAGCATCGAAGTGCACTCCGCGGACCTGGATGGCTTGATCGTGCTGGCGCCGCAGGGGATGGACCTCGCGGTGGCTGAGGCACCCGGCGTGACCGGCGCCATGGGTCGGGGGCTTCCGCTGCTCGCGGTGGTCGGCGACGTGCCACCGGGCGCGGAGGCGTCTGGTGCGGGCGGCATGGGTGCGGTCGCTCCCGGCGCACCGGTCGTCGCCGATGTCGCCCGCGGCGCCGCCGCGGAAGCGCCGAGGCCGGCGACCCGGCGGCGCGCCACCGCGCCGATGGCGCTGCTCGTCCCGGAGCCGCGACGCCCGCCGTGGGCGCTGTACGTCGTGGTGCTCGTGCTCGCCCTTGGCGCGGGCAGCTACCTCTACCGGGACGATCTGCTCAAAATGGCGGGTCTCGCGCCCGAGCCGCCGGTGCGTCCCTTCGTCCATCGGCCGCCGCCGCCGCATCCGGTGGACTCGCTCGACTGGGTCGTGCAAGTGTCGGCATGGCCCGCGCTCGATCAGGCGTTAGCGGCGGCGGACACCCTCGAGGCGCGCGGCGCCGCCGCGTTCGTCACGCCGATCCGCCTCCGGGGGCGCCGCACCTGGTACAGAGTCCACGTGGGACCGATGGCCGCACGCGCCGGGGCGGACTCGGTCCTCGCCGCGCTGCGCGCCCGGGGCCACGTGACCGCCGGCGCCTCCGTGGTGAAGGCCCCGCTGTCGGTCGCGCTGGTCGCCGGGCTCACGCTGGACTCCGCGCGCGCCGAGCGCGCGCGGCTGCGGGCCGCCGGGCTTCCGGTCTTCGCGCTTGGCCAGGCGGACCGCACCTTTCGGGTGTTCGCCGGCGCGTTCGAGGATTCGACGCAGGCGGCGCTGTTGACCGGATTGATCACCTCAGCCGGCGGCACGGGCGAGCTCGTGCCGCGCGTGGGATACGTGCCATGAAGCTTCGCCGTCTCGAGCTCTCCGGGTTCAAGTCGTTCGCCGACACGACCGAGGTCCTCATTGAGGACGGCGTGACCTCGATCATTGGCCCCAACGGCTGCGGGAAGTCGAACATCTCCGATGCGGTGCGCTGGGTGCTGGGTGAGCACAACCCACGGGTGCTTCGGGGTGCGCGGATGGAGGAGGTCATCTTCCAGGGCTCGGCGGGCCGTCGGGCGCACAACGTTGCCGAAGTGGGGCTCTACTTCGACAACAGCGACCGGACGCTCGATCTCGACTTCGCGGAGGTGGCGCTCGCGCGGCGCGTGTCCCGCTCGGGGGAGAGCGAGTACCTCATCAACAACGCCCCGGTGACGCGCCGCGAGCTGCTGACCAAGCTGGCGGGCACGGGACTGGGCACCGACCAGAGCGTCGTAATCGAGGCGCGGATGGTGGACGCACTCCTTTCCGACCGCCCCGACGACCGCCGCGCGCTGTTCGAGGAGGCGGCGGGACTCGGCTTGTATCGGGACCGGAAGCGGAGCACGGAGCGGCGGCTCGAGGAGACGACGCTGGATCTGGTGCAGGTCGAGAACCTGATCGCGGAGGTGCAGACGCGGGTACGGAGCCTTTCGCGGCAGCGGAAGAAAGCGGAACGGTACACGGAGATGGTGGCGCGCCGGTACCGGCTGGTGGCGGCGCTCGTACGGCACGACGTTTCGGCCGTCGACGAGGCGCTGCGCGTGGTGGACGCGCGGCGCCGGGTGTTGGTCGTGGAGGTTCCCGCGGCGCGCACGGCGCTGGGCGAGCGGGAGCGCGGGCGCCAGCTCGCGGTGGAGGCGCGAGCGGGCGCGGAGGCGCAGCGCGCGGAGGTGGAGCGGCGGGTGGGCGAGGCGCGGCTCGCGGCTACGACGCTCGAGGGCGACCTCGCGCTGTCGGCCGAGCGCTCGCACCACGCGTCGGCGCGACGGGAGCGCGCGCTGGCGGAGCGGGCGGAGGCGCAGGCGGCGGCGGTGCGGCTGGAGCGGGAGCGCGAGGCCGCGGCGGCCGAGCG
This sequence comes from Gemmatimonadota bacterium, assembly GCA_016179225.1. Taxonomy (GTDB): domain Bacteria; phylum Gemmatimonadota; class Gemmatimonadetes; order Gemmatimonadales; family JACORV01; genus JACORV01. The sequence continues at coordinate 606 of JACORV010000086.1, read as the reverse complement.
GGCCGCGGCCGAGCGGGACCGGAGCGCGGTGCAGATGGAGCTCGGACTGCGCGTGCAGGCGGAGGAGGTGACGCGGGAAGCGCTGGCGGTGAAGCGGGCCGAGCTGCGCGGGCTCGAGGAGGCGTTGCAGCGGCAGGCGGAGGAGGTGCGGCGGCAGGGCGGCGAGCGGCAGGCGCTGGAGCGCGAACTGGCCGACCTGCGGGAGGAGCTCTCGTCGGCGGAGGCGCGGCGCGCCGGACTGTCGCGAGACCGCGAGGTCGCAGCGGCGCAGGAGGCCGACGTCGCCGGCCGGCACGCGGCGCTGGCCGAGCGCTTGGTGTCGCTGGGTCTCGAGGCGGACCGTGCTCGGCACGCGCTGGCGGAATCGCGCGAGCACGAGGCGCGTCTGCGCGCCGACCGGCGCGCGACGGAAGAGACATTGGCACAGACGGTGGCGCGTCGCGACGCGCTGGCACAGCTGGAGCGCGACCACGTGGGCCTCGCCCCCGCGGCGGCGGCGCTGTTGGAGACGCGGGAGCGCTTCGGCGCCGGCGCCGTGCTGGGCCCGCTGTCGGACTTCGTGCGGGCACGGCGCGAGGACGCCGCGGAGGCGGAGCACGTCCTCGG
>JACORV010000005.1 GCA_016179225.1 Gemmatimonadota bacterium | reverse complement strand
CCGAGCTTCACGGCCTCGACTGCCGTCTCCACCTCGCCGTAGGCGGTCATGATGATGACCGCCATGTCCCGGTCGAGCTTGCGCAGCTGCTCCAGCGCCTCAAGCCCCTGCACGTCGGGCAGCCGGAGATCGAGCAGCACCACGGCGGGCGCTTCCTGGGTCGCCAACCGGAGCGCCTCCTGGCGCGACCCCGCGAGGAACACCTCGAAGCCGGCCGCGCGCAGCTGGTCCCCGAGCCACAGCCGCAGGAGCTCCTCGTCGTCCACGATCAGGATTCGCGCCCGTCGCGTCTTCATCCCTTGCCTCCGCCGAGTCCAGGCTGCCGGTCCAGCGGAAGCGCGACCACGAAGCGCGTCCCACCCTCCGGCCGGTCGATCACGAAAACCAGCCCGCCGTGCCGTTCCACGATCTGCCGCACAATCGCGAGACCGAGGCCGGTTCCCGTGTGTTTCGTGGTGTAGAACGGGCGGAAGATGCGCTCGCGCTCCGCCGACGCGATTCCGGGCCCCGAGTCGCTCACCCACAGCTCCACGGTCCCGTCGGCCACTCTGGTCTCGACCTCGAGGCACCCGCCCTCAGCCATCGCCTCGATTCCGTTGAGCACCAGATTCACGATCACCTGCCCGATCTGATCCGGGTCCATCTGCACGCTCGGCAAAGTGGGAGCCAGCCGCCGGGTTATCGCCACGCTGGAGCGGTCGGCCCGCGGCTCCACGAGCCGCAACGCGCGCTCGACGATCGCATTCAGGTCGAGCCGCGAGAGCCGGGTTGGGGAGGGACGCGCGTAGCTGAGCAGCGCCTGCATCGCCTCCTCCATGCGCCGGATGCGCTGGAGCATCTCGCCCGCGAGGCGGCGGCCCTCCGCGTCGGACGGCTCGAGCCGTCGGCTGAGCAGTTGGGCGCCGCTCGCGACGCCGAGCAGCGGGGTCTTGAGCTCGTGGGCGATCCCCGCCGCCAGCTCCCCGACGGTGGCCAACTGCTCGGCGCGCCGCATCTGTTCGTCGTGCAGGTTGCGAATCCGCACCGCCGACTCGTGCAGCTGCCTCGCCATGTCGTTGAAGCGCTCCGCCAGTTGTCCCACCTCGTCCCGCTGGTGCACGGCGACCCGCGCCTCGAGGTCGCCCTGGCCGATGCGCTCGGCTGCAGCCACCAGCTGGCTCACCGGCCGCAGGATGCCGCGCGAGACGATCCACGCCGCCCCGATGAGCACCAACACGAACGTCGCCTCGAGGATCACGGACAGCCGGCGCAGCCAGCGCAGCTCGCCGAGCGCTGCACGGACGGGAACCTCGCTTATGAAACGCAGCGCATAGCCGGGCACCGCGTGGCTGCTGGCCACCACCTCACCCGCCTCGTCCCCGCGGTAGCGCCGGGCCCCCTCAGCGAGGGCGCGATAGAGCGGCAGCGGTTGCTGATAGTCGATCGGCCCGCGCGGACGCGAGACGAACACCGGGCGGCCAACGTCGTCCACGATGTACGCCTCGATCACGCCGGCCAACAGACGCGGGATCTGGAGCGCGGTGCCGACATCGGCTGCGGCGACGGTACCGACGATGATGGCTGGCCCTGTGGCATCGGGGCCGGGGAGGGCTGCAGCAAAGAGCAGCGGTGGCGCCGCGGTTGCACTCGCGCTTCCTATCGCGAACGTCCGCCCCTCGGTCGCCGCATGCGCCACCAGCCCCGCATCCCGCCAGTGCACCCCGGACGCGAATCGCGGCGAGGACGCGACCACGGTACCGCTCGGACCGACGAGCAGCAGTTCGCCGAACGTGCCGAGCTGCTCGCGCAGGCGCTGGAGCTCCTCGGCCGCCAGGCCGCTGGCGCCGCTCAGAACCACCGGGCTCGCGGAGGAGTCGCGGAGCGCGGCGGCGCTCGCCACCAGCAGGCGATCCGCTCGCGCGGCCGAGACGAGCCCCAGCAGCAACCGCTCGATCTCGTCGCGCACGTGATGCGCCTGGACGGCGGTGAGCGCCTGCAGGTCCCGTTCGGCGAGCCCGTTGATGATGCGACCGCTTGCGAGGTAGCCGATGGTGTTGGAGACGAACAGCGGGACGAGCGAGAGCAGGAGCAGCCACGCGAGAAGCTTCTTGCCCAGCGCACTGCGCAGGGGGTTCTCACGCCACAGCGTCCGCCACGTTGCCAGCTGACCCGGCACCGTACCTGCCCAAAGAGTCTCGCGCTTGTGGAGCAGCAAGTGCCACGCCAGTCTGCCGGCCGACTCGGCGAGCCGACGCGCTTCGGGGCATTTCACGCACGGACCGCGCCCCGCCAGTGTGGTCCCTCATAGCGGCAAACGCAAAGCACGCAGGGGGTTGAGCAGCGCCGCTACGCCCTGGCACCGAACCTGCTCGCTGAGTCCTGAGGGCTGCCGGGGACGGCGTCGGCTTCCGCAGGCGGCGTGTCGGCTGGGGCATTTCGCCCACTCAGCGCCGGCAGAGCAGTCCCAGATGCCGCGATGAGGGGCGAGCCGGAATGGGGATGCGTGTGGCGTGGCTCAGACGGCGGGTGGCCCAAGTTCGGGCGCGACCAGGCGAGTTCGGCATCGTCGCTGCGGCGCTTCTCGTCGTTTCCGGCGCCATCGTGGCCGTCGCCCAAGGCCCCGGCGTCGCCCAGCCGATCGCCTTCAACCACCGGAAGCACACCCAGGATCTCCAGCTCGACTGCGAGCTGTGCCATTCCTACGTGCGGACTGGCGCTCATCCCGGGCTGCCGTCGCTCGAGACTTGCGCGATGTGCCATCAGGCCACGCAGGGCACGACGCGCGAGGCAGCGCGTGTCACGGAACTGGTCGCGCAAGGCCGCCCGCTGACCTTCGAGAAGCTGTTCCGCCTCCCGCCGCACGTCTTCTACACGCACCGGCGGCACGTAGGCATCGGGCGCCTGGAATGCCGTAACTGCCATGGGAACATCGCGCTCACGACGCGCCCACCAGCGCGGCCGCTCGTGAAAATTCGGATGGGGTTCTGTCTCGACTGCCATCGGCGTAGCGGCCAAACCCGGGACTGCATCGCATGCCACCGCTAGCGCACGAGCCGGGGCATCTCGGCCGCCGGCGGTTCATCCTGACGCTCGGCGGGGGCTTGGCCGGCCTCGCGCTGGCCGAGTCGTGCGATGTGCGGTGGCCGGCGGACGAGGCGGCCGGCCCCGGGTGGGCGCCGGGCCTCGAGGAGCGCTTGAACTCGACGTGTCTCGTCTGCCCCTCTCGCTGTGGGATCAGGGGGCGCGCGGTGGACGGTCGTCTCGTCGGCATCGGTGGCAACCAGCTGCACCCGCTGAGCCGAGGCGGAATCTGTCCCCGTGGCGCCGCGGCCGTGCAGACGCTCTACCATCCCGAGCGCCTGCGCACGCCGCTGCTGCGCGTCGGTGCTCGCGGCGCGGGGCGCTGGCGTTCGCTCACACCCAACGGCGCGTTGACGTTCCTCGCCGATCGCCTTCAGCAGCTGCGGGCTGCCGGTCGGCCGGAGGCGCTCGCGGTGCTCGCGGGCTACTGCGCGGGATCCATGGACGCCGTGTGGCGCCAGTTCCTGCGCGCCTTCGGCTCGCCGAACTACGTGGCCGACGCCTACCCGGACGGAACCGACGCCATCATGGCTGCCATGCACGGTATCCCGCAGCGGCCCAGCTACGACCTCGAGCGCGCCGGGCTGGTGCTCTCGTTCGGCGCGCCCCTCTTCGAGGCGTGGTGGTCACCGCTCCAGGCGTACGTGGCCTTCGGCCGGCCGGGCGAGGAGCGGGAGCGGCATCCGCGCTTCATTCAGGTCGACACCCGGTTCTCGCGCACCGCCGCTCGCGCCCACGAGTGGGTGGCTGTCAGGCCGCGCACGCACGCCATCCTCGCCCTGGGCATCGCCTACGTGCTCATCAAAGAGGAGCGGATCGATGCGGACTTCCTGGCGCGGCACGTGGCGGGTTTCGATGACTGGCTGGACGACCGGGGCACGCTCCAGCCAGGCTACCGGTCCCTCGTCCTCCGGCACTATCGCACGGAGGAGGTCTCGGCCGCGACTGGCGTGCCGATCGAGCGCATCGTAGGCCTCGCGAAGATGGTCGCCGACCGTGGTCCTGCCGTCGCCGTCTGCGGCGCCGACGTGACACAGGCTCCGGACGGTCTGCCGGCAGGCATGGCCGTCCACAGCCTCAATGTCCTCACGGGCAACATCAACCGGCCCGGCGGCGTGCTCTTCCGCGACGAACCTCCGCTGGCGGCCCTTCCGCCCGCGGCGCTCGACGCCATGACGCGGCGTGGGCTGGCGCGAAGCCCCGTCGCGCTGCCGGCGCCGCTCGGAGCGCCCAACGCTCGCCGGCTCGCGGAGGAGATCGCGGCGACCCAAGCCTCGCCCGTGGAGGTGCTTCTTCTCTACTACGCGAATCCGCTGGCCTCGTCCTCCGACGGGGCGACGTGGACTGCTGCGCTGTCCCGCGTCCCCCTGGTGGTGAGCTTCTCACCGTTTCTCGACGAGACGACGAGCCAGGCGGACCTCGTCATCCCGGATCTCCTGCCAGCGGAGCGATGGCAGGACGGGCCCGCCCCCGCGTCCTACCCCTATCCGGTTTGGGGCATCGCGCGGCCGCTGGTGACATCGCCGGGCGGCGGCCGCAGCACGGGCGACCTGATCCTCGCGCTGGCGGCTCGGCTGGGAGGAACGGTGGGGGCCAGTCTGCCGTACGTCGATTTCGAGGCGCTCCTCAAGGCGCGGGCGCGTGGCCTCTACGACGCGCGTCGCGGTATGCCGTTCGGTGACGAGTTCGAGACCGAGCACCAGCAGCAGATGCAGGAGCGCGGTTGGTGGCTGGCCTCGGCGCCGGATTTCGAGGCGTTCTGGACCGCCCTGGTCGAGCGTGGTGGGTGGGTCGATCCGTTCTATGACCATACCGACCCGACCCGTCTGGCGCGCACGGCAGGCGACAGGATCGAGCTCATTCCGCAGCAGTTGCGGCGGCAAGCCGACGGCGCGGAGGCCAGAGACCCGTATCGGTTCCGGACCGACGATGACCGCACTGCGGACGCCTTCCCGCTCCGCCTGAACCCGTACCGGATGTCTACCCTGGCCTCCGGCACCGTCGGGCTCGCACCGTGGCTCGCGGAGCGGCCCACGACGTTCCCCGAGGTCCACTGGATACCGTGGGTCGAGGTGCACCCGATGACCGCGCGCGAGCTGGGGCTCGGCGACGGCGCCATGGTGTGGGTGGTCTCGATTCGCGGCCGGTACCTCGCACAGATGAAGCACTTCGCCGGAGCCGCGCGCGACGTGGTGAATGCGCCCTACGGGCTCCGGCACCCTGACGGCACGCTGGCGAACCCGCTCCAGCTTCTGGACGGCGCGACGGATCCGCTCACCGACCTCGCATCCTGGTGCACGACGTTCGTGCGCCTGGAGCGCGCCTGAGGACCGCCCAGGTGCCGCGCTGGGGGATGGTCATCGACCTGGATCGCTGCACCGGCTGCGCGGCGTGCGAGGTGGCGTGCAAGAGCGAGAACAACATCGCCACTGTCGCGCCGGAGCAGGCAGCACTCGGCAGGACGATCAGTTGGATGCGGGTAATGGCCGAGGTGGAGGGCGAGTTCCCGAACAACACGCTGCGGTTCGCGCCGCGGCCCTGCATGCACTGCGACAACCCACCGTGCGTCAAGGTCTGCCCCGTAGAGGCGACGTATATCAGCCCCGAGGGGATCGTGGGCCAGATCTACCCGCGCTGCATCGGGTGCCGCTACTGCGCGAACGCGTGTCCGTACACGGTGAAGTACTTCAACTGGTACGCGCCAACCTGGCCCGAGTCGGAGCGCGCGCACCTCAACCCTGACGTCTCGGTGCGGCCCAAGGGGGTCATCGAGAAGTGCACCTTCTGCCACCACCGCCTGCAGAAGGCTCGCGAGGAGGCGCGCGCCGAGGGACGCGAGCTGCGGGAGTCCGACTATCAGCCGGCGTGTGCGGAAGCCTGCCCGACCCGGGCCATCGTGTTCGGCGACCTCGACAACCCGCGGCACCGCGTGTCGGAGCTGCGGCACGATCCGCGGGCCATGCGCCTGATGGAGGACCTCGGCACCGAGCCGAAGGTCTACTACCTGACACCGAGGACGTGAGGTGACCGACGACGCGCGGCTGAAGCTGCGGGCGCTGCCCGACGATGCGCGGAAGCTGCTGGCTCCGCTGGTCGAGACGACTTGGCGGTTCCGCGCAGCCGCGACCGTCCTCGGGGCGATCGCGCTGTGGGGCCTCACGGCCTACTACCTCCAGCTCCGGTTCGGGCTGGGCCGCACCGGCCTCAACCAACCGGAGTACTGGGGCATCTACATCATCGACTTCGTGTTCTTCATCGGCATCAGCCACGCGGGCACCCTGATCTCGGCGATCTTGCGCATCAGCAAGGCCGAATGGCGCCGCTCAATCACCCGCTCGGCCGAGTTCATCACAGTACTCGTGCTCGGGTTCGGGGCGATCCAGCCGATCATCGACCTGGGCCGTCCCGACCGGCTGCTGAACGTGTTCCTGCACGCCCAGCTGAGGTCTCCGCTGCTGTGGGACGTCATCAGCATCGGCCTCTACTTCGGCGCCAGCACGATCTACCTCTACCTGCCTATGCTGCCCGATCTCGCCATCATTCGGGACGCGGGGATCAAGGCGCCTCGGTTCTACCGGTTCCTGGCGGCGGGCTACCGCGACACGCCGGCGCAGCGAGCGCGCCTCGAGCGAGTGATCGGCGTGCTGGCCATCGTCGTGATTCCGATCGCCGTGTCGGTGCACACGGTGATCGGCTGGATCTTCGCGATGACGCTGCGTCCGATGTGGCACTCGACCATTTTCGGCCCCTACTTCGTGATGGGCGCGATCTACTCGGGTATCGCGGCCATCCTGATCGCGATGGTCGTGCTCCGGCGGGCCTACGGCTTCCACGAGTACTTCCGGGCGGTCCACTTCGACTACATGGGCCGGCTGCTGCTGCTGTTCAGCCTACTGTGGTTCTACTTCACGTTCGCCGAGTACCTGACGGCGTTCTACGGTGCCGAGCCGGCGGAAATGCGCACCTTCTGGGCCAAGGTCCGGGGGCCCTTCGCAGCGCCGTTCTGGACGATGGTGACGTGCTGTTTCGTGATCCCCCTCGCGCTAATGTGCCGGCGTGCGACGCGGACCCCGGGTGGAACGCTCGTTGCCGGCGTGGCGGTGGTGATCGGGATGTGGCTGGAGCGGTTCAACATCGTGGTCCCGACGTCGGTGAACCCGCGCTTCGAGTTCGAGTCGCTCGGCCACTATCTCCCGTCGTGGGTCGAGCTGTCGATCCTCGCCGGCACCTTCGCCGGCTTCATCCTCCTTTACATGGTGGCCACGAAATTCTTCCCGATCATTTCCATCTGGGAGATGCGCGAGGGGAGGGAAGCGTCGGTGCGCGAGGTGGCCGAGCGGGTGGCCGGGTACTTGCCGCCGGAACCGGTGGCGGCGGACTGATGTCGAAGTCCACGGGCCGAGCGTGCGCTGTTGTCGGCCTGGCGCTGGTGCTGGCCTCGTCGGGCTCAGCGCAAGCTGGTCCTTCGTTGCCGGGCGGCGACCCGAGCGCCGGACGGCGAGTCTTTCACGACAAGGGATGCGTCCGCTGCCACGCGATTTGGGGCAACGGCGGCCGACTCGGCCCGGACTTCGCCACGGTCGGCGCCGGTCGCAGCATGCAGCAGCTTGCGGGACTGTTCTGGAACCACACGCCGCGGATGATGGAGACCATGCGGCGCAGCGGCTTCGAGTGGCCCAGGCTCACCGAGACCGAGTTGAGCGACGTCATCGGCTACCTCTATTACGTCAAGCTGTTCGACGAGCCGGGCGACCCCGACCTGGGCGAACGATGGTTCCGGGAGAAGCAGTGCATGCTCTGTCACAGTGTCGGCGGGAGCGGCGGCCGGGTGGGCCCGCCGCTCGACCGCTACGCCCGCTACGTGGCGCCCATCATGCTCGCCGAAGGGATGTGGAACCACGGCCCGGCCATGCAGGCGACCCAGCGGATGCGCGGCGTAGCGACGCCAACCTTCGTAGGGCGGGAGATGGCCGACATTCAGGCCTACGTTCGCGAGGTTTCCCGAGAGGCGCCACGCAGGGCGGTCTTCCTCGAGCCCCCCCACCCGGAGCGCGGCAGGCAGCTGTTCAGGACCAAAGGCTGCCTCCGCTGCCATGGCGACACGGGTCGCGGCACGCCCTATGGTCCCGACCTCCGGGCGGCGACCGTCCGGATGCGTGTCTCCGAAATCGCAGGCGTGCTTTGGAACCACTCGTTTGAGATGTCCGCGCGGATGCGGGAACGCGGGTTCGCCTTTCCACGCTTCGGCGGAACCGAAATGGCCGACGTCATCGCCTTCCTCTACTACTTGCGGTTCGACGAGACCCGCGGCGACAGCGCGGCGGGCGTGCAGGTCTTCCGCGCGAAAGGCTGCGCCGGCTGCCACCGGCCGGACACCGGCGCGGCCATCGGTCCGGACCTCTCGCGGTCGGAGGCCGTGACGGCGCCTATGCGCCTGGCCGCCGCGATGTGGAACCACGCTCCCGCGATGTACGAGGTGATGCGTACTCGCACCGTAGAGTGGCCGCGGTTCGAGGGAGACGAGATGCGGGACCTCTCGGTTTTTCTCCGCAGCCTTGCCCGCTCCACAGCGCCGGCTCGGCGCGCGATCCCCCGTCGCTGAGGTCGAGTGCCGGCATGGCGAAGGAGGGTGATGACCCATCGTCCATCCCGCCTTTGGGTCTTTTTGTCCCCAACGGTGTATGATCCAACATCCATAACGCGGTATTACTTTTGCGGATACCAGCGGTCGGATATCTTTGGACCTGGGTGAACCTATCATGAAGGCTCAGACCAAGTTCCTGATCGGCGGCGGTCTCATACTCGCCACCGTCGGCTACCTCATGGCGTCCGGCATCAAGGAGACGGGCGTTTACTACCTCACGCCCTCGGAGCTGGCCGCGAAGGTCCGTACCGACCATTCCTTCTATGATGTCGGCATGAAGATGGGCGCACGCGTCGTGAAGGGGTCCATCCAGCGCGACGTCGCCTCGCAGACCATCACCTTCCGCGTGACCGACGGCGTGCAGAGCTATCCGGTCGTCTACCGCGGTCTCGCGCCGGACACGTTCACGGATGAGGTGGACGTAGTCGTCGAGGGCCGGCTGCAACCCGATGGCACCTTCCGCGCGACGACGCTGCTCGCCAAGTGCGGCTCGCGCTACGAGGCCTCGCCCACGCAGGGCGGCCCGCGCGTGTGACGGTCCTGCGGGCTGACCGCCGGACCGCCTGACCGCCTGACATGACCGACCTCGGCAACATCGCCCTCTGGGTCGCGCTCCTCATCGGCTGTTGGGGGAGCGCGGTCGCTTTCGTCGGCGGACGGACCGGCCGCGCCGAGCTCGCCCTCTCGGCCGAGCGCGCGGTGTACGTGACGTGGGGGCTGCTCGTCATCGCCTCGGTGGGGCTGATGCGGGCGCTGCTCACCCACGACTTCAACGTCGAGTACGTCGCCTCGTACACGAGCCGCAACCTGCCCGTCTACTACACCTGGTCGGCCTTCTACGCGGGGCAGAAGGGGTCGCTCCTCCTCTGGGCGATCGTGGTCGCGACCTTCGGCTCGGCCGCGCTGCTCGCCAACCGCGGCAGGTACCGGGAGCTGATGCCTTACGTGGCGGGCGTGGTGCTCGTCGTCGTCACCTTTTTCGTGGCGGTGATGCTCTTCGCCTCGAACCCCTTCGAGCGGCTCGGCTTCACGCCACCCGACGGGCGCGGCCTCAACCCGCAGCTCCAGAACCCGGGGATGACGATCCACCCGCCGATGCTCTATCTCGGCTACACCAGCATCACCATCCCCTTCGCGTTTGCCGTGGCCGCGCTGCTCTCGGGCCGGCTCGACACCGGCTGGCTGCACGCCATCCGCCGGTGGACGCTGCTCTCGTGGCTCTTCCTCTCGTGCGGCATCGTCCTCGGGATGTGGTGGGCGTACGTCGAGCTGGGGTGGGGCGGGTACTGGGCGTGGGACCCGGTGGAGAACGCGTCGTTCCTGCCGTGGCTCACGATGACCGCGTTCCTTCACTCGGTGATGATCCAGGAGAAGCGCGGGATGCTGAAGCGGTGGAACGTCGGCCTCGTCGTGGGCTCGTTCCTACTCTCGATCTTCGGCACCTTCATCACGCGCAGCGGCGTGATCTCCAGCGTGCACAGCTTCACCCAGTCGAGCGTCGGGTACTTCTTCCTCGCCTTCCTCCTCTTCGCGGCGGTGGCGGGCTTCAGCCTCCTCTACTATCGCTGGCCGGAGCTCGAGGCCGAGGCGAAGCTGGAGTCCATGGTGAGCCGCGAAGCGGCGTTCCTCTTCAACAATCTCATCTTCATCGTCATCGCCTTCTCGGTGCTGTGGGGGACGCTCTTCCCGATCCTCTCCGAGTGGGTGAAGGGGACGAAGGTCACTGTGGGGCCGCCGTTCTTCAATCAGGTGAACGTGCCGCTGGGCCTCCTGCTCCTCCTCCTCACTGGGATCGGGCCGCTCATCGCCTGGCGCCGCGCGTCGCCCGGAAACCTCAAGCGCCAGTTTCGCTGGCCGGTCGCCGCGATGCTGCTCACGGCGGTCGCGCTGGCGGCGGCCCGCATTTCCGATGGATGGGCGATCGCGGCCTACGCGCTCGCGGCGTTCGTGACGACGACGGTGGCGCAGGAGTTCGTGCGCGGCACGGGCGCCCGGCACCGGCTCCACGGCGAGTCGATCCCGGTCGCGCTCGGCCGGCTCATCGCCCGCAACCGGCGGCGCTATGGCGGCTACGTCGTGCACCTCGGGATGGTGATGCTGTTCGCCGGGTTCGCGGGGCTCGCCTTCAAGAGCGACACCGAGGCGACGCTCAAGCCGGGCGAGAGCGTGACCGTGCGCTCCCCGTACGGGCACGCCTACCGCTTCACCCACCAGGGCGTCTCGCAGTACGAGCAGCTGAACCGGTTCGTCTCCGCGGCGAGCATGGACGTCTGGCGCGACGAGAAGTACCTCGGCGTCATGAAGAGCGAGAAGCGCCAGCACATGGACTCGATGGGCCGGCCGACCTTCGAGCCCTCGACGGAGGTCGCGATCCGGAGCGATCTGCGCGAGGACGTCTATCTGGTGTACGCCGGATCGGTACAGGGGACGGAGGAGGCGGTCTACCGCATCACGCTGAACCCGCTCGTCTGGTGGGTCTGGTACGGCGGCGTGGTGCTGGTGATCGGCGGGCTCATCACGATGTGGCCGGGTGACGCTCCCACCGCGGCGAGCCGCCGCCGCGCCGCGCCGGCCGGGTACGTCGCGCAGGTGACGACGTGAGGGCGGTACGGTGGTACGGCGGTACAGCCGTACGCGCGGCGGTGCTGGCGTTGGCGCTCGGTGGACGCGCTGACGCGCAGGCGCGCGAGCGCGCGGACGCGGCGACGCCGAGCGGCGTCTCCCAATCGCCGACCGCCCGACCGCCTGCCCGCCTGACCGCCCCGTCCTCGACCGACAGCCTGGGCCGCCTGTACGCGCCGAACATGGTCCAGTCCCGAGCGCCGGTCACCGCCCGCGACAACGACGCCCTGGTCAAGGCGATCGAAGGAAAGCTCCGCTGCACCTGCGGCTGCAACCTCGACGTGTTCACCTGCCGCACCACCGACTTCAGCTGCGCGACCTCGCCGGCGATGCACCGCCAGGTGCTCGCCAGGCTCGACTCCGCGATGACGCCGCAGCAGATCGTGGCGGCGTTCGAGGCGCAGTATGGGCAGGCGGTCCTGATGGCACCGCCCAAGCGCGGCTTCAACTGGGCGGCCTACATCATGCCGTTCGTGGGGCTCGGCGTGGGGATCGCGATCGTGGGCCTGGTGATGCGGCGGTGGATCCGCGCCCGGCCCGCGACCCTGATCGAAGTGGAGACGCCGCCGCCCGGCGTGGGCGTCGCCGGCCAGGAGCTCGAGCGCCTGAAGCGCGAGCTCGAGCGGTTCGAGGCGTAGCGTGCTCGTCCTGGCCGGACTGATCATCGCCCTCGCGGCTGTCTTCGTCGTGCTGGAGCCGGTCCTCCGACCGGCCGTCTGGGCGCCTGACCGCCTGGCCGCCTTCGATGACGACGCCACGCTCGCGCGCCGCGACACCGCCCTGGCCGCGCTCAAGGAGATCGAGTTCGACCGCGCCACGGGCAAGCTGTCGGACGAGGACTACGAGCGGTTGCGCGCGAAGTACACGACGGAAGCGCTGGAGGCGCTCCGCGCGGCCGATGCCGCTTTCCCTGACCGCCTGACCGCCGGACCGCCGGCCAGCGCCGCGGACACCGTCGAGGCCCTCATCGCCTCCGCTAGGGAGTCCTCGAAGTCGAATGGCCGCAAGTACTGCATCGAGTGCGGCAGCGGGCTCGAGGGCAGCGGCAGGTTTTGCGTGGAGTGCGGCGCTGCAACAAAACTTGCCCCTCGTCCGTAACTCGTACCGTCCACCTTTCCAAAGAGTCCAAGTCATGCTGAGACGCCTCCTGGTGACCACCCTCGTGTCGCTTGCCGCCGCCACGGGCATCGCGGCCCAAAACCCCCGAAACCCCACACCCCAATCCCCAACGCCCCAGCAACCGGGCGCGCAGGCGCAAGGCCAAGCGCCAGGCGCCCGCCCGCAGCAGCCGGAGGGTCCCAAACCCTACCGTGACGTCATCACCGCGCAGGCCGTGACCGACTCCGGCGTCTTCATCATCCACCGGATCGGCGAGAAGCTGTTCTACGAGATTCCGCGGAGCCTGTTCTCTCGCGAGTTCCGGCTGGTGGCCGACCAGCGGGGCACCGTCCGCGGCGTCGGCTATGCGGGCGAGCAGGTCTCGGCGCGGGTCGTTCGCTGGGAGCGAATCGGCAACCGCGTGCTCCTCCGGCTGGTGTCGTACGCCATGCGCGCCGACTCCAACCTGCCGGTGAGCCGCGCCGTCAACCTGTCCAACCAGGCGCCGATCATCATGAGCTTCGACGTCGCCGCCTGGAGCCCGGACGACAGCAACGCGGTCGTCGAGGTGACGCGACTATTCACGACGGATGTCGCCGAGCTGAACGTCCGGCAGAACGGCGTGCGGGTGCGGCGGCTGGACTCCGCCCGCTCGGTCATCGAGCGAGCGCGCAGCTTCCCACGCAATGTCGAGGTGAGCGCCCTCCAGACGTTCGAGGTGGACTCGGTTCCACTGCCCCTCGGTCGGGGTTACGACCGGTCGGTGAACTCGCTCACCATGCTGATGAACTACTCGATGCTCCTCCTGCCCGAGCACCCGATGATGGCGCGGCTGTGTGACAACCGGGTCGGGTTCTTCTCGGTGAGCTTCGAGGACTACGGAAGCGACGAGGCGCGGGTGCCTCGGCGCTGCTACCTCACGCGTTGGCGGCTCGAGCCACGGGACTCCAGCGCCGCCGTCTCGGACCCGGTCCGGCCGATCGTCTTCTACATCGATCCGGCGACGCCGGAGCAGTGGGTGCCGTGGCTGATCCGTGGCGTCGAGATGTGGGAGCCGGTCTTCCGGGCGGCGGGCTTCAGCAACGCCATCGCCGCACGCCGCGCCCCCACACCGGCGCAGGACCCGGAGTTCGACCTGGACGACATGCGGTACTCGACGATCCGCTGGCTGCCTTCCACGATCGAGAACGCGTACGGCCCGCACGTCAATGACCCGCGGACCGGCGAGATCCTGCAGTCCAACATCGGCTGGTTCCACAACATCAGCTCGCTGCTGCAGTCGTGGTACTGGACGCAGGCGGGCGCCGTGGACCGGCGGGCCCAGCGCCTGCCGCTCCCCGACGACTTGATGGGCGAGTTGATCGCCTACGTCGCGGCGCACGAGGTCGGCCACACGCTCGGGCTGCCGCACAACCAGTTGTCCTCGGGCTACTACCCCGTGGACTCGCTGCGCAGCCCGACGTACACGCGCCGGCACGGCACGTCGTACTCGATCATGGACTACGCGCGCAACAACTACGTCGCCCAGCCGGGGGACGACGTGCAGCTGCAGCCCAAGATCGGCGTGTGGGATTACTACGTCATCAACTGGGGCTACCGCCGCTTCCCGGGCGCTGGTTCGCCGGAGGCGGAGCGGCCGATCCTCGACTCCCTGGCCCGGCTCCAGGACGCGCGGTCCGAGCTGCGCTTCGGCAATCCCGACGGCATTGATCCGCGCACGACCACGGAGGCGCTCGGCGACGACCCGGTGAAGGCGACGCGCTACGGCCTCGCCAACCTCCGGCGACTCGTGCCGATGCTGCTCCCGGCCACGACGACCGACCGCCTGCGCGACTACACCGAGCTCAACACCATGTACGGCGAGCTCATCGGCCAGTGGGCGCGCGAGATGGGCCACGTGGCCGCGGTCGTGGGCGGCGTGTACCGCCACGAGAAGTACCCCAACCAGGACGGCGTCATCCATCGACCGGTGCCGCGCGAGCGGCAAGAGGCGGCGGTGCGGTTCCTGCTGGAGAACGCCTTCACGACGCCGACGTACTTCCTCGATACCGCGGTGCTGCGGCGTATCGAGCCAACAGGGAGCGTCGAGCGGATCCGCGCACGCCAAGCGGCGCTGCTCACCACGCTGTGGGACGGCGGACGTCTCGGACGGCTCGTCGAGCAGCAGGCGACGATGCCGCCGGGCACAGCCTACGCGATCGCCGACCTCTTCGGCGACCTCCGGCGCGGGATCTTCGG
The DNA here is from genome assembly GCA_016179225.1 of Gemmatimonadota bacterium. Classification (GTDB taxonomy): domain Bacteria; phylum Gemmatimonadota; class Gemmatimonadetes; order Gemmatimonadales; family JACORV01; genus JACORV01. The sequence continues at coordinate 17,795 of JACORV010000005.1, read as the reverse complement.
CGAGGCAGCGACCGCGCGGCCGGTCGTGGACAGCTACCGCCGCAACCTTCAGCGAGCCTTCGTCGAAGGGCTGGAGCGGGTCATTACACCCCCGCCGCCACCCGGCCCGCCGCCCGGCCTGCCGCCCGGCGTGGTCATCCCGCCGCCGGCCCGCCCTCCGGCGGACGCGCAGGCCCTGGCCCGCGCCGAGTTGCGCGATCTCGATGCCGGGCTGCGCACAGCGCTGGTCCGCACCAGGGAACGCACGACGCGGGCACACTTTGAGGACTTGAGGGCGAGGATCGATCGGATATTGAATCCGCGGTGATTGGAGCTCGAACTCCTCCATCCGCCGGAGCCCGATCTTGAGTGAGCGCTAGAACTCGAACTCCTCCATCCGCCGGAGCCCGATCTTGAGCGGCACGATCGTGGCGGTGATGCACACCGCGGCCGCCAGCGCGAACGAGCCCACCATGAGCGGCGTCACGGTGAGCGGCTGTTGCTCGAACGAGGCACTGAGGTACCGGTAAACCGGCACCGACTCGATCACGATCACCAGCGCCAGCAGCGCGATGGTTGCCATCATGAACACCAGCCCGCCGAAGCTCGTCGGGATCTGTGCCGCGTTCTCCGTCTCGAACTGCGGGTAGAGCGCGCCGAAGGCGAGCGCCATGGCGCTGATGGCGAGCGTGAGGAGCAGGATCGTCCCGACGCCGACGGCCATCATGAACGGACTCGCCTTGAGGAGCACGTTGGTGAGCACCGTGATGGCGAGCGCCAGGACGAGGAGCGGAACGGTGCCCACCCAGTACTTGGCCCACAGCATGGCCCGGAGCTCCAGCGGGCTCGAGCGCAGCAGCCACATCTGCCGCCCTTCGAGGCTCACCGCGGGGAAGATGAAGCGGGCCGCGATGGCGGCGAGAACGAAGCCCGCCAGTCCGAGGTTGAGGAACGACACGACCGAGACGAGGAAGAACGGCACCTGCTCGCCGCGGAAGAGGGGCAGGGCCTTGATGTTGAACAGGTACACGACCAGGAGCGCCGCGAGCAGGATTAGCTGGCTCCACTGTGTCGTGTCGCGGAAGAAAAGCCGGAGGTCCTTGAGCACGAACTCCCGCCGCGCCGCGCCGAGCGGCCGCAACGCCGCGCCCAGCGACCAGTTCCAGAAGCCGCCGCGCACGAACCGCTCGGCGCCCTCCTGCGCCTTCGTGAAGCCGGTGTGGTACAAATGTCCGTAGACCCACACGCCACCGGTCACGAACACCGCCGCCGTGGACCAGAGTAGATAGACGGGGAGCCAGTCCAACGGCCCCGACAGGTAGCTCATGACGGACTTCGTCACCCACTCGCTTGGTAGGAACGGCGAGGTCGGCGTCCGAAGGACCGCGATGAAGTCGAGGAGGTTCTGGAAGCCTTCCGGTCGCGCCAGCTGCTCGGGCCGGACGATGCGGAAGATCAGGATGACGCCGGCGGCGGCGCCGAGCGCAATGATGGAGAGCAGGTCTCTGGTGCGTCGCGCGGGGAAGACGTTCACGAGGATCATCGTGACCGTGGACCCCACGACGGCCGGCAGCACGAGGAGCGGCAGGAAGGCCAGCATCGCGAACGGTCCGAAGAGCCAGCCGCCCTGGTACACGATGCCGTACGCAGCGAAGATCGGCACCGCCATCAGCGCCACCATCCACGAGCTGTGCACCAGGGTCTCGCCGAGCTTGGCGAGGTAGAGCCGTAGCCCGTCCACTGGCGAGCTCACCAAGAGATCGAGGTCCTTCGCGAGAAAGAACGACGAGAGCGCGGTGATGACGTTAGAGAGGAGCAGCACCGACACGAATGAGAGCAGCACCAGCGACAGGAGCTTCCCGGCCAGCAGCGCACCGATCTCCTCGACGCCTTTGAAGTAGCCGAGCACCCGGAAGAGCACCCCGAAGACCGCGGCCCAGAAGATCAGCCCCACCGTCGCGAGGACCAGGAGCTTCCCGCGCCCGCCCGATTCCCGCTCCTGGCGCATCCGTGTGAGCGCGGTGCGCCACTTGGGCTGCAGCACGTGGGTGAGGGTCGGCTGGCTCACGCCTCAAGGACCGCCTGGAGCTCCTTGGCCGCCTCACCGCCGGTGAGACGGAGGAAGAGGTCCTCGAGTCCCACGTCGCCGGCCGCGTGCTGGCTCTTGAGCTCCGCCATCGTGCCCGCCGCCACGATCTTGCCGCCCTGGATGATCGCGATGCGGTCGCACAGCGCCTCGGCAATCTCGAGGGTGTGGGTGCTCATGAACACGGTGCCGCCGCGGCTGACGAAGCCGCGGAAGAGGTCCTTGAGCAGTCGCGCCGCGCGGGGATCGAGCCCCACCATCGGCTCGTCCACGACGATCAGCTCGGGCCGGTGGATCAGCGCGGAGGAGATGATCAGCTTCTGCCGCATCCCGTGCGAGTAAGACTCCACCAGCTCGTTTTTCCAGGTCGAGAGCTCGAAGACCTCGAGCAGCTCGTCGATGCGCCGCTCCACGAGCTGGCCGTCCTGCCCGTAGAGGCCGGCCACGAAGCGGAGGAATTCCGCGCCGGTCAGCTTCTCGTAGACGAACGGCCGGTCGGGGATAAAGCCGAGCTTTGCCTTCGCGGCCATCGGGTTGTCCGCGACGTCGTGCCCGCCGAGGCGGATCCGGCCGCTGGTCGGGCGCAGGATGCCGGCGATCATGCGGAGCGTCGTCGTCTTGCCCGCCCCGTTGGGGCCGAGGAAGCCATACAGCGTCCCCGACGGCACGTGGAGGGAGATGTCGTCCACCGCCGTGAAGGAGCCGTACTTCTTCGTCAGCTTCTCGATCGTGATCATCCACACACCAGAGCTGCAGCGTTGCAGAGTTGCAGCGGTTCGCAGTCGCCAGGAGACAGGCGCAAGTCGCTCACGAGGGCACCACGGTGAGTTGGAGTCGCCCGATGAGCCGGATCAGCTCGACCTGCCGCGCCAGCCCGCCGATGACGAAACGGAGGTGCGCGGCATCCGCGGGAAACTGGTCGAAGGTCGGGTCCACCGCCACCCACTGCCCCAGCCAGACCTCCGGCCAGGCGTGATAGTAGAAGTGGCCGCGCAGGTACACCACGCCCGCCGCCGTGCGGGCGGGCAGGCCGAGCGCGCGCGCGAGCGCGACGTAGAGCACCGTGTGCTCGTTGCAGTCGCCACGGCGATCCTCCAGCACCTGCGCCGCGCTGGGCACGCTCACCGTGATCTTCTTCTCGAGGTTGTCGTAGACCCAGTGGGTGAGCAGCTGCGCGACCACTCCCGCGCGCCGCTCCCGTCCCGCGATCTGTCGCGCCTGCGCCTGGATGCGCGGATCGTCCGACTGCACCAGCGCCTCGGCTGCCAGCGCGGCCGCGAGCGCCGTGTCTGATGCGGCCATCGGGAGCCGCGCGTCGAAGCCCGACGGCCGCGGACCGTTCGGCCCCTCGCCGAAGCCGGTCTCGCGGGTCACGGTCAAGGTGTCTCCCGCCAGGCGCTGCCGCCCGCCGCCGAGGTCGAAGCCCTGCAAGGTGACGTTCCCCACCCGGACGCGCAGCGAGGTCAGCGCCTCGGGTGCCAGGCGGACGTTCGCCGTGATCGCCGTGGTCTGGATGACGTCGCTATTCTGCCCCGCCGCGTAGCGCGCCGTCCCGCGGGCGCGCCGCCAGTTCTCGACCGCGATTTCGAACGCCGTCCGCTCCATGCGGAACCCGATCGGCGAGACCGCGCTAACGATGCTGCCCAGGTCGTCGATCCACGACTCCATGATGATGCCGCCGTACTCCTGCGCCACCTTCCAGGCGTGCACCGTATCCTCGCGCGCCACCACCCACTGGCCCGATGCCGAGTCCCTGCTCGCACTGTCGGGCACGATTAACGTGCTCTCGGCGAGCACCTGCACGGCGACATCGCGATCGGCGAACAGCGTCGGATCGAAGATCCTGAGCGTGTACGTCTTGCCGATCTGGAGCTCGCCGCCGAACGCGAGCTGGAGCGGTAGCTGGGCAGGGAGAACGAGTGGCCGCTCGAGCGGGACGCGCCGATGCTGCGGCCGCGAGCCGCGCGCATCGATGTCGAGGACGAGCGCGCTGTCGCCCTCCACGCTGCCCCGCGCGCTCAGGCGTGCCGCGTCGGAGTTGAAGCTCGCCTGGAACGACCGCACGTGCAGCTCGCGCGTCAGCAGGATGTCCGTCGTCAGCTCCACCCGCTGGACGCTGCCGAGGGCCTCGATGTCCAGGACCATCACTTCCAGCACGTGCACGCCGGGCGTCGTCGTATCGCCGGGCGCCTTCGGACCGATAGTGTCCACGGTGCTCGAGGCGTAGCCGATCGGCCCGGCGCCCAGCGACAGCGCGTAGTAGCTCGCACCCGGCCCGACGCGCGTGGCCGCTTCGGCCAGCCGCATGGTCGACGGCTTGAAGTACTCGCGCTTGACCAGGAGCCCCAGCCCCGCCAGCCACGCGAGTACGATGAGGACGGCGATGCGAAAACGGGTCAGAGGGGATCACCCGGCCCGATGCGGGCCTGGAAAACATCACGCTCGGCGTCGCTGTTCACCACGATGAGTACAGTAGCGGGATGGTCTTCGTTTCGCAGGTGCTCCCGGATCGACGGCACGATCGCGTCGGCCGACTCCTGCGCCGAGAGCGGGCCCTGGCCGAGGGCGGGGAACGCCAGCGTCTCGATCTGCCACTGCGCGGACTGCCACAGCGCGGCCGCCACCGCGCGCCGCACCCCGTCCGCGGTCACGGCGTCCTGACCGGTCCCGATGACGGCGTGGATCACGAACTCGGTCGGGAGATCGCCCGCCCGCGTCACCACCGCCGCCCCGACCCCCAGCTCCCACTGCACGCGGCACTGCTCCTGAAACCGCGGCCCTGCAGCCTCTTCGAGGCGCCGCAGGGCCGGGGTGATCGGCTCGAGCCTGGTGTTCGCGGGTCGCACCACCGCATCCGCCACTACGGACGCGAGGTCGCCCACGACCACGTGGATCACCTTCGGCCCACCTCCCGCGAGCGGCGGTACATCTGCGCGGCGTCGTCCGGACGGCCGAGCCGGTCGTACACGATGCCGAGACCGTAGAGCGCACGCGGGTTGTGGGGCTGGAGCTCGGCGGCGCGCTGGTACGCGGCCATCGCCCCGGGCAGGTCGTCTACGTGGTTCAGCGCCTCTCCGAGGTAGAAGTGCGCGGTGCCGCGACCCGGCTCGAGCTCGATGGCGCGCTTGAGGAGCGGCACCGCTTCGGCCCAGAGCCCCTTCTTCGTCATCACGACCCCGAGGTTGAACAGGGCCTCCGCCTGCGCCGGCTCGACCCGCAGCACGCGCTTGAGGTCGCGCTCCGCCGCCGCGAAGCGGCCCATCGCGCCCAGCAGGGCGCCACGGTTGACCAGGAGCGTCGCATTCTCCGCATCCACGTCGAGCGCCCGGTCCAGTTCGGCCAGGGCGCCGGCGTGGTCGCCGGCCGCGTCGAGCAGGAGCGCCAAGTTGTTGCGCGCTCGGACGTGCTCGGGGTGCGACGTGAGCAGCTGGCGGTAGAGAGCCTTCGCTTCCGCGATGTTGCCGGCGTCTCCGGCGTCGTGCGCCTGAAGATACAGCTGCTCGGCGGCATCGGGCTCTGGCTCCGGCGTCGGCTCCACCACCGCCGGCTCGGCTCCACCCTGCGTCCCGGCGATGTCGGCCGTCTCCTCGGGAACGACCGCGGCCGACGTTTCCGGCTCGGCCGCCGCCGACGAGACGATCTCCAGCTCGAGGTCCGCGGCGGGTGCGGCGGCGGCTAGGACGGTGGCGTCGCGGCCGCTCCCCGCGAACTCGTCACCACCCGGCCGCGCAGCCGTCTCGCCGGCCGCCGCCGGCTCTAGCACGAGCTGGCACGGGTCGTCGGACTCCATCACCCGCCCTTCATCGAGCTCCGGCTCTTCCAGCGCCAGCGCGGGTCCGGCAATCGGCTCCCAGGGCTGGAGCCCTTCCAGCGCAAGGACGGGCGCCTCCACGTCCGGGGTCCACTCGCGCGTTGCCGTCGTCGGAACGTAGGTCGGTGTAAGCGTGTCAACCGGCGCCGCCGGCGCCTGAGGGTCCGGTTGCGACGTTCCCGCTAGCCGCTGCCGCCTTCGCGAACGACCCATGCCGCTCACTCCTTCCCTCGTGCGGAGCTCCCCGTCTCCGCGCTCAGCCACTCCAGATACGGCTCATGCCCCGCCATGATCGGTACAGCGATCAGCTCCGCAACCTCGTAGTGGTGAAGCCCCGGCAGCGCTGCCGCCAGCTCGCTCCACCGCGCTGCCGTCGTCTTCAGGATGATGACGCACTCCGCGCTCTCCTCCACTACGTCGCGCCACCAGTATATGGAGGTCGCGCCGGGAATCACCGTGCCGCACGCCACCAAACGCCGCTCGACCAGGGCCCGGACCAGCACCCGAGCCGCCTCGGCTGACGGCGCCGTGGTAAGCGCCATCAGGTAGGGTGGATCGGATGCGTTAAGGTTCATGGGGTCAAGGCATTGAGAAGCGAACGGTGAAGATGCGGCTTTGCGGTGCGGGCCGCAATACCCAACCCCTTCAGGTCACCCCGAGGTCCAAATCGATTTGGGCGATCCCCCGGGCGGGAGTCCCGGGACGCCTCGGGCGACGCGGCGGCTCCGTCCATCCGGCGAGCCCTAGCACGTCGGCGGTGCTCCGGTTGACCATGTCGGCTTCCGCTCCCTCCTCCGCGACGCCGGCGGCGAGGTCCAGCCATGAGAGCGCCTCCTCGAACGCGTACCGTCGCACCGCCTCCTCGCTCGCGAGCAGCGCGAAGCGGTAGGCCAGTGCGCGCTCGCCTCCGCGCGCGGCGTGCCGCGCGATCGCGCTCGCGACCTCGGCCAGCTCCGCTGGCCCCGCGACCGCTTCCAGCGACAGCGCGATCGCGCGGTGGATCTCGCGCCGCCGCGGCGCGCTCAGCCCGTCGCGCACCACGTCCGCGATCACCGGATGCGCGCAGCGATATACGCCACCGTCCTCGGCGAGGAGATGCCGCTCGACCAGCGCGTCGGACCGGAGTGCGGCCTGGAGCCGCGAGATGCCGTGCACGTGGGAGAGCACCGGCGTGCGACACCCCGACGCCGAGACCGCGATCGTGGCGAGGAGATCCCGGAGGTCGTACGGCAGCCGCGTCACCCGCTCGGCGATGGCGTCCCGCACCGTCGGCGGCATCGGCAACAGCTCCGACTGCTCCGCGCTCCCCACGCTCGACGCCGTCCACTCCCCGGTCGCATCGTCCACGGCCAGCAGCCCCTGTGTGAAGAGCGTCTTGAGCAGCTCGATCGCGTGGAACGGGTTGCCGTCGGTGACCTCGTGAATGCGGCTCGCGAACCGGCGACCGCCGGTGGGCGAGCGGATCTTTCCCATCTCCCGGATCAGGAGCCACAGCTCGTCCACGGTGAGCGGCGGCACCTCCACAACCGTCGCTCCGGCGCGCGCGCGGAGCGAGCGGCAGAGCCGCGCCGCCGGGAGGTCCCGCTCCAGCTCGCCCAGCCGCACCGTCGCCACCAGCGCCGCCGCCGCGATCTCGAGGCGACGCGAGAGGAAATGGAGGAGCGCGCACGTCTCGCCGTCGCACCACTGGAGATCGTCAATCAGCAGGATGGTCGGCCGCTCGGACGCGAGGGCCAGCAGCAGTTGCGCCACGCCCTCGAACAGCCGCCACCGGTCTGCGGCATCGGTCGGCGCGGGCGGCTCGGGCAGCCCGGGAAACCGGCGCCGCAGCTCGGGCAGGAGCCGTGTCACTTCCGTCAGCCACTCGGGCGCGCTGCCGCTCACTCCGGGAGCCTCCAGCGCCTCACGCAGCATCTCGGCGATCGGGCCGAACGGGATGCCGGTCTTGGGGTCGTAGCCACGCCCGCGCAGCACCGTGGCCCCCTGGGCGCGCGTCCACCGCACGAAGTCCTCGGCGAGCCGCGTCTTGCCCACGCCCACCTCGCCCTCGACCAGCACCACACGTCCCGCGCCGCCGGCAACGGCGTGCCACGCCTGCATCAGAGCGCCCCACTGGCGCTCGCGTCCCACCAGGCCGGCCTGGAACGACGGCGTGAAGGCGCCGGTTTCCTCGGCCGGCGCCCGGCGCCGGTCCGCATCCAGGTCCGTTTCGAGCCGGCGCGCCAGGTCGAGCAGCGCGGCGGACGGCGGCGTGCGGAGCTCGCGCGCGAGGTGGTTGCGGTACTCGGCAAGCCGGGCCAGCGCGGCGGCCCGGTCTCCCAGCATGTAGAGCGCCTCAACCGCCACGCGCGTGGCCTCGTCCGAGAGCGGGTCAACTGCCAGCCACCGCTCCGCGATCATCGCCGCTTCGCGAAAGTGGGAGCGCGCCACCGCGTCCCGCGCCGCAGCACGCAGTAGCTGCTCGTACCGTCGCCGCAGCATCTGCCGCGTCGAGGTCATCCACTCTTCGAACCCGGGCGCGTGACGCACGGAGAACCCGCTCATGAACCGGGGAACGTCGTAGCGCAGCGCCTCGGACGGGCGCGTACCGGCCGCCTCGAGGAAGGCGGTGACGTCGCACTCTACGGGGTCGGCCAGCTCGACTTTCTGCCGATCGACGCGGACTGCCTCGCCGGTGGCCGCCCGGAGCTGCTTCAGCGCCTGGCGGAGCGACGCGCGGGCCGCGGTCTCCGGGGATTCCCCCCATAGGAGCGTCGCCAGCTCCTCCCGCGAGTGGGGGCCGGCTTCGAGCGTGAGATAGGCGAGGAGGGCGACGGTCTTGGACGCCAGACCGCCGGGCGCGGTCGTCCCGCGCGGCAGTGCCACGGAGGGAGGGCCCAACAGGTGAAGCGCAATGCCGGGCATGACCACGCCTCGGCCAAGGGACGGGGGATAAACTATCCCTCTATCACGCCGCGGCAAGTCGGCTTTCACGGTGCTTTCACGGTGGGGTGCTAGCTTGCCCCGCGAGTTGATCCCCTGGTTCCCGAACCACCATCACCCAGTAGGAGGTTCTCATGGCCGGCAAGACGCCCTTCCGGATGAATCTGACCCCCGAGCAGCAGGCCGCGATCCGCAAGGCCACGGGCAAGAACGCCGAAGCGCTGGAGCTCTCGGTCGAGGAGCTCGAAGAGCGCATCGCCCCCGGCGGCGTGCTCCCCGAGTAGCCCGCCAGACTTCATCCTCACAAGGGGGCGCCTGTTAGCAGCGGGCGCCCTCTTGATGTTTTCCCGATCGCTCCCCCTCGCCATCTTGACACCCCCGGCTTTTGCGAGCCTTTTGGCCGCAATGGACGACGAGCGCGACCTGAAGTCGGCACCCCCCGAGGAGCTCCGCGACGAGCTCGAGCGCCTGCGTCTGCTCCATACGATCAGTATGGAGTTCACGGCGTCTCTCGACTTCGACACCCTCCTCCCCAAGGTCTTCGACCGCGTGCTGACCGCCCTCGGCGCCCAGGGTGGGTCCATCTGGATCGCCGAAGGCGACGTGCTCCGGTGCAGGCTGGCCATGGGCGGCGCGAGCCAGAAGCTGATGGGCACGACGGTCCCGATCGGCAGCGGGTTCGTCGGCGACGTGGCGCGCAAGCAGCGCAGCACCATCGTCTCGGACGCGATGCGAGACCCGCGCTTCCAGATGCAGTCGGCGCGGATGAGCGGCTTCGTCACGACCACCCTGCTCGCGACCCCGATGGTCACGGAGGGGGTGACGGTCGGCTCGATCCAGGTCACCAACAAGGTCACGGACGCTGGAATCTTCACCGACCGGGACCGGGAGCTGCTCGAGGGGCTCGCCTCGAGCGCCGCCGTCGCGCTGCGGAACGCGCAGCTCCACCAGGCCGAGAAGCGGGCTCGCGACCTGGCCACTCTGCTCGAGATCAGCCGTGAGATCACCTCCACCCTCGACATGGACCGGCTGCTCCAATCGGTGGTGAACCTGGCCTCGCGCGCGCTGACGTTCGATCAGGCAGCGATCGGCCTCTATCAGAAGGGCAAGTGCGAAATCCACGCCATCGCCGGCGAAGAGCAGGTGGACCTAAAGAGTGAGCGCGCGCTACGGCTGGCCACGTGGGGCGAGTGGGTCGCGCGGCGCGGCGAGCCGTTCTATCTCTCGGACCGAGACGCGCCGGGGAGCGACGCGGAGGCGGCGTTTACCGAGGCCTTCGGCGCGGACCTCGACGGGGAAGGACTCAAGAGCGGTCTCTATCTCCCGCTCAAGGACGAGCAGGGCACCCTTGGCGTACTGATGTTCGAGTCCAGGCAGCCCGACTTCATCTCCCCAACCCAGCGCGAGCTGTCGGAGATCCTCGCGAACCAGGCCACGGTCTCGCTCCGCAACGCCGAGCTGTACAACCAGGTGCCGCTGGTGGACGCGCTGGGCGCGCTGGCGGCGAAGAAGCGCGCGCTGATGGCGATGCCTCGGCGTCGCTTGCAGACGTACGTCGTCGCGGCGGTCGTGGCGCTGGTGCTGGTCACGCTGGTGCGCTGGCCGTTCCGGGTGGGCGGGAGCGACCCGGCGTTCCGCGCCTCCATGTATGCGGAAGCGCGAGCGCTCGTGCCCGGGGTGATCGAGCGGACCTTCGTGCGGGAAGGGACGGCGGTGACGCGCGGCGCGCCCCTCGCGCACCTGCGCGACGCCGAGCTGCGGGCCGAGCGCGAGGCGGCGGCGGCGGCGGCCGACGTGGCTGACCGGCTCGCCGCCACGGCGCGAAGCCGGGGCAATGCCGCCGAGGAGCAGCTGCAGCGCGCGCGGACCAGGGCGCTACGGCGGGAGGTCGCGCTCCTCGACGAGCAGATCGCGGCGACGACGGTTCGCTCGCCGGTCTCCGGGGTCGTGCTCACCGCCCGGCCGGAGGAGCGGATCGGCACGCATCTCGATGCCGGCGATCTCGTGGTCGCCCTCGGCCGGACCGATACGCTGGAGCTGAACTTCGGCGTGGAACAGCGCGAGATCGGCCGTGTGGCGATGGGGCAGAGAGTCCGCGTGCGGGTGGACGCGCTCCCCCAACGGACCTTCGAGGGGAGCGTGACGTTCGTCGGTCAGGTGCCGGCGGACTCCGGCAAGACGGTGACCTTCCCCGTCCGTGTGCTGGTGGCGAACCTGGACGGCCTGCTCAAGCCGGGCATGGTAGCGCACGCGAAGGTGCTCACGGGGCGGATGTCGGTGGCCGGGCGTGTGCTGCGCGGCCCGGTGCGGTGGCTCCGGCTCGTGTGGTGGAGGATCTGGGCGTGAAGACGGTTCAAAGCCGGGCGCCCTACCTCTTGCTGGCACTACCCATGCTGGCCCTCTCGGGCTGCGGGAGCAGCGCCGAGTCGGCGGCGGGGCAGCAGACGGCGCAGCAGGTCCTCTACACGGCGGACACCGCGACGGTCGCCGTGCCGCTCAGTCTACCGGCGCAGCTTTACGTGGAGCACGACACCTGGGTGTACGCGCGCACGACCGGGGTCGTGGAGTCGCTCTACGTGGACCTCGGCTCGGAGGTGCGAGCCGGCGATCTCCTCGCCCAGCTCGAGAAGGCCGACCAGTTGATCGCCGCGCAGCAGGCCGAAGTGGCCTACGAGAACGCGCGGCGCGAGCTGGAGCGCCAGCGCTCGCTCGCGCAGTCGCGTCTGGTCGCCGTGGCGGACTCGGAGCGCGCCGAGCTGGAATTCCGCCGTGCCGAGCTGGGGCGGCAGCAGGCGCGGCGCAACCTCGAGCTGACACGCGTCACGGCGCCCTTCGCCGGCGCGGTCTCGGCGAAGACGATCCGGCCGGCCAGGCTCGTCGCGCCGGGCGACTCGCTCTTCCGGGTGACGGCGCTCGCGCCGCTGCGGGTGGCGGTGCATGTGCCCGAGGGCGCCGCGCGCGGGATCGGCGTCGGCTCGAGCGCCTACGCGGCGGGCCTGGACGGGGCCGGCGCGCGAGCCACCGTGATCCGCGCCTCCCCCAACGTGGACGCCGCCAGCGGTACGCGTGAGTTCATCCTCGAGCTGGCGCCGGGCGCGCGCATGCGGCCGGGGGCCAGCGTCACGGTGAGTCTCGGGGGAGAGCGGCGGCAGGTGATCGCGATCCCGGCGGCCGCCGTGGCCGACTCGGGCTACGTCCTGGTTTGGGAGGACGGTCGCACGGCGCTGCGCGCCGTGACCCTGGGCGCCCGGCTGAGGGACGGTCGGATCGAAGTCGTGAGCGGCCTCGCGCGGGGAGAGCGCCTCGCGCAGCCGCGATGAAGGCGCCGAAGCTCCGCTCCGACCTCACCATCGTCGAGCAGACATACCGCGGCGAACAGAGCTTCATCGTCAAGGAGCACGCGACTCACAAGTACTTCCGGTTCAAGCTCCTCGAGATCATGGTCATGCAGCAGTTCGACGGCGAGCGGTCCTTCGTCGGCGTGGCGGCCGCCCTGGCCGAGCAGGGGCTGCCCCTCAAGCCCGCCGCGGTCGAGGGCTTCGCGAGGAAGCTGAACCAGATGGGACTCCTGGAGCGCACGGTGCAGGAGCGCTCGGTGCTGCTGATGGAGCGCCTGCGCGCCGAGCGCAACCGGCGCGTCAAGCGCACGCACTACACCGGCAGCATTCTGCGGATGCGCTGGTCGGTCGGCGATCCGAACGATTTCTTCGACCGGTGGACGCCTCGCCTCGGCTTTTTCTTCTCGAAGACGTTCCTGGCGCTCTCGGTCGTGCTGTTCCTCGGGTACGTGGTGATCGTCGCGGCGAAGTGGCCCCAGGTGATCGGGTTGCTGCAGACGCTCTACACCCCGAGCCGGTGGACGCTACAGTTCTTCCTGGTGTTCTGGCTCACGGGCCTTTCCGTCGTCGTGATTCACGAGTTTGGCCACGGGTTCACGTGCAAGTATTTCGGCGGGGAAGTGCACGAGATGGGCGCGATGCTCATTTACGGCCAGCCGGCGTTCTACTGCAACGTCAACGACGCCTGGACCTTCTCCGACCTCCGCGCGCGGCTCTGGGTGACGGCGGCGGGCTCCTGGATCCAGATGGTGGTGGCCGGGCTCGCCGCGATCGTGCTGTGGGTCGTCGAGCCCGACACGCTCGTCGCGCAGATCTGTGTCGTGGCGGTGCTGATGGGCGGCGTCACCACGATCATGGCGAACGCCAACCCGCTGATCCCGCTCGACGGGTACTACGCGCTCAGCGACTACCTCGAGATCCCCAACATGCGCCAGCGGGCGCTCGGCTACGTGGGGTGGCTGATCCGGCGTTACGTGCTGCGCCTCTCGGTGCCCGAGCCGCAGGTCGACGACCGCGAGCGCCGGGTGTTTGTGATCTACGGCCTGCTCGCGCTCGCGTATATCTGGAGCCTCCTCACGCTGCTCGCGCTGCGGCTGCTCGGTTGGGTGAGCGGCCTCTTGGGCGCCCTCGGCGCGGTGGCGTTCGCGTTCTTCCTGTGGTCCGTCCTGCGCCGCGGCATCCGCTTATGGGCCCAGGCCATCGTGACCACCTTTCGCGAGCATCGTGGCCTGTGGCGGTCGAGGCGGCTCTGGCGGCGGGTCGGGCTCGCGGCGGCCGTCATCGCCCTCCTCGGCGCGCTCGTCCCGATGTCGATCCAGGTGGGCGGTGTCTTTGCGACGGCGGCGCCGCTCGACCTCAAGCTCACGGCGTCGGAGAACGGGGTGCTCACCCGCGTGATCGCTGGTGAGGGGACGCGCGTGCCCGCAGGCGCGCCGGTTCTGGTCCTGCGCAACTTCGACCTCGAGCGCCAGGCGCTCGCGCTCCAGCGGCGCGCCGACTCGCTGGCGGCCCGCGCGGTCGAGGCGCGCTCCCGCGGCGCGGCGGCCGACATCGCCCGGCTCGGAGCGGCGCACCAGGAGACCTCGGCCGAGTTGGCCGCGCTCCGGTCGAAGCTCGAGCAGCTAACGCTGCGCGCGCCGGTCGCCGCGATCGTCGCCACGCCGCGCCTTGAGGAGCTGGTCGGTCGCCTGTTCGAGCGCGGCGACACGGTGGTGCGTCTCCTCGGCAGCCCGGACACGCTCGAGCTGCGGGTCGCGCTCGACCGGGCCGGCGCGACGCTCGTCAAGCCGGGCCAGGTCGCGCACGTGATCCCGTACTCCGATGTCGGTGCCGCGACCCGCGTCGCGGTATCCACGGTGTCGGCGGCTGGGGCAGGCAGGTTGTCCGAAGGCCAGTTCGAGGCGCGCGTGGCGGTGCGGGCGGGGGGCGCGTACCGGCCCGGCGTGACCGGCGAGGCGAAGGTCACGGTGCGCCAGTCGAACGCCATCGGCCGCCTGTGGTGGGCGCTACGCAAGCGGGTGCGGAGCGACCTGCTCTTGTAGGACGGCTAGGCGGCGGCGCGTTCGGCGCAAAAGTCGAGCGCCGTGAGGAGAATCCTGAGCCGCGTGGTGATCACGGTTCGGTAGGCCGCGACGTCGGCCGAGGGTTCCCGGTCGGCTGCGTCCTCGAACACGGCGGCGTCGAATGCCGCCTCCTCGCGCGCCGCCTCACGCTCTATTGGATCCGCCGCGTAGGTCGAGCGATCCATGGTGACCGACCCTCGCCGGCTGGGCCGGAGGTCGGGGTTCCGGTGGTGCTGGACGTCGTGGGTGATCTCGTGCACCAGCGCCCGCAGAAGGCGCCGCGCCGACGGCTGGTCGCGCCGGGCCCGCTCGATCGCCTCGAGGAAGAGAAGCACCGTGCGCGTCTCGGGGCTGTACGCGCCCACTGCGACGCGGTGCGGCAGACCAGCGGTCGGCGCGGCGCCGTGCACGAGCGCGACGCTCAGCGTTCCGGGCGCTCCACCCTGCTTCGCCCACACCACGCGAGCCGTCTCCGAGCACAAGTGGCGCATCACGTCCGGCGCCCACTCGCCGCGCGGCTCGCCGTGCAGCTCGAGCTCTACTTCGGGAGCGCGTGGGAGCACGGCCACCGTGGTGCTGGCCTGCCCCGGATGATCCTGCGCTCCGGGGAAGGTCGGCGCCGGCGACGAATAGGATGGGTTAGCCACGCTCATACAACGTCTCGTGTTGCAAGAATGGTTCCGTTCCAGCCTCGCTTTGCCCGCGACCGCCGGGCCTGGGCCCTGTCTCACCTGTCCAAGTGAAGGCGCGGTAGCCGGTTAGCGGTTAAGGGGCCGGCCCGCGAGCGACCCTGCACGTCGCCCACTGTGGTCGCCACTCGCCGCAGCCGCTTCACGTCCGGTATCTGGAGATGGTGTCTTGCACGTGGACATGTCGGCCCGGGACCTCCGCATGCACATTTTTGCACCGCCTCGTCCCGCTGCCGCGCCGCTATCCAACTCGCTCCGCAATACGTTGGCGCGCCAGCGGGATCGCGGGTCGCCGAACGCGCCTCCTCGCGACTAAAGTCGCGGCTCGGCGTCTGTCACTGAAGTGACGGTCGCGTCGTTCGTCGCTTCAGCGACAGTCCTCTGCCGAGCAGCGGCTTCAGCCGCGAGCCGGTTGCATGTCGCGGAGCAAGACCCGCACGGACCCCGCCCGTTGAATCCATCCCCCCGCTTCACTTATGCTACGGGGCTATGCCAGATGACCGGTTGATCGTCCGCGGCGCCCGCGAGCACAATCTCAAGAACATCGACGTCGAGATCCCCCGCGGGTCTCTCACGGTCATCACCGGCCTCTCCGGCTCGGGCAAGTCTTCCCTCGCCTTTGACACTATCTACGCCGAAGGGCAGCGCCGCTACGTCGAGTCGCTCTCGGCCTACGCGCGCCAGTTCCTCGGTCTGATGGAGAAGCCCGACGTGGACGCCATCGAGGGCCTCTCGCCGGCGATCGCCATCGAGCAGAAGACCGCCGGCCAGAACCCGCGCTCCACCGTCGGGACGATCACCGAAGTCTACGACTACCTGCGCCTCCTCTACGCGCGGGCCGGCACGCCCCACTGCCCGAACGACGGCTCGCCCATCCAGCGCCAGTCGGCCAGCCAGATCACCGACCTCATCCAGGGCTGGCCCGCCGGTACGAAGCTCGAGATCCTCGCTCCGTTGGTGCGCGGCCGCAAAGGCGAATTCCGCGAGCTGTTCGACGAAGCGCGCAAGTCAGGCTTCGTCCGCGCGCGGGTGGACGGCGCCGTCTACGAGCTGGACGACGTCCCCAAGCTGAACCGCCGCCAGAACCACGACATCGCGATCGTGGTGGACCGCCTCGCCGTTTCGACCGAGGATCGCCAGCGCCTCGCCGACAGCGTGGAGACCGCGCTCCGCACCGCCGACGGTGTCGTGGAAGTTGTGCGCCACACCAAGACCGAAGACCCAAGACCCAAGACCGCTTCCGTCCTGTTCTCCGAGCGCTACTCCTGCCCCAAGTGCGGGCTCTCGCTACCCGAGCTGGAGCCGCGGCAGTTCTCCTTCAACTCGCCCTTCGGCGCCTGCCCCGAGTGCGACGGCCTCGGCACGCGGCGCGAAGTGAGCGAGCAGCTCGCTCTCGGCGATCACAGTATCTCCGTTCTGGAGGGCGTCGTCCTCCCGTGGGGTGAGCCAAGCGGATACCTCAGGCGCGTTGTTCTCCCGACGCTGGCCAAGGAGCTGCAATTCGACCTCAACGCGCCATGGGGCAAGATTCCGGCCGCGGCCCGGAAGGCGCTGCTGTACGGGTTGGGCGAGAAGAAGCTCAAGTTCCGCTACGAAAACGAAAAGTTCCGCGGCGAGTACGAGGCGCCGTGGGAAGGCATCCTCCGCAACGTCGAGCGCCGCTACCGGGAGACGACGTCCGACGGCGTGCGCGAGCAGCTCCAGGAGTACATGACGCTGCTTCCGTGCTCGGGGTGCGGAGGACGACGGCTCAAGCGCGAAAGCCTCTCGGTGCTGATCGACGGCAAGAGCATCGGCGAGGTGGTCGAGATGCCCGTCGGCGACGCGCTCGCCTTCGCCGAGAAACTGCCGATCCGCTCGAACGGCCGGCCCGGACTCGATCCCGAGATCGCGGGGCCCATCCTCAAGGAGGTCCGCGACCGGCTGCGTTTCCTCGTCAACGTCGGCCTCGACTACCTCACCCTCGGTCGCTCGGCGGGCACGCTCTCCGGCGGCGAAGCACAGCGCATCCGCCTCGCCACGCAAATCGGCTCTCGGCTCGTGGGCGTGCTCTACATCCTCGACGAGCCTTCGATCGGCCTCCACCCCCGCGACAACGGCCGCCTCCTGGCCACGCTCAGGGAGTTGCGTGACCTCGGCAACACCGTGCTCGTGGTCGAGCACGACGAAGAAACGATCCGTGCCGCCGACCATGTGGTAGACCTGGGCCCGCGCGCCGGCCGCCACGGTGGGGAGCTCATCGCGGCCGGGACGCTCGAGACGATCCTGAAGAGCGCGGACTCACTCACCGGTCGCTACCTGCGCCGCGAGCTACGCATCCCCGTGCCGTCGTTCCGTCGTTCCGCCGATCCGTCCCGGTCCGTGCGCGTGGTCGGCGCGAGACAGCACAACCTCAAGAACCTGACGGTCGACTTCCCCCTCGGCCTCTTCATTGCGGTGACCGGCGTCTCGGGCTCCGGCAAGTCCACGCTCCTCACCGACATCCTCTATCAAGCGCTGGCGCGGTACTTCTACCGCGCGCAGGTGATCCCGGGCGATCACGACCGCATCCAGGGGCTCGACCTCATCGACAAGGTCATCGACATCGACCAGAGCCCCATCGGCCGGACGCCGCGCTCCAACCCGGCCACGTACACCGGACTGTTCACGCCCATCCGCGACATCTTCGCCGAGCTGCCCGAGGCTAAGATGCGCGGCTACGGCCCGGGCCGGTTCAGCTTCAACGTGAAGGGCGGGCGCTGCGAGGCGTGCCAGGGCGACGGCCTCGTGAAGATCGAGATGCACTTCCTGCCTGAAGTGTACGTGTCTTGAGAGGTATGTTTGGTTAGGCGATATTAGGGCGAGACGCTCTAGGTGTGCTAGTAGGGGATGTCCATCTCCGACGTGCTCGACTTGAGCTTATCCGTG
>JACORV010000081.1 GCA_016179225.1 Gemmatimonadota bacterium | reverse complement strand
TAGCAGACCTGGTTCACCATCTCCGGGATGCTCGGGTTCACCTTGCCGGGCATGATGCTCGAGCCCGGCTGCACCGCCGGCAGCACGATCTCGGCGAAGCCAGTGCGCGGGCCCGAGGCGAGCAGGCGCAGGTCGTTCGCGATCTTGTTGAGGTCCACGGCGAAGGCGCGGAGCGCGCCGGAGAACGCGGCCACGTCGCCGAGCGACTGCATCAGCTGCACGCGGTCCTCGCCTACGCGGAGCGCGAGCCCGGTGATCGCCTGGAGGTGCTTCACCATCAGCGCGGGGTACGTCGGCTCCGCATTGAGTCCGGTGCCGACCGCGGTGCCGCCGATGCCGAGGTCGCGCAGCTCATCCGCCGCCCGCTCGATGCGCGCGCGGCAGCGCCGGATGGTGTGGGCGTACGCCGTGAACTCCTGGCCGAGGCGGATCGGGGTCGCATCCTGCAGGTGCGTGCGGCCCGACTTCATGATGGCGTCGAATGCCCGGCCCTTGGCGGCGAAGGCGTCGGCAAGGCCGTCCAGGGCCGCGAGGAGCGGGCCGAGCCGCGACAGCGCGCCAAGGCGAATGGCGGTGGGGATCACGTCGTTGGTGCTCTGCGCCATGTTGACGTGATCGTTGGGGTGCACGGGCTGGTATTCTCCGCGCCTGCCGCCCAGGAGCTCGTTGGCGCGGTTGGCCAACACCTCGTTGCAGTTCATATTGTGCGAGGTGCCGGCGCCCGCCTGGTACACGTCCACGACGAACTGGTCGCGGTGCCGGCCGCCCAGGACCTCGTCGGCGGCGCAGACGATCGCGTCGGCGCGGCGCGCGTCGAGCCGGCCGGTCTCCCGATGGGTGAGCGCCGCAGCCTTCTTGATCCATACGACCGCGTCCACGAACGCGGGCAGGGGCCGGAGGCCGGAGATGGGGAAGTTGCGGCGGGCGCGCTCGGTCTGCACGCCGTAGAGCGCCGTGGCCGGGACCTCCAGCTCGCCGAGGGGGTCGCGCTCGATGCGTGAATCGCTCATTGATGGTTTCCGCTCCAGGATAGGGGCATCCGTCTCCAGCCAGGAATCACCCGCCATGAGCTTCTTCCCCGATGTCGCGTCCCGGGCGTCGTTCGCGCCCGACAAGATGCGGAAGGTGGACTGCTTCGAGACGCCGCGCCTGCTGGTAGGGCTCAACTGCTTCGAGCCCGGGCAGACCCAGAAGGTTCACGCGCACGAGGGCGCCGACAAATTCTACCTTGTCTTGAGCGGGCGGGCGAGCGTCACGGTCGGCGACGAGACGCGCGAGGTGGGCGCGGGAGACCTGGTGCTGGCGCGAGCGGGGGTTCCGCACGGCGTACCGGAGGCTCATGAGCGGACGGTGATGCTCGTGGGGATCACCAGGAGTGGGCAGTTCGCAGGATGAAGTAGAGTTGCAGCGTTGCAGAGTTGCAGCGGTGCGCAGTTGCCAGGGAGCAGGGACTTTGTGTCGCCACGCCGCTGCGCGCCTGGCTCCCGACACCTGCAAGCCGCTGCAACTCTGCAACGCTGCAACTCTACTGCCGCCGGCTTTCCTGTCTCCTGTTTCTTAGCGTATCCGCCCACGCACGACTATTCTGGACCGCCGCCCGTCCCGGCATCTCCATGAGGTACGCGAGAATCGCCAGCCGTTCCCACCCGCTGAGATCCGGGAAGGCCGCCATCGTCGTCCCGTCGATGCCGCGGGCGGTGATCGCGTAGAGCACTGCCGGCCCCGGCGGTTCCCGCATCCCTGCGAACTCGGGTCGCGTGAAGTTGTAGGGATCGGGATTCGCCACTCCCGCCCCCGGACCGTCGCCGCGACCCAGGTCGCCGTGACAGCTCGCGCAGTACTGCGCGTAGAGCGACGACCCCGCGGCGCGGGCGCCCGCATCGTTCACCAACGGGTTGCACCACGTCGCGCTTTGGCCCGGGAGCGCGTCCGGCTCCAGATGCGCCCAGGCCGCGTCGCCGTCCCGGTGCGCGATCCGCGGCCACACGGTGTCACGGACCGCGGCCCAGAGCGTGGCCCGTGGCGCGGGGCAGGACTGGGCGGTCAGGCGGTCGGGCGCCCGGGCGGGCAGAACCGCCGCCGCCAGGAGGCCCGCGCCGAATGCCACGACCATCCTTCGATCAACCACACCCCCTCCTTCAACGCCTTTTTGCTCTTCAACTCTTCAACTTTTCAACTCTTCAACTGTCTTTCTCAGTCCGAGCAATCACCCAGCGGATACACGAACCCGCAGTTCGCGCACGGGTTCTTGCACCCCCACGGCTTGGGCCGCACTTCGGCTCCGCACTTGAGGCACGCGTTGATCCCCGGGACGAGCCGCGCGAACGGATTCGACTGCTTCTCGGCGCCGATCGTCGTCTCAGGCCCGTGGCCGGAGTACACGACGGTCTCGTTCGGCAGCGCGTACAGCTTCTCCCGGATGCTGGCCAGCAGCGTGTCGGTGTCGCCGCCCACGAGGTCGGTGCGGCCGATCGAGCCGGCGAAAAGCGCGTCACCCACGAACGCGAGCCCGTGGCCGGCGAACGTTACGCCGCCCGCGGTGTGGCCGGGCGTGTGCAGCACTGCGAACCCGCAGCCGCCCACGCTCACGCTCTGGCCGTCGGCGAGGTCCCGGTCGGGGGGCGGCGGCGGCTCGGCCCGGAGGCCGAACAGCTGCGCCTGGGCGGGGACCGAATCGTAGAGCGGGCGGTCGGCGGGATGGAGGTAGACGGGCGCGCCGGTCGCGGCCTTGACCGCCGCGACGCCCGCCACGTGGTCGAGGTGCGCGTGCGTGAGCCAGACCGCGCGCAGCGTCCAGCCCTCGTGCCGGAGCCGCGCGAGGAAGAGCTCGGCCTCCTCGCCCGGATCGATGATGATCGCGTCGCCGCGCTCCGGATCGGCGACCAGGTAGCAGTTCTCGGCGAACGCGCCGTTGGTGAGCGCGACGACCCTAGGAGCTTCCAACGGGCTGGGCGGTGCGGGCGGCCTCGCGATCCTTAAGCGCCGCGAGATACTTGGACGCGGCGATCACGGCCGTGGTGGCGTCGCCCACCGCGGTGGTGATCTGGCGCGTGAGCTGCGCGCGCACGTCCCCCGCGGCGAAGAGGCCGGGGATCGAGCTCATCATCACGTCGTCGGTGACGATGTAGCCGGCGGCGTCGTGCTCGAGGTGGCCCTTCACGACGCCCGTATTCGGCCGGAAGCCGATGAAGACGAACACGCCGCCGACCGGGAGCTGCGACGTCACCCCGGTCACGACGTTCCTGAGCGCCAGATGCTTCACCGCGTTCGCGTCGCCCTCGATGCGCTCGACGACCGTGTCCCAGATGACCTCGATCTTCGGGTTCTCGAACACACGCTTTTGGAGGATCGGCGAGGCCCGGAACTCGCGGCGCCGGTGGATGATGTAGACCTTTGATGCGTAGCGGGTGAGGAAGTCCGCCTCTTCCGTCGCCGCGTCGCCACCGCCCACCACGGCGAGGACCTCGCCGCGGAAGAAGTGCCCATCGCACACGGCGCAGTACGACACGCCCTTGCCCGCGTACTCCAGCTCGCCCGGAATGTCGAGCTTGGTCGGCGTGCCGCCGGCGGTGAGGATCACGGCCGGCGCCTGTAGCTGCGCGCCGCGCTCCGTGGTGACGAGGAACCATCCGTCCTCGCGCTTCTCGACGCCGGTCACGGAATCGGTCAGCATCTCCGCGCCGAACTTGAGCGCGTGCGCCGCCATCCGCTCCGACAGCTCGAAGCCCATGATGGACTCGAAGCCGGGATAGTCCTCGATCAGCTCGGTGTTGAGCAGCTCGCCACCGGGCGCACCGCGCTCGATCACTACGCTCTTCAGCATGGAGCGGCCCGCGTAGAGCGCCGCGCAGAGGCCGGCCGGGCCGGCGCCCACGACGATAAGGTCGTACGTCTTCATGCCCACTCTAACGTTGCCCGGTCCGTGAGGGTTCCGTCACCGCACCAGGCGGCCGCCGTCCACGACGAGCGTCTCCCCGGTGATGTAGTCCTGCTCGAGCAGGAAGAGCACCGCGCCCACCACATCGGCCGGGCTGCCGAGCCGGCCCAGGGGCGTCGAGCCGACCACCCGCGCGCGCGCGTCCGCGCTCCAGTCGTCCGGCAGGAGCACCGCGCCCGGCGCGACCGCGTTGACGCGGATCTTGGGCGCCAACGCCTTCGCGAGCAGCTCCGTCAACGCGATGACGCCGGCCTTGCTGATGCAGTGCGCGGGGTACTGCTTCCACCGCTCGAACCCCGCGATGTCCGCCATGTTCACCATCGCGCCGCCTCGATCTCTCATAACCGCAGCCGCACCCTTGGCCACAAAAAACGCGCCGCGGAGGTTGAGGTTCATGGTCCGGTCCCAGTCGGCCGGCGTCACCTCGGCGAGCGGCCGGCGGTCCATGATCGCCGCGCTGTTCACCACGATGTCGAGCCCGCCCAGCGCGTCGCCCGCCCGGCCGGCGAGCGCCTCCGCCTGCGCGGCATCCACCAGGTCGGCCTCCAGTAACGCGACCTTGACCCCCGCCGCCTCGCCCTCCACGGCCGTCGAGCGCGCGCCGTGCGCCGAGTGGAAGTAATGGACCGCGACGTTGACGCCCCGCCGCATCAGGCCGAACGCGATGGCGCGCCCCAACCGGATGCCGGCTCCGGTGACGAGGGCGTTCCGGCCGCGCAGCTCCATGCGGGCTACAGCTCTCCGCGCGCGACGGGGAGCACGTGGCCCGTGATGC
>JACORV010000080.1 GCA_016179225.1 Gemmatimonadota bacterium | reverse complement strand
GTCGGCACGGTCGTGGCTGTGGGCCTCCTGAGCGCTCAGAACCCGCCCGCGGTGCCCCGGGCGGACACCCTCGCCGCGGTGCCGGACTCCGCGCCCCAGCGCCCCGAGCGCGGCGACTCCGTCCGTCCCCGTCCACCGGTCACGCCGACTGGCGCGTTCCTGCGCTCGCTGGTCCTCCCGGGCTGGGGGCAGGCGCGGCTCAACCGGAACGTCACGGGCGGCCTCTTCGTGGCGTTCGAGGCAGTCGCGGCGGCCATGGTCTGGAAGTCCCAGTGGCAGCTCGAATTCGCGCGTACCAGAAACAAGTTCGTGGAGGAGCACCGCCAGGAGCGCGAGGACTGGATCACGCTCCTCGTCTTCAACCATCTCTTCTCCGCGGCGGAAGCGTACGTGGCCGCCCATCTCCACGACTTCCCGGCGGCGCTCGAGCTGGATCGCCTGCCGGGCGGCGGATCGGGCGTCAGGGTGTCGGTACCGGTGCGCCTCGCGTTTCCAGTCCCGTGAATCGCCGGCCCATCGGCGTCTTCGACTCGGGGGTCGGCGGGCTCACCGTCGTTCACGAGCTGATGCGCCAGCTGCCCCACGAGGCGCTCATCTATTTCGGCGATACCGCCCGGGTACCCTACGGCAACAAGTCCCCGGACACGGTGCGACGCTACAGTCGCGAGATCCTCGACATCCTCCTCGGCCGGGACGTAAAGCTCGTCGTGGTGGCGTGCAACACCGCGAGCGCCCACGCACTGGAGGAGCTGGAGCGCTACGCGCCGGTGCCGGTCGAAGGCGTCGTCCGGCCGGGCGCCCGCGCCGCGGTGGCTGCGACGCGATCGAAGAACATCGGCGTCATCGGGACGGCGGGAACCATGAGAAGCGGCGCCTACGATCGCGCCATCAAGGCGGTGGATCCGGCGGCGCGTGTCACGCAGCGCGACTGCCCGCTGTTCGTGCCGTTCGTCGAGGAGGGGTGGCTCGACCACCCGGCGACGAAGCTCGTCGCGCACGAGTATCTCGACCCACTCAGGAAGGACGGTATCGACACCCTGGTCCTCGGCTGCACGCATTACCCGCTGCTCAAGCCGCTCCTAGGTGAGGTCATGGGGCCGGACGTGCGGCTCATCGATAGCGCCGAGGAGACCGCCGCCGCCGTTTCCCGCGAACTCGCCAGGTCCACGCTCCACGCCCCGGACGACGCCCAAGGCCGCGTGCACTTCGTGGTGAGCGACGCGCCCGGGCAGTTCGAAAAGGTCGGGGCGGCCTTTCTGGGGGAGCGGGTGAGGGACGTGGAAACGATGGCGCTCGGGGAGGCCCGCGGCTGAAGCCGTGGCTCGGCATCTGTCACCGAAGCGACGCCCGTCGGTTTCAGCAGCAGATGCCGAGCCGGGACTTTAGTCGCGTCCTCGAAGCTCACGCCCTTTCAGGCCACCTCAGAGTCTTGATCTCACTCTCCGTGACGACCGCATAACACCGATCCACCATCCACTGACCCGCATTGAGGTAGAATCGTCCCGGCGCCGCCGCGATCAACCTTTGCCGGTGGGTGTGGGCGAGGATCACGAGGCCTAGCTCCCGCCGAGTGTCGAGCAGCGCGCGCGCCCAGGCTTCCTGCGAGGCGGCGGCAGCGTCCATCGCCTCCGGGGACTTGTTGCTCTCGGCCAGGCCGCCGGAGAGCCGGTCGGCCAGCCTGAAGCCGAAGTCGGGGTGGAGCGCCCGAAAGGCGCCGATGGCGATCCGATTGCGGGTGATCCGGTGGACGAGCTTGCTCCCCAGCTTCTCCTCGGTCAGGCCGTCGCCGTGGGCGACATGGGCCGAGCGGCCGGCGACCACCAGGTCTGTGCCGTCCGCGTGGAAGGGTATCTTGAGGTCCTCCGCCCAGAAGCTGCCGCCCCAGCGGTCGTGGTTCCCGCCGAACACCTCGACCCGCACGCCCTTGTCGGTGAGGACGGCCAGCCTGGTCAGGGTCTTGAACGGCCGTCGCGGGATGACCGCCCGGTACTCGAACCAGAAGTCGAAGAGGTCTCCCATGAGGAGCAGCCGGCCGCCGATCGAGGGCACGGCATCGAGGAATTCGTGGAACGCTTCCTCGTCCCGGAGGTCGGCCGACCCCAGGTGCGCGTCCCCGACCACCACCACTCGCTCGCTGCTCACGCGCCCATAATGCTCCCCGTGCCCGAGTGGCGCAAGCGCTTGGTTTCTATTGACTTTTGCGCCGGGAGCACGTAAAGTGGCACGGAGTTTTTCCCAGCGTGCCACATCCGGAGGAGCCATGCCACTTGAAGCGCTCGGCCTGATCGAGACCAAGGGCCTCGTCGGCTCGATCGAGGCGGCGGACGCCATGGTCAAGGCCGCGAACGTAAAGCTCGTCGGCAAGGAGAAAGTGGGCGGCGGGTACGTGACCGTGATGGTCCGAGGCGACGTGGGCGCGGTGAAGGCCGCCACGGACGCCGGGGCCGCGGCCGCCGAGCGCGTGGGTGAGCTCGTATCGGTCCACGTCATCCCGCGGCCGCATCAAGACCTCGAGCTGATTCTCCCGAAGGGCGCCTAGGAGCCCGGGCATGGCGTCCTGGACCGAGCAGGCCCTCGGCCTGATCGAGACCAGGGGGTTGGTGGGGGCGATCGAAGCGGCTGATGCGGGCGTCAAGGCGGCGCCGGTCAAGCTGCTGGGTACCGAGCGGACCGATCCCGCCCTCATCACCGTCCTTTTCTCCGGCGACGTCGCCGCGGTGAAGGCGGCCGTGGACGCCGGCGCGGCCGCGGCCAGCAGGGTCGGCGAGCTGGTGGCGGTGCACGTCATCCCGCGTCCGTATCCGGGGCTCGAGCTTATGTCGGACGCCGCCGACGAAGGCGGCGCCACCAGCTCCGGCGGCAGCGGCAACGTCCCCCTCAGCGAGATGAAGGTCGTCGACCTGCGCCACCTCGCGCGGCAGATGCCCGACTTCCCGCTCAAGGGGCGCGAGCTCTCCATCGCCAACCGCGAGGAGCTGCTCGCCCATTTCCGCGCGCTCGGCCACACCACCTAGCGAGCGCGGCCCGGCCACGTGGACAAGGACCTCGCGTCGGTCCAGGAAGCCCGGGACCTGGTGGAGCGGGCCCACGTGGCGCAGCGAGCCTTCGCGCACGCCACGCAGGATGAGACCGACCGGGTCGTCGAGGCGGCGGCCCGCGCCGCTTCGGCCGCGGCCGAACCGCTCGCCCGGATGGCGGTGGACGAAACGGGGATGGGGCGCTACGAGGACAAGGTCCTCAAGAACCGGTTCGGCGCCGACGACGTCCTCACGTACATCCGGCCGCTCAAGACCGTCGGCATCATCCGGGAGATCCCCGATCTCAAGGTGAAGGAGCTGGCGGTGCCGATGGGCGTCGTCGCGGCGCTGATCCCCACGACCAACCCCACCTCGACCGCGATCTACAAGGCGCTGATCAGCGTGAAGGGCCGGAACGCCATCGTGATGTCGCCGCACCCCAGGGCGGTGAAGTGCATCAACGAGGCGGTGCGTGTCATGCACGAGGCGGCGGTGCGGGCCGGCGCGCCGAAGGACCTCATCCTCTCGATGACCAGCCCGACCCTGGAGGGAACGCAGGAGCTGATGCGGCACCGGCGCACGGCGGTCATCCTCGCGACCGGCGGGTACCCGATGGTGAAGGCGGCCTACAGCTCCGGGAAGCCGGCGTACGGCGTGGGTCCGGGCAACGTGCCGGCGATCATCGACCGCACCGCTGACGTGCCGAAAGCCGTGCGCGATATCGTGAACGGCAAGTGCTTCGACGAGGGCGTCCTCTGCTCGGCGGAGAACTCGATCGTCTGCGACGCGCCGGTGGACGCCCAGGTGCGGGCCGAGCTGCCGAAGAACGGCGCAGTGTTCGTGACCGGCGCGGACCGCGCGGCGCTCCAGCGCGCCATGCAGGACCCGCGCACGGGGGGCGTGAGCACCGAGATCGTGGGTCTCGCCGCGACCGTGATCGCGCAGCGCGCGGGGATCACCGTCCCCGCCGGCACGCGGGTATTGGTGGTCGAGTGCCGGGAGGTCGGCCCGAAAGAGTTCTTCTCGCGCGAGAAGCTGTCGCCGGTGCTCGGCTATTATGTGGAAGACGGCTGGGAGCGTTGCTGCGAGCGCAGCATCGAGCTGCTCGAGTTCGGCGGCCTGGGCCATTCGCTGGTGATCCACTCGCGCGATGAGAGGGTGATCCAGAAGTTCTTCGAGGAGAAGCCGGCGTTCCGCATCCTGGTGAACACGATGGCGGCGATGGGGGCCGTCGGGTACACGACCGGCCTGGTGCCGGCGATGACGCTGGGCCCTGGCACGTGGGCCGGCAGCAGCACGTCCGACAACATCGGGCCGCTGCACCTCATCAACATCAAGCGGCTGGCGTACGAGATCCGGGAGTACCGAGCGGCAGAGCCGCCAGCCGGGAGCCGGACCCAAGGTTCCCCGGGCGCCGATGTGGCTGGCGTTGCGCGCGAGAGGGACGGCTCCCGGCTCCCGGCTCCCGCGGCTCTGACGGTGGCCGAGGTTCATGCCATGGTCGACGACTTTCTGGCGAAGCATCGCGCATCCCGTCGAGGTCACGCATGACGAAAGACGAAGTCGCCAAGCTGGTCGAGCTGGTCGCGTCGCGGCTCGCCGACAAGGGCGGGGGCGGGACATGGCTCCCAACGCCGACGCGCCCCGAGCCGCCCGGCGACCCGACCCCCGGCATGCTGCCGGTGTGGGCGGGTGCGGCGCAGACGCTCCCGGACGTGGCCCCGGTGCGCCGGCCGGCCGGGATCGCGCGGCACCGGCCGGAGTATCCGGCGCTCGTGACCGCGGCCCGTCAGGCCGCCGCGGCGCGCGGGGCCTCGCCGCTGCCGGCGGGCTCGGCAGCGGGCGCGGAGCGCGCCGCCACGCAGCGCACCCGCCGCGAAGTGAAGATCGGCGTCTCGAACCGACACTTGCACGTTTCGGCGCGCGACTTCGAGGCGCTCTTCGGCAAGGGCAAATCGCCGATGGTGCGGCGGCCGATCTCGCAGCCCGGCCAGTACGCCGCGGCCGAATCCGTCGCCGTCGTGGGGCCGAAGGGCAGGATCGAGGACGTCCGCATCGTGGGACCGGCGCGCGGCGCCACGCAACTCGAGGTCTCCCCGGCGGACGCGCGCGTCCTCGGTATCACCGCGCCGGTCAGGCTCTCCGGCAGACTCGAGGGCTCCGCCGGCGGGGTCGCGCTCGAGGGACCGGCCGGAAAGGTGCAGCTCGCGAGCGGCGTGATCATAGCGCAGCGACACCTCCACGTGGCTCCCGCCGACGGCAAGACGCTCGGCGTCGCCGACGGGGACAAGGTGGCGGTGGAGTGCGGGCCCGCCGGACGCCGCGCCACGCTGCACGACGTGCTGGTCCGGTTGGGCCCCGGCCATGCGACGGAGCTCCACCTCGACCTGGACGAGGCGAACGCAGCGCAGGTCAGGACGGGTGACACGGCGGTGATCGTCGCAGCCTCGCGCGGCGCGCCCGCGGGCAAACGGCGGCCGCTGCTCACCGAGCGCGATGTGGCGCAGATCGCCGCCCGGGGCGATACGCTGGCGGTGGGCGGGCCCTACCTTGTCACGCCCGCGGCCCGGGACCGCGCCAAGGCCCTTGGCATCTGGCGCGACGAAATGTGACGGCGCCGGCCGTCGCGACGTCGGTCGAGGTGCGGGTGCGCTACGGCGAGGCCGACCGGATGGGCTTCGCCTACCACGCGCACTATCTCGACTGGTGCGATATCGGCCGGACGGAACATCTGCGCCGCCACGGGGTCCGGTATCGGGATCTCGAGGATCGCGGGTATCTCCTGGCGGTGGCCGAAGCGAGCCTCCGCTACCTCAAGCCGGCCAAGTACGACGACCTGGTGCGGATCACGAGCTGGGTCACCGACGTCGGCTCCCGCCGCATCATCTTCGAGTATCGGATCGAGCGCGTGGAGGACGGTGCGCTCCTCGCGAACGCGATGACGGCCCTGGTCTCGCTGAACCCCAGCGGCCGGCCGGCGCGGCTCCCCGATGATCTGCTCAGCCTGATGCGTGGAGTGGCGGTGCGTGAGGTGTAGGTACGGCTCCCTCGTCGTGATGGTGCTCCTTGCCCTGGCGCGCGGCGCGCCGGCGCTCGGCCAGGACCAGACGACCGTCGGGGACTTGGCGGAGCTGCTCGCGCTCGAGGACCGACGGGAGTTCGACGCCGCCACGCTCCGCCGGGCCGCGCAGAGCCCCGATTCCGTCCTCCGCGTCCGCGCCGCAATGGCGCTGGGCCGCATTGGCGACCTGGGAGCCGTGCCCATTCTTCTCCCGCTCCTCGCTGACCGGGACACCGGCGTGCGCGCCGAGGCGGCCTTCGCCCTCGGCGAGCTGGGCGACACCGCCGCAGTGCCCGTACTGGTCCGCCTCGTGGACGCCTTCGATCCGGTCGAGGATGGAGATTTCGAAGCCGAGGTCGTCACGGCGCTCGCCAAGATCGGTGGTGAGGACGCGGACCGCACGCTCGAGCGGCTCCTCCAGCGGCACCCCCCTGACGGCCCCGCGAGCGACCGCGCGAGCGCCGTCGTGCTGCTCGAGGCCTGGCGCCGCGGCCGCGCCTCGCCGCTCGCGCCGCGACTCGTCGAGTACGTGCGGATCGGGACGGGCGCCTTCCGGCAGAATGCCACCTACAGCGCGGCGCGGCTCCGGCTTCCCGCCGCCGCGTCGGCGCTGCTGGAGGCGGCCACCGACGCCGAGCCGCTCACGCGCAGCTACGCCGCCCGGGCGCTGACTGCACCGCTGGCGGATTCCGCCGGCCTGACCCGCGACATCTTCGTCGGCCGCGTCCGCGCGCTGCTCGGCGACCCGAGCAGCCAGGTTCGGATCAACGCCCTGCGCGCGCTCGCCACGTTCCGCGACTCCGCCCTCGCCGGTGTCGCCAGCGGGCGGATGGTGGATCGCGACCCCAACGTGCCGGTCCAGGCCGCCGCGACCCTGGGAAGCCTCGGCGGGTCGCGCGCCGTCACCGTGCTCAGGGAACGCTTCGGCCCGGCCGGCACGTTCGCCCTTAAGCGAGCGATCCTCCTCGGTCTCGCGCAGGCGGCGCCCGAGACGGCGTTGGCCGTCGCCCGGCCGTGGCGAGCCGATCAGGACTGGCGCAACCGCGCCGCCTACGCCGAGATGCTCGGAGCGGTGGCGACGCCGGCGGCGCGCGCCCAGCTCACCGAGCTGCTGGGTGACGCCGATCCGCGCGTGGTCGCGACGGCGCTCGGCGCGCTGGGCCAGGCGAGCGCGCAGCGGGACCCGGCGACGCGCGTCGCCGCGCGCGCCAAGCTGGCGGAGCCGGACGTGATCGTGCGCACCGCCGCAATCGACATCCTGGGCAGGGACGCGGACCCCGCGCTCCTCCCCGACCTGGTCGCCGCGTATCGCCGCGCCGAACTGGACGAGCAAAACGACGCGCGCCTCGCGGCGGTGCAGGCGTTCTGGCAGGTCGCGCAGGGCGGGGGGGAGAACCGTGCGGCGGTCGAGCGGAGCTTTCTCGCCGCGACGCCGCGCAGCGCGGACTACCTGGTGCGCCGCGCCGTCGCCGAGCGGTTCGGCGAGGAGACGCACGCGCGCTATTGGGGCGACGTCCTTCCGGTCGCGACGGGCAAGAGCCCCGAGGACTACCGGCAGATCGCGCGCCGCTACGTCCTGCGGTCGGGGAGCGGGTCGCTCCGCGTCACCATCGTAACGGACCGCGGCAACATCGTGCTCGATCTCTTCGGGTACGACGCGCCCCTTACCGTGGACAACTTCCTGCGCCTGGTGGACCGGCGGTTCTTCGACAACCACCGCTGGCACCGCGTCGTGCCGAACTTCGTGATTCAGGACGGGGACCCTCGCGGCGACGGGAGCGGCGGCCCGGGCACCGTGATCCGCGACGAGATCAACCGGCGTCGCTACGACCGGGGCGCGGTCGGGATGGCCCTTTCCGGCCCCGACACCGGCGGCTCCCAGTACTTCATCACCCACTCGCCGCAGCCTCACCTCGATGGCGCCTACACCGCGTTCGGCCAGGTAGGCGACGGATACGGCGTTCTCGACCAGATGGTGCAAGGCGACCGGATTCGTCGCATCTTTCGGTAGCTATGCGCCGCACCCCGCTGGTCCTCGCCGCCCTGGGGCTCGCCGTGCTGTTCCGGCCGGCGCCGGCTCACGCCCAGTTCGGCATCTTCGGCCCCAACAAGATCCAGTACCGGCAGTTCCAGTGGCACGTGCTTCGCGGCGAGCACGTAGACCTCTACTTCTATCCGCAAGAGGAGGAGCTCGCCCGCGTCGCGCTGGCCTACGCCGAACAATCCTACCGTGAGCTGGAGATCCATTTCCGGCACAGCGTGACGTCGCGCATCCCCCTCATCGTCTACGCGTCGCACTCCGACTTCGAGCAGACCAACGTGCTGCCGTTCGTGCCGCCCGAAGGGCTCCTCGGCGTGACCGACTTCCTCAAGCGGCGGGTGACGCTGCCCTTCCGGGGCAACTACCACGAGTTCCGGCACACCATCCGACACGAGCTGGTGCACGTCTTCCAACTCTCGAAGCTGACGCTGGTGTTCAGCCTCTACCCGCGCCAGCGGCGGCCGCAGCTCCCCCTGTGGTGGCAGGAAGGGCTCGCGGAGTACTGGTCGGGCGGCGAGGACACGCGCGACGAGATGCTGCTGCGAGACCTCACCGTCGGCGGCCGGCTCCCCACGCTCGGGCAGCTCAACTACGCCTACGGCGGCATCGTGTACCCGCTGGGCGGCACGCTCATCCGGTTCCTCGCCGAGCGCTACGGCGAGTGGCGGCTCGTGCAGGCGTACGACGACGTCTGGAAGTACGACGATTTCGACGCGCTGTGTCGCGGGGTGTTCGGCCGGAACCTCGAGCAGCTCACGGCCGAGTGGCAATACGAGATGCGGCGCCGCTACTACCCGCTGGTCACCGAGCAGCGGCCGCTGGAAATCGGGGCGCAGCGGGTGGCGTCGCTGGCCGTGAAGCCGGTGGTGTGGAACGCGCCCGGCGATTCGGGGCCTCAGGTCCTCTACCTCTCGCCGAAGTCCGGCTACACCAACGTGTACGCGGCGCCGGTGCGCGGCGGCCGTCCCCGCACCGTCGTGAAGGGGGAGCGAAGCCCGGAGTTCGAGTCCTTTCACCTCTTCGACTCGCGGATGGACGTCTCTCCGGGCGGCGTCGTGGTGTTCGCGAGCAAGTACCTCGATCGGGACGCGCTCTTCTTCTATGACGTGCCGGCGCGCCGCGTGGTGGGCCGCTACCAGTTCCCGGAGCTGGTGTCTATCCTCTCGCCGTCCTGGTCGCCAGACCGAAGGGAGGTCGTGTTCTCCGGCCTCTCGCTCTCCGGATACTCCGATCTCTACGTCCTCCACCTGGCAGGCGGGACGCTGGAGCGCCTGACGTCGGACCGCTTCCAAGACCTCGATCCGTCGTTCGCGCCGGACGGCCGCCGGATCGTGTTCTCCTCCGACCGCACGGCGTATGGGCCTGAGGGCGCGGTCAACCTGTTCGTGCTGGACCGCGGGACCCGGGCGATCCGATACCTCACGTACGGCAGCTGGCGCGACGAGGGCCCGCGCTGGTCGTCGGACAGCACGGGCGAGCGCATCACCTTCACGTCGGACCGGCTGGGGACGTTCGACGTGTACGCGGTGGACTCGGCCGGGACGGGGCACCGTGAGACGGCGGTCCCAGGCGGCGCGTTCGACGCGGTGTGGGTGCCCTCGCTCGGGCATTACGTCTTCGGCGCGTTCGAGAATCTCCAGTTCAACATCTACAGCTTCCGGCCTGAGGACGCGGCGCGCGCGGACACCGCGGCCGGCGCGCCCACACCCGACTCGCTGCCGCGCGACCCCATCGTCCTCGCCGCCGACACCCTGCCGGCCACCTGGCGGTGGCCGGAGCTGGATGACCCGCGCTACGCGCGCGCCGACGCCGCCCGCTACGAGCGGCGCTACTCGCTCGATTTCGCGGCCGGAGACGCCCTCCTCGTGCCCGGAGTCGGGGCGGCGCAGGGCGCGACGTTCCTGCTCTCGGACGTCCTCGGCGACCACTTGGTGTTCCTCAGCGTGGTGTCGTTCCAGCAGGGCAACAGCCTCGGCGACCTGGTGAGCAACTTCAACGGCACCGTCCTCTACCTGAACCAGTCCCGCCGCCTCAACTGGGGCCTCGGCCTCTTCCGGGTGCGCGGCCTCTTCTACGAGGGCGACTTCGACCGGATCTTCAAGGAGACGTCGCTCGGCGGGTTCGTCGAGCTGCGCTACCCGTTCACCCGGTACACGCGTCTGGAGGGGCAGCTACGGGTGGAGCACTCCGACCGCACCGACTTCGACTTGATCGAAAGCGACGACTTCGGGGTGGGCCTGCCGCGCCGGCGCGGTGTGTTGACGTCGAACTTCCTCACCTTAGTCCACGACAATTCACTGTGGCTCCCCACCGGGCCGATCGACGGCGGGCGGACCAACCTCACCGGCGGCGTCGTCACGGACCTCGAAAACGGCCGGTTCGACAGCTACGTCGTCTCGGCGGACACCCGGCGCTACGTGCGCACGGGGCTCCGGAGCGCCGTCGCGCTGCGCGGCTTCGTGTATTACGCGGGCGGCGCCCGGCCGCGGCGCGTCAGCATCGGTGGGTCGTACGCGCTGCGCGGGTATCCGCGGTTCGCGTACGTCTCGGGCACGCGGGCGGTGATGGCCAACGCCGAGTGGCGCTTCCCGATCACCGACTACCTGACCATCGGCTTCCCGTTCGGCGAGTTCCGGTTCCCGGGCGTGCAGGGCGCCTTCTTCGGGGATCTCGGTCGGGCGTGGTCCGGGTACGCCGATCGCCGCGGCTACCTCGGCTCGTACGGGCTGGGTCTGCGGATGAGCTTCGGCGCGCCGCTGGTCCTGCGTCTCGACCTCGGCTGGCGCTACGGCTCGGGCGACCGGACGCCGTACAGTCTTCCCGTCAACTACCGTGGGCGGCGCTTTGCCGACTTCTGGTTCGGGTACAACTATTAGCGCCCCGCCGCGCGCGCGGCGCCCCGTTTTGCTTGCTTTGCCCCAGCGCCATTTCTATCTTGCCGCCGTGGCGGCGGCGGGGCTCGCGGGCGGGTGTCACGCGCCCCGGCCGGTCGTGCCGAGCGGCGTCTTCGCACCGGTCCCGCGCGAGGCGTTCGCGGCTGCCGCGGCGCGCACGGCGCCCGCCCGTCGCGAGTTGCTGCGTATCCGCTGGCGCTCGGATGACGGGCGCGTCTCAGTGTCAGGCTCGGGGGCGGTGCGCCTGGCGCCGCCCGATTCGGTGCGGATCGACGTCGCCGTCCGACTCGGGGTCGCGCGCGGCACGATGATCGTCGCCGGCGATTCGGTGTGGGCCGAGCCCGCGGACCTGGTCGGCCAGCTCCTGCCGGATCGCTTCGCGCTGTGGGCCGCGCTCGGCGTGGTGCGGGTGCCGGACGGCGTGAACGGCTTCGAGCTGCTGGAGGATGGTGGGCGGAGGTTCTGGCGCGTGACGGACGGAGGCCGCCAGACCACGACCTTCGAGTTGCGAGGCGATACGCTGCTTGGCGTCACGCGGGAGCGGGCGGGGACGCCCTTGGCGCACCTTCGGCTGCTGCGCGGGCCGGACGGGGCCGTGACGCGCGCGCAGGTCACCGATTACGAGCGGCGGGCCCGGTTCGAGGTGGACGTCGCGGGCCGGCAGCCCAGTGAGGCGTTTCCCAGTGAAGTCTGGCGTCTTCGCTCGTAGCCTCGCGGCGGTGGCCCTGGCCGGTCTCGCGTCGGGGTGCCTGTACGGCTTCCGAGGCGGCGGGCTTCCGGGGCACATCCGCAGCGTGGCGGTGCTACCGTTCGACAACCGGACGGGCGAGCCCGCGCTCACCCAGGAGGTCTTCGAGGCCATCCGCGACGCCGTCGAGCGGCGACTGGGCCTGCGCCCGGCGCCGGAAGCGAGCGCTGACGCCATCGTGCGCGGCGAGATCGTGCGTTACGACCCGGACATTCCGCTGTCATACCAGTCGGGGGAGGGACGGGTCGACGTGACGAGGCGTCGCGTGCAAGTCACCGTGAACGTGGAGATCCTCGACCAGCGTCTTGGCCGGACCCTCTGGCAGCGCAGCGGGCTCGCGGTCGACGGCGAGTACCGGCCGCCGCAAGAAGCCGAGGGCCGCCGCACGGCGCTCGCCAAGCTCGTGGCCGACGTGGTGGAAGGGGCGCAATCCCAGTGGTAAGGCGCTGGGGGCCGGAGACGGGGAAGACGCGCATCGGCTGCCTCTTTTCGCTGTTTCTTTTCGTGAGCGCCATCTACTACGGCATCCAGTATTTCGAGGTGTACTTCCGGTACTACCGGATGCAGGACGAGGTGAAGACTCAGGCCCAGTTCGCGCCGACGCTCAGCGACGACGTCATCCGCCGGCGGCTGGTGGCGCGGGCCGACACCCTCGGCCTCCCCCTGGGCACGAGGCAGTGGGACATCCGCCGCTCGGCGAATCCGCGCGAGATCTTGATCCACGCCGAGTACGACGACTCGGTCGCGATCGAGCTGCCCGGCTACACGAAGGTCATCCGCTTCCACTTCACGCCCGGCGCGCGCGTCCCGCTCTAGTGCCCCACTCCGGCGGCGCACGCTTCGCCCCCGACCGCAAGATCCTCGATCGCGAGGCGGCCGTGCGGTGGCGTCGTGCCATGCGGGGCGTCGTCGTTTTCACGAACGGCGTCTTCGACGTGCTGCATCGCGGGCACGTGGCGCTGCTCGCGGCGGCCCGCACCGAGGGGGACGCCCTGGTGGTCGGCGTCAACACCGATGCCTCCGCGCGGCGGCTCGGGAAGGGACCGGACCGCCCGATCAACGGGGAGCGCGACCGGGCGTTCGTCCTGGCCGGGCTCGAGAGCGTGGATGTCGTGGTGCTGTTCGACGGGGACACACCGCGGGAGCTGATCGCGGCGCTCGAGCCCGACGTGCTGGTGAAGGGCGCCGACTACGCACCAGACGCGGTCGTGGGTGCGGACCTCGTGACCCGGCGGGGCGGACGGGTGGTGCGCGTTCCGCTGGAGGAGGGCTACTCGACCACCAACTTCATCGCGAAGGCGCAACGTGGACAGACCTGACGGACGCGGCGCCGCGGATCTCCGGCCGGTGACGCTGGAGCGTGGCGCAAATCCCTATGCCGAAGGCTCCTGTCTGGTGCGGATGGGCGGGACGCTGGTGCTCTGCACGGCGTCGGTCGAGGCGAACGTGCCTGCGTGGCGTCGGGGGAGCGGGCAGGGATGGGTGACGGCCGAATACGCGATGCTGCCGCGCGCGACGCTCGAGCGCACCGCGCGGGAGCGGCAGGGTGCGGGCGGCCGGACCCAGGAGATCCAGCGCCTCATCGGCCGGAGCCTGCGCGCCGCCCTCACCGGCTTCGGCTTCGGCGAGCACACCATCCGGGTGGACTGCGACGTCCTCCAGGCGGACTGCGGCACGCGCACCGCGGCGGTGACCGGCGCGGCCGTCGCGCTCGCGGACGCGTGTGCCTGGCTGGCGCGCACGACCGGCGTCGCCGACCCGTTCGCACGTCTCGTGGCGGCGGTGAGCGTGGGCATCCTCGAGGGCGTGCCGCGGCTCGATCTGGCCTACGCCGAGGACCGCCACGCCGAGGTGGACGCGAACGTCGTCGTCGCGGAGCCGGACCGGCTGGTGGAGGTGCAGGGCACCGGCGAGCACGGCACCTTCTCGCGCGCCGACCTGGACCAGCTGCTCGACCTTGCCCTGGGCGGCACCGCGCGCCTCTTCGCCCTGCAGCGCGAGGCGCTGGGACGGTGAACAAGCTGCTTCTGGCCACCCGCAGCGCCGACAAGATGCGCGAGATCAGCGAGATCCTGAAGGGCGCCGGCGCGGACGTCGAACTTCTTTCCCTCGAGGGCGCGCACGTCGCGTGGAGCGCCAAAGAAGAAACCGTCGAGGAGTTCGATTCGTTCCTCTCCAACGCGCGCGCCAAGGCGGAGTACTTCGCCAAGCTCACCGGCCTCGCCACCGTCGCGGACGATTCGGGCCTTGAGGTGCTCTCGCTCCTCGGCGCGCCCGGCGTGAAGTCGAAGCGCTTCTCGCCGCAGGGGGCCTCGCTGGCGGGCAAGGAGTTGGACCAAGCCAACAACGAAGAGCTGCTCCGCCGGCTCACGGGCGCGGACGCGGCGCGCCGCCGCGCCTCGTACCTCTGCGTGGCCGTGCTGCTCAGGCGGCCCAGCGCGCCGCCGGAATCGTTCGCCGGACGCTGCTGGGGGCGGATCTTGGAAGAGCCACGGGGCACCGGCGGCTTCGGCTACGACCCGCTGTTCTTCCACGAGGGGCTCGGCAAGGCCTTCGCCGAGCTGGCGCCGGAGGAGAAGAACCGGGTCAGTCATCGCGGGGAAGCGTTCCGGCAGGTGGCCGCGGCGCTGAAGGAAAGGCCGCTGTGAGCCGCAGGCGGGCGATGATCCCGCTCGCCGCTTTGGTCTCGGCGCCGGCGCGGCTCTCCTGGTGCCGATTTTCTTGGTGCTGATTGGGATGCGGGCCGACTTGCCCGGCGGCAAGCGGTATCCTCGGTCGTTCTCCGCGCGGGGGGTCGCGTGAACACGGCTGCCGTCATCGCGTTCGTGGGGTTGCTCGTGTTCCTGGCCCATTTGTTCGCCGGCGTGTTCGGGCGTACCCGCATCCCCGACGTCCTGTTCCTGATCCTGATCGGCTTCGTCCTGGGCCCCCTCACCGACCTCGTGGCACCGCGTCACTTCGGCGCCGTGGGGCCGGTGTTCACCGTGATCACGCTGGTCATCATTCTGTTCGAGGCAGGGCTGGGCCTCGACGTGCGGGAGCTGGTCCGCGCCGTGAAGGGAACCGCCGCCGTGTCGGTGGTCAATTTCGCGGCGAGTGTCGTCGTGGTCGCCGCTGTGGCCTATGGCCTGCTCGATCTTGGCGTGCGTCGATCGCTGATGCTCGGCGCCATGCTCGGTGGCACCTCGTCCGCCGTGGTGATTCCCCTGATCCAGCAATTGCGCCTCGGCACGCTGGCCCGCACCATCCTGGCCATGGAGTCGGCGGTGACGGACGTGTTGTGCATCGTCGTGGCCCTTGCCTTGCTGGAGTCTGTCAGGCTCGGAAGCCTCGACGTAGGTCACATGCTCGGCGGGATGATCTCAGCGCTGGTGCTGGCGGCGGCGGCAGGTGTCGCGGCGGGCCAGATCTGGTCCGTTCTGCTGCGCCGGATCCGGGAGCTGAAGCACTCGGTCTTCACCACCGGTGCGTTCGTGTTCGTCGTCTTTGGCGTGGTGGAACTGCTGGGCTTCAGCGGTGCGATCGCATCGCTGGCGTTCGGCGTCACCCTGGGGAACCCGGGGGTGTTCCGGGTCGGGCCGCTGCGTCGCTGGCTCCCCGCAGAGCCCGTCAGCCTGACGGACACGGAGAAGGCGTTCTTCGGCGAAGCCGTCTTCCTGCTCAAGACGTTCTTCTTCGTGTACATCGGCCTGTCGCTGGTGTTGACCCATCCCCAGATCGTCTCCGTCGCTCTGGTCACAACGCTGCTGCTGTTCGCCGTGCGCGCGCCGGTGGTCGCGGTTTCGGCCCCCAAGGACATGACGCGCGCCGACGCAGCCACGTGTGCGGTGATGGTGCCCAAGGGCCTCGCCGCTGCGGTGCTGGCCTCGCTGCCTGTCCAGCAGGGCGTGGTCGGCGGAGCGGCCATGCGTGACGTGGCGTACGCCGTCGTGTTCTTCTCGATCGTGCTGACGTCCGCCCTGGTTTTCATGATCGACCGCACGGCCCTGGGTGAAGCGTACCGGAGCGCGTTCCGGGGCTTCGCGACCGGCGGAGCCGAACAGCAGCCGGGCGCGCCATGATCCGGGTCCGGCCGGGGTGGCGGGTCTCACCCACCCGGAGTCAGACCCACTGACGGCGGCGGATGTAGCGGTGGTTGTCGCCTACCTGGCGGCGGTCATCGGGATGGCGCTCGCCCTGGCGAAACGCCAGCGCACCGGGCACGACTACTTTCTCGCCGGACGCGCGATGGGCGGGTCTACGCTCGCCTTCTCGATCCTCGCCAACCAGGCCAGCGCGGTCAGCCTCGTGGGGGCGCCGGCCTTCGTCGCGCTCCGCCCCGGCGGCGGGCTGCGCTGGCTGCAGTACGAGTTGGCGCTGCCGCTCGCGATGCTCCTGGCGATCACGGTGCTGCTGCCGCTGCTGCGCGCCTCGCGCGGACCGTCCATCTACGCGTTCGCCGAGCGGCGGTTCGGCCTCGGCACGCGGCGCGCCCTGGCGGCGACCTTCCTCCTGTCGCGCGGGCTCGCGCTGGGCGTGATCCTGTACGCCTCCGCTCTGGTCGTCGCGCACGCGCTGGGCTGGCCGGTAGACGCCGCCATCGTGGCCATCGGGCTGTTCTCCCTCGCCTACACCAGCGTCGGCGGCATCGTGGCGGACATCTGGAGCGATGTCGTGCAGCTGGCGGTGCTGTGGGGCGGCACGCTCGCGGGCGCGGTGTTCATCATCGGACACGCCGGCCCCGCGGTGCTCGACGCCATCCCCGCCGAGCGCGCCACGACGCTGGTCCTCGGCACCGGCCTGGGCGGGGACTCGTTCGCCTTCTGGCCGATGCTTCTTGGCGGCGTGTTCCTGTACCTTTCGTACTACGCGTGCGACCAGACCCAGGCGCAACGGCTCCTGACGGCGCGTGACGAGGCCGGCGCGCGGCGCGCCCTGCTGCTCAACGGGCTGCTGCGGTTCCCGCTGGTCCTCACCTATTGCGGGTTGGGACTGCTGCTGGCGGGGCTGCTCCGCACCGACGCCGGCTTCGCCGCCGCGATGCAGGGGCAGCCCGCGGACCGGCTGGTGCCGGTCTTCATGATGGAGTACCTCCCCAGCGGACTACGCGGCCTGTTCCTCGCGGGGATCCTCGCGGCGGCGATGTCCTCCATCGACTCGACCCTGAATTCGCTCGCCGCCGTCACCCTCGACGACGTGCTGCGTCTCGATCCCACGGCACGGCCGGCGCGGCTGGGTCGGTTGACCTCGCTGGGCTGGGGCGTCTTCGCGGTCCTCGCTGGGACGGCCTTTGCGCGGAGCGGTTCCGGCGTGCTCGAGCTGGTGAACCAGGTGGGCTCGGCCTTCTACGGCCCGGTGCTCGCCGTGTTCGTGCTCGGCGCCGTGGCGCCGGTGGTGGGGGGCCGCGCCGCCGTCGCCGGGCTGGTTACCGGACTCGCGGCCAACCTCGCGATGGGCGCGCTCGCGCCGTCGGTCTCGTGGCTGTGGTGGAACGTCACCGGGTTTCTCGCCGCGACAGGGGTGGCGCTCGCCGGCGGGAGCGCGCCCGCGGTGGCGGTGTGGCCGGCCTGGCCGAGGCGTGAGGCGCTGCTGCTCCTTGGCGCGTTCGCGGCGATGCTGGCGGTGCTGCTCGTCCTGCCGCGGATCTTCGGGGCGGCCGCTGCGTGAGGGTACGCAACGCCGCTGAGCTGGCGACCACCCCGCTGCGAGCCCAGGCGCTCGCCCTGGCGGATGCGGCGCTCGAGGCGATCGATACGCGCGCCGCGGTGCGGCGCACCGTGCGCCTGGAGGACCGAAGCCTCTCCGTGGCCGGACGGGCGCATGCCCTGCCGCGTGGGCGCCTGCTGCTGGTGGCGGTCGGGAAGTGCGCCGCCGCGGCGGCGGACGCGCTGGGTGAGATCCTCGGGGGTCGGCTCGCCGGCGGGATCGTGCTCGATGTCGGCGAGGCGGCTGCGGCGGGTCGCGTGCCCGGGCTGACCTACTGCGCGGGCACCCATCCGATGCCGTCGGCGGCCAACGTCGCGGCCACGCGCGGGATGCTGGCGCTGGTCCAGGAAGCAGGCGCACACGACCTCGTCCTCGCCGTGGTGTCGGGCGGAGGGTCCACGCTCCTGTGCCTGCCGGCGGAGGGGCTGACGTGGGAGGACGAGGCGGCAGCGTTGCAGGAGCTGTTTCGCGCCGGTGCCACGATCCGGGAGATCAACACCGTGCGCAAGCACACCTCCCTGGCGCGCGGGGGATGGCTCGCCCGGCATGCGTTTCCCGCGCCGGTGGTGAGTCTCGTCTTCTCGGACGTGCCGGGAGCCGATCTCGAGTTCGTGGCGTCGGGCCCCACGGCACGGGACACGACCACGGTCGCCGACGCACGCGCCGTCCTCGCCCGCCACGGCCTGTTACGCTCGCCCGGCATCGCGCCGGAACTGCTGCGGGAGACGCCGAAGGAGGACCGGTACTTCGCGGGCGTGCGGCACGCGCTGGTGGTGTCGAACGGGGTCGCGCTCGAGGCGATGGTGGAGCGGGCGCGCCAGGGCGGCCTCGCGGCGAGGATCGCCGACCCGGCGTTCGCGGGCGAGGCACGGGAGGTCGCCGGGCGCGTGGTGCGGGAGTTGCGCGCCGCTGCGCCGGGGAGCGCGGTGCTGTTCGGCGGCGAGTCCACCGTCACGGTGCGGGCCCCGGGGTCCGGCGGTCGCAATTGCGAGCTGGCCCTGGCGGCGCTGCGCCTGGTGCGCGAGGGCGAGTGCGTGGTGACGCTCGCCACCGATGGCCGCGACAACGGCGATCTGGCCGGCGCCATCGCCGACGACGCGGTGCGCGCAGCGGCGGACCGGCTCGGCCTCGATTGTGGCGCCTTCCTCGAGGCCAACGACTCCCACGGCTTCTACCGGCGCGCGGGCGGGTACCTCGTGACCGGCGCCACCGGCGCGAACGTCGCCGACGTGATCGTCGCGCTGCGCGCGTGAGGACGGGCGGGTGCCAGGGTTCCGGATGGGCCGGGACGGGGCTAGTGTACCTCAACCACCGCCGCCCGGCACCGCCGTGACGCCCGACACGCTGCTTCGCCCCGAACTCGCGCAGGAGGTCGACCGCATCGGCCGCGCGGAGATCGTGGTCGGCATTCCGAGCTTCAACAACGCGCGTACCATAGAGCACGTCGTGTGCGCCATCGGCGCCGGGCTGGCGAAGTACTACCCGGACCTTCCGTGCCTGCTGGTGAACTCCGACGGCGGCTCCTCCGACGGCACGCCCGACATCGTGCTTCGG
This sequence comes from Gemmatimonadota bacterium, assembly GCA_016179225.1. Taxonomy (GTDB): domain Bacteria; phylum Gemmatimonadota; class Gemmatimonadetes; order Gemmatimonadales; family JACORV01; genus JACORV01. The sequence goes on along the minus strand of JACORV010000080.1, from coordinate 1,372 downwards.
GCCGACACGGGGGAGTACCGCACCCTGCTTCTCCAGCACCGCACCCAGCCGCTGCACCGGCTCTCCACGGGCTACCTCGGCGTGCCGGGCAAGGGCAGCGCCCTGCGCACCATCTTCGCGGTGGCCGCGCGGGTCGGGGCCCGCGCCTGCCTGGTGGTGGACAGCGACCTGCGCAGCATCAACCCCGAGTGGGTCCACCTGCTGCTCGAGCCGGTGCTGCGCCACGGAGTTGACTTGGTCGCCCCGCTGTACTCGCGACACAAATACGACGGCACGATCACCAACAGCATCGTCTACCCGCTCACACGCGCGCTGTACGGCAAGCGGGTGCGGCAGCCGATCGGCGGCGACTTCGGCCTGTCGGGAGCGCTGGCCGCTCACTACGTCGAGGGCCACGCCTGGGAGGAGGACGTGGCGCGCTACGGGATTGACGTCTGGATGACGACCCGGGCGATCGCCGACGGCTACCAGGTCGCCCAGTCGTACCTGGGGGCCAAGATCCACGACACCAAGGATCCCGGTGCTGATCTCACGGCGATGTTCACTCAGGTCGTGGGGACCGTATTCGAGCTGATGGGCCGCTACCGCGCGGTCTGGGACGCGACGCGGAGCAGCGTGGACGTGCCGACCTTCGGGTTCCGCTACACCGTCGGGGTCGAGCCCGTCCAGGTCAACGTGGACCGCATGGTGGCGATGTTCCGGCAGGGCGCGGCCGACCTGATGCCGGTGTGGCGGACGATCTTCACGCCCGAGACCTGCGCGGCGCTGGCGCGCGCGGCCAACGATGGCGGCGCCGAGGCATTCCCGCCCGAGCTGTGGGTGCGCACGGTATACGAGGCCGGGGCCGGCTACCAGCGAGGCGTGTTGCCCCGGCAGCACCTGCTTAAAGCTATGATCCCGCTCTATCTCGGCCGCACGGCGGCGTTCGTGCGCCTGACCGCGACCAGCGGCGGCGAGGAGGTGGAGGCGGAGATCGAGCGTCTGTGCGGGCTGTACGAGACGCTGAGGCCGTACCTGATCGAGCGCTGGGACGACCGGCGCCGCTAACCCAACGGGAGGCGCAACCGATGGACAAGACGTTCTGGGACGACGCGATCCTCGAGCCGCTGCGGCGGTTCGTGGACCAGGCGCTGGGGTTCCTGCTCAACAACTTCCTCGCCATGGTCCTGGTGCTGCTGGCCGGGATCGTCGCGGCGTATGGGGTGCGCCTAGTCGTGGGCGTGCTGCTCAAGATGGTGCGGTTCGACGCGTTCTGCGAGCGTCACGGGGTGACGGCGGCGCTGCGCACGGCGGGCGTCACCCGCCCGCCGGCGGCCGCCGCGGCGCGGCTCTCCTGGTGGCTGATCGTGTTCGTGTTCCTGATGTTCTCGCT
>JACORV010000079.1 GCA_016179225.1 Gemmatimonadota bacterium | reverse complement strand
GGAGGCTTGCGGACCCGGGAGTCTCGTCGAGGAACAGTTGCTCCGCCCGCGAAAGCAGCCAGAGCGCGCGCCGCTGCATGATCAGGTTGGCGAGACGCCACTCGAGCCTGGCGTCCGGATCGATGGCGAGCGCTCGCTGCAGCAGGGACTCGAACTCGCGGCGATCCTGCCGGCTCACGCTCACGCCTTCCGCCAGGGAGACGAACGGCGAAGCCAGTCGCCCTCCGGTGAGGCTCACCGCACGGTCGAAGTGCGCCCGGGCGCGTTCGGTGGGGTCGCCACGGGCGCCCTGGCGCACCAACTCGTAGCTGATGAGGAAGACGTGGATGGCGCCGTCGTCAAACCGCTCATCCAGCTCGAGGGCGCGGTCGATCAAGGCCTCGACTAACATCTGATCGGCGACGAGGTCGGGGCTGTCCTTCGAGATGGCGATCGCCGCGCCCCAAGCTGCCGCCGTCCAGAAGAGGAGCGGCACGTCCGCGACCGTGGCCGCGCGCACCGCGCCGCCAGCGTCGGTCCGGAGTCTTTCCCCGAAGTGGCCGTGGCGGGTTTCCAGTCCGCGCAGGCCGTAGTCCCTCGCCCGCAGGTACAGCCGTCTGGCGCGCGCGCGGGCGGCCGCGGCGCGCGTGACGTCCTGGTCTTCCAGCTGCTCGGCTTCCTGCTGGACGAACGCGTAGGAGTACTTCGTGAACCCCGCCGCCGCGGCGAAAAGCAGTCCCCGATGCTCGGGCGACGCCGCCAGTAGACTCTCGATGAGCTTGAGGCTGAACGGTGTCGCCTCGCCCACCAGCTCCGGGTCGTCGTCGGATGCGAAGGTCGTGCCGGACTCGGCCAGCGCGTCCCCAAGCTTGTTCACGGCGAAGCGGTTGACCGAGCATCCTGCGGTTAGGAGCGAGCTCAGCGCGCCTAACAGTACGAGGGTACCCGCCGGCCGCCGTGGCGTCCTCTCTGTGGTCCTCATGATTCCTCCACAACCCGTCCGGCGGCCGGCCTATCGCGCCGGCCTCGCCGTGATCGCGAAGGTCGGGCAGTGGCGGATGAAGTCGCCGTCGACCGGAGACCATTCGCAGGGCTGATCCGGCCCTACCGCCTTGCCGTTCTCCATGCGGAACATTCCTGACGGTGCGTAGCTCACGCAGGCACCGCAGCCGATGCACCGCTCGCGGTTGACGTGGATCTGCACCAGGCGGCGCGGGAAGATACCGCCACCGGCGGTGCGGACGGCGCCACCGGCCGTTTCGAGCGCCATGCGCGTGGCGCGGTGCCCCTCGTCCATCAGTTCCCGCGTGTGATCGAACGACATCATCGGTAGCTGCTGCACGCTCGGCTGCACGAGGAGGAGCGGCGGCTTGGTCCAGGAGCGCAGGTGCCATTCCATTGCCTGCTGGAAGACGATCTCGCTGCCGCGCGCGTACACCGCCGCGAAGCCCGCGTCCTGCGTGTCGGCGCGCAGGAGGCTGGAGGCGCCGACGTTCACCGCGACGACCGCGTCCACGCCGCGCGAGGCCGCGATGCGGACCGGCAGGTTGTCCACGATCGCGCCGTCCACGTAGTAGCCGCCGCGAATCTCGTGGGGCGCGAAGAAGCCGGGCAGCGCGCACGACGCGAAGACCGCGTCGGCCACGCGCACGTCCTCGAGGCCCGGCAAGCCCCAGTACATCTGCGTGCCGCTGTTGATGTCCACCGAGTTGATGATCAGGCGGCGGGCGAGGTCCTTGAAGGCGATGTCGCCTACCAGGCGGAGGATGAGCTCCATCAGCGGCTCGGAGCGGTACAGCGCGGGCGAGCGCATCCGCTTGAAGGCCATATCGGCGTGGGCGATCTGGAAGATGTCGCGGCGCCGCAGGCCGAGGGAGATATGCTCCATCTCGGGCACCGTGTAGCGGCCGGTCGCCCACGCCGCGCCGAGGAGCGAGCCGATGCTCGTTCCGACGACCTCGGTGGGCGTCCAGTCGTGCTCCTCGAGCGCGCGGAGCACGCCCACGTGCGCGAGGCCACGCATGCCGCCGCCGCCCAGGACGAGACTGAAACGCCAGGAAGGATTCACCGCCGCTTGCCGCGCCGTCGCATCGGGGGTTAACGTAGCCGCGGTCACCATGCCCGCGCCACTCCATTCATGACGCCCGTCGCCGCTACACCGGGGCTCCGCGACGTGGTGCGGGAGCTGCGGGACCGCGAGTTCCCGTGGACCGCGGCGACCACCTACCTCAACAACGCCTCCATCGGTCCGATCCCCGAGCGAACGCGTCTCGCGCTCGAGGCCTTCAACGCCAAACGCACCGCGCCGCACCTGCTGCCGGACCGCGATCTCATGGCGCACCTCGCGGACGCCCGGAAAGCCGCGGCGCGCATGATCATCGCCACGCCCGAGGAGATCGCGCTGACCGCCAACACGTCGTACGGCGTCAACGTCGCCGCGGGCGCGCTGCCGCTCGCCGCCGGTGAGACCATCCTCCTCAGCGACCGCGAGTTTCCAGCCAACGTCTATCCGTGGCTCGCGCTGCGGAAGCGAGGCATCGAGGTCGAGCTGGCGCCCGTCACCGCCGATGGCTTCCCCGACGAGGACTACCTCGTCGAGCGGCTCGCCGACCCCGGGGTCCGCGTGCTCGCCGTGTCGTTCGTGCAGTTCCACAACGGCTTCAAGGCCGACCTCGGGCGGCTCAGCGCCGCCTGTCGCGCCCACGGCGCGTACCTGGTAGTGGATGCGATCCAGGGGCTCGGCAACTCACCGCTCGACGTGCGCGAGACGCCGGTGGACGTGCTCGCGTGCGGCGGGCAGAAGTGGCTCCTCTCGCCGTGGGGCTCCGGGTTCTGCTACGTGCGGCGGGACCTCATCGCGTCGCTGGAGCCGGCGACGGTGGGATGGATGGCGTTCGCGGGCACCGAGGACTTCACCAACCTCGTGAACTACACGGACCGGCTGCGCGACGACGCGCGCCGCTTCGAGGTGCACACCGTCGCCTTCCAGGACCAGCTCGGCATGGCGACCTCGATCGGCCTCCTGATGGAGCTGGGCCTCGAGGCGATCGGCGGGTACGTGCGCTCGCTGGCCGAGC
>JACORV010000078.1 GCA_016179225.1 Gemmatimonadota bacterium | reverse complement strand
GCAGGTCGGCGCGTACCCGGATGCCGAGCAGGCCCAGCCGCCCGGGCGTCGCCTCCCCTGGCTCGGCGCTCAGGCCCATGCCCTCCCCGTCGACTCGTACGATCAGTTCCGCCACCGAGCCCTCCCGTCTGAGCCTGATCTCGACCGTCTCTGCCGCGGCGTGCTTCACCACGTTCGTCATCGCCTCCTGGAGGATGCGGTAGAGCGTCGTCTCTACCGCGGGCGGCAGGCGCTCAGCACCCAGGTGGCTCGTGTCTACGTTGACGGCGATGCCGTACAGCTGGGCATGTTCGCGAGCGAAGCGGGCGACGGCCGGCACGAGGCCAAGGTCGTCCAGGACGGTAGGGTGTAGCCCTCGCGCCAGGCGGCCCAGCTCGTCGACGACGTCCGCGGCAATCTGCCGCAGGGCCGCAGCGCCGGCGTGCGCTTCGCTCACGCTTGGCGCGTCCTGGATCGTGCGCAGCCCCACGAGCAGTGACGTGAGCGCCTGGCCCGCCTCGTCGTGCAGCTCCCGGGCGATCCGGCGCCGCTCCTCTTCCTGCGCGAAAATCCGTTGCTTCAGGAGCTGGTGGCGAAGCTCGTCCTCGCGTTTCCGCACTATCGCCGTGGCCACGACGTTGGCGACCGCCTGGAGAAAGTGGACATCGTCCTGGGTGAAGACGCGCGGCCGCGTTGTGCACACCTCGAGGACGCCGAACGCGGATCCCTCGCCGGAGATGGGGACGCTCGCGGCGCAGACCATGCCATGCTCCCGAAGCAGCGGTGGCACGGAGAAGCGCGTTTCGGCTCGCAGGTCCGCGACGATCACCGGCTCTCCCTGGACGAGGGTGTAGCCCGCCAATGACTGTGTCCCCCAGCCAACGATGGCGCGTCCCACCAATCCCTGTCTCCAGCCTGTCCCCGCACGCAGCAGCAAGCGACCGTCAGAAAGGCGTTCGAGAAGCCCACAGTGTTTCACGTCCAGAGTGCGGGTGACGGCGGCGACGGTCTCGTCAATGAGGGCCGCGAGGGCCAGGCCCTGGAAGGCTTGCTGGCCCAACTCCGCTACGGCCGCCTGCTGCCGCTCCCGCGCCTGCAGCGCCTGCTCCGCGCGCTTGCGCTCGGTGATGTCCTCCGTGTGCACCACCACGCCGTCGGGCGGCGCGAAGCCGTACGTCACCGCGAGCGGGCGCTCCTCGCCCGTGGACCGGAACCGATAGGTCATCTCCCGGGAGATCGAGGTCCGCTCGGCGAAACACCGAGCGAGGTCCGCCACGATCTCGGGCTGGTCGGGGTACAAGGCCGAAGCGGCGATCCCCAGGTAGCTCGCAATCTTCCCGTGGGTGATGACCTCGCCGGCGTCGTTGTAGTCGACGAGTACGAAGTCCTCGCCCGCCTTCTTCCACGCATAGGTGGGTAGCGGCAGCCCTTTGAACAGAGCCCGGAGCCGCTCCTGGCTCTCTCGAAGCGTGGCTTCCGTCTGCTTGCGCGCCGTGATTTCAGAGATGCAGATCAACACCGCCACGACGCGGTCCTTCGTCCGGATCGGCACCATGCGGCTCTCGTACCACGCGGTCGTCCCGCCTGGACCGGTGCCGCTGGACTCGTGGACTTCCGGCTCACCGGTGCGGAAGACGCGCTCCAGCGCGACGTGGGCGCCCGCGACCTCTTCTTGCGGCGCGATGTCGAAGATCGTGCGGCCCAGCAGCTTCGCGGCGAAGTCCGGCGTCCGGTTGATGTACCGGATCCGGCCGTCCCGCTCCACGATCATGATGTAGTCGGGGGAGCACGAGACGAGCGACCGCCACAGCGCGCCCGGGCTGAGCGGCGCCTTCGCCGCTCGGCCACGCCCTCGCGGGCCGCGGCGAACCCTCTTCTTGCCAGGCATGAGCTGGAGGCGGTTCCGTCCCTCGGGAGACGTTATCCCGCCGCCGCTGGCCTCGCCAGAGGCCGGCCGCTCTTTCTCGCGCTCTCTATCGGTCATCCCACCCGTGGGCTAGGATTGAGGGTCCCCCTCACGATGCTGCGGTGGCCGGAGCGCTTACCCCCGAGCTCAGCCACCTGCTCCAGGCCGCCGACTCGGCGAGCCGCGAACAGGCGTGGCGTCGAGTACTGCTGGAACATGCTCCCCAACCCGGTCAAACTCTGGGGCCAGCGGTGAGCGCCGCACCGGCCGGGAAACACGAGAGCCAGGGAGACGTCCTCCCCGGCTCTCTCGTGCTGCGACAGCGGCCTGCCTCCGGTCGGGCTGCTACGGCACCTCGCCGTGGTTGCGGGCGAAGAAGGACGGCAGGTCAATCGTGAGCGGCTCGGCCTCCGGCGACGGACGCCAGGTGATGGACTCGCTCAGCACCTCCGGGCGCTCGTCGTCCGGGCGCCAGCGCTCGATGGTGCGCGCGTCCGGGTCCACGATCCAGTACTCCGGAATGCCGGCTCGCTGGTAGCGGCGCCGCTTGATCGTCCGGTCGGCGCGAGCGGTGGACGGCGAGACGACCTCGACGACCAGCAGCAGCGGCGCGCCGGTGTTCCAGTCTCGCGCTGGCCGGCCACCAACGAGCCCCTCGACGAACACATCCGGCTGGACCATGCCGTGGGGGTCGAGCTCGATGTCCGCCGGCGAGGTGAGCACCACGCCGATGTCAGCCCCTCGGACATAGTCGAGCAAGGCGGCTGCCAGGTGTATGACTGCGTACTGGTGCAGGCGTCGCGGTGCGGGCGTCACCAGCAGCTCCCCGTCCACGACTTCGTACCGGTTGCCGTCGTCAGGCAGGGCCCGGGCCATCTCGGCCGTCCAGCGGGTGGCGCTTTGTGGCATACCCATAGTCTGCTCGGCTGCGCGGGGAAATGGCAAGTGGACACGCCCCACAGTATGGCGTACCTGCACCCTGGGCGTCACCAATTCGTTGCGTTGCGGAGCGGAATCATGCAGAGCCCGCTCGGTTCACGTGCCGGGTCTCTCCAGTGCGTTTCACCGCGCAACGAGCTGGTCGCGGCGGCGGGTAGCGCGGAGGAGCCGGGGTGGCACAACTTGACGTCCGGCACTCATGAAGACGCGCCGCGTGTTCCTGGGGATAGCGGGCGCCGCCGTCGTCGCGAGCGGATCGTGGCTCGTGACCGGCCGTCCCGTTCGCTACGGCACGCTCGCCTCGGTGGAGACGTCGGCCGACTCGACGCCGAGTCCTGGTCCGGCGATCGAGCGGGTGACGCTCACCACCTCGCGCGGGCGCACCCTGACGTGCCTGCTGCGCGGGCCCGCCGCTCCGCCGTCTCCTTCGGGCGCGCCCGCGTTGCTGGTGGCCGGGGGCCGGCGGACCGGGCGCAACGCGGTGCGGTATCTCGATTCCGCGTACGCGGGGATGGCGCTCTCATGCGACTACCCGTGGGCGGAGCTGGTGCGGCTACGCGGCGCGCGGTTCCTGCTGCGCCTGCCGCGGCTGCGGGCCGAGATCGTGGCGACGCCGCAGGCTCTGAGCGTGGCCGCGACCTACCTGGTCCGGCGCGCGGGCGAGGGCGCCCCGCTCGCCGCGGTCGGTGCCAGCCTCGGCGTGCCGCCGGTGGCGGCGTGGGCCGCGGCCGACACGCGGCCCCGCGCCGTGGCGCTGCTGTACGGCGGCGGGGAGTTGTGGCGGCTGTTAGCGGCTAACCTGTCGGAGGACGTGCGGTCGGCCTGGCTGCGCCCCATCGTCGCACGGCTGCTCGGCGCAGCGCTCCGGCCCATCGAGCCGGTGCGCACCGTCGGCAGGATAGCGCCGCGCCCGCTGCTGGTGATCGCCTCGGCCGACGATGCCTGGATTCCCCGCCGGTCCGTCGAGGCCCTGTTCGGGGCGGCAGGGGAGCCGAAG
>JACORV010000076.1 GCA_016179225.1 Gemmatimonadota bacterium | reverse complement strand
GCGCACCAGCACGACGAGCCACGCGGCGACGCTGCCGCGGTCCGCCGCGTAGGTCGCCGCCGACCGCCACGCCTGCGCCAGCGCGTCCATGACTACTTCTTCGGCGTCGTCGCGATCGCCCAGGATGCGATAGGCGAGCGCGTAGAGGGTCTTGCCGTACCGGTCGTACAGCGTGCCCAGGGCTTCCTCGTCGCCCTCGGCCATCCGGGCGACTAGATCGCGATCCGCCACCAGCGCCGGACTAACGGCCATGATGGCGCGCCACGCCCCTCGCGTGGTGACCCCCGATATCCGTGTCGCGCATGTCACGCGAATCTACGCCCGATCCTCGAAGCCTCAAAGGGTCTACGCCGGCGAGGGGGAGGTTGGATTGGCGGGGAAAGCTGTTGAAGAGAAGAGAGCGTTGAAGGTCGAAGAGAGAAAGGCGTTGAACCGTTCAACGCCCCTTTTTCTTCAACTTTCAACGCCTTTCTCTCTTCAACGCCTTTCTCAGTGCGGCCGTGTCCCAATCCGTCCCCACCGAATCGCGGTGACGAACGGCAGGGCCTTCCACGAATCGTGGTCGAAGGAGTAGTAGACGAAGAGTGGTCGGCCGCGGATGACGCGGCGATCCACGAATCCCCAGTAACGGGAGTCGTAGGAGTTGTCGCGGTTGTCCCCCATCACGAAATACTGGCCGGTGGGCACGACGATGGGGCCCCAGGTGCCGCGGGTGGGGTGATAGGTATCGCGATCCACGCTCGGGAGCAGATACTCGAGCTGCCAGGTGCGCATCTCCGGGTCCGCGGGGTCGGACGTCGAGTCCACGTGCTGCGTGTAGCCCTCGGGGAGCGGCGCGAAGTTCCGGTACAGCACGTTGTCGCGCATCTCGAGCGTGTCGCCGGGAACGCCGACGACGCGCTTCACGACCTTCACGTTGGCCTGGGTCTTCGAGTCGAAGACCACGATGTCACCGAGCTGCGGCTCGCGGAACGCCGGGAGCCGCGTGTGAATGAACGGCACCTCCGCCCCGTAGAGCGCCTTGTTCACGAACAAGAAGTCGCCCACCAGCAGCGTGCGCTCCATGCTCGAGGAGGGGATGCGGAACGCCTCCACGAGCAGCGCGCGCAGCACGAACCAGATCACCAGGGCAACGCCAATGGACTTCAGCCACTCCCAGGCCCATCGGCGGAATGACTTAGGCTGCGAGGCGCCCGCTTCCGCGGAAGGCTGCCTCTGCTGACTCACCTGCTCGGCCATGTCTTCTTTCCTGTGGCGTCTGTGGGCCTGTGGCGCCTGCGGCGCCTGCTACCTGCCGTTCAAGGTACCCAATCGGCGATGAAAATGTTCGTTTCCCCGCGCACCCGACCGTTACGATTGGAAGCCCACACCAGTTTCCGCCCGTCCGGGGAAAACATCGGGAAGCTGTCGAAGTCCGGATAGGTCGTGACCCGCTCGAGGCCGGTGCCATCGAGGTTCACGAGGTACAGATCGAAGTTGCGGCCGTGCGGGTCGGCCTGGTTCGACGCGAAGATGATGCGGCGATCGTCCGGCGTGAAGTAGGGCGCGAAGTTCGCGCCGCCCAGGCTGGTGACCCGGTGTCGGTTCGTGCCGTCGGCGTTCATGACCCAGAGCTCCATGCGGGTGGGCCGCACCAGGTGCCGAGCGAGAAGCGACCGGTACTCCGCCTGCTCCTCGGGCGGCCCCGGGTGGAAGGCGCGGTAGACGATCAGGCGCCCGTCGTGCGAGAAGAAAGGACCGCCGTCGTAGCCGAGCTCCGTGGTGAGCCGCCGCACCTCTGAGCCGTCGGTGCGCATCGTGTAGACGTCGAGGTCGCCGCCCTGCTCCGACGTGAAGACGATGGTCCGCCCGTCCGGCGATAGGGTCCCCTCGGCGTCGTAGCCCGGCGTACGGGTGATGCGGCGCACGTCCGAGCCGTCCACCCGCGCGGTGAAGATGTCGAAATCCTCGAGCTTCCAGACGTAGCCCTGCGAATAGTCGGGCGGCGGCGGACACTCGCGGCTCGCGAGATGGGTGGAGGCGTAGAAGATCCGGCGGCCGCGATCGTAGAAGTAACCGCACGTCGTCTTTCCCTCGCCGTTCGACACGCGGCGGTTCTCGGACCCGTCCACGCTCATCACGTACTGCTGATCGCAGCGCGCGCTGTCCACCGTCGCCTGGTAGATGAGCTTCGCGCCGTCCGGCGAGAAGTACGCTTCCGCGTTCTGGCCCTCGAAGGTGAGCTGCCGGATTCCCGCGAGGTGCACCTCGCCCGAGTCGGGGGGCACCGGCAACGAAGCGGGCGCGGGCGCCGGCCGCGCCGCGGCGGCGATCGCGAGCGCGCCAATGGAGGCGACGACCAACGTGCGGGTCAGGTTCATGCGACCATTCTAAGCCGGCCGCCGTCGGTGCTGAAGGGCTTCAGGGCACCGGCGCCGCCGGCCCCTCGGCCGGCGCGGGAGCCGGGGCGGGCCGATAGGCCTGGCGGTACCACACGTAGTTCGCGTACACGGTCTTGACGTAGTCGTGCGTTTCGCGGATCGAGACGCGCTCGGCGAAGAGATCGGCATCGTCGAACTCGGCCCAGCGACGCCAGCGCGCCACGCGGTCGGGGCCGGCGTTGTACGACGCCAGCACCGCCCAGATCGGAAGCGAGTCCCCATTGATGCGGTCGTTGAGGTAGCGCGAGCCCAGGTGGAGGTTGAAGTCCGGGACGTAGAGCAGGTCCGGGTCCCACGACCCGAGGCGCATGCGCGCCGCGAGCTGTCGCCCGGTGCTCGGCATCACCTGACCGATGCCGCGGGCCCCGGCCCGCGAGCGGGCGCGCGGCTCGAATCGGGACTCCTGGCGGATGATCGCCGCGAGGAGCAGCGGGTCGATGCACTGCTCGACGGCCTCCGCCTCGACTATCGCGCGGTAGGATATGGGGAAGAGCGCGCGGGCGACCCCGGGCACCATCCCCGCCCGCGCCCGTGCCGCCTCGCCCAGCGCGATCGCCTCGCGCGCCAAGCCCGCGTCGGCCGCCGCGCCCGCGGCCGCGACCAGGACGTGGACCGACGCGGAGGTGTCACCCACCCACCCGGTCGCTTCGGCGCGCGCCTCCGCATCGAAGCCCAGGCTCGCGAGCAGTCTGATGCGCTCGCGGGCGCGGGCCGGCGGGAACGAGCCCGGCTTGGGCAGCGCCAGGGCCGTGTCCACGAGGAGGCTCGACGTGTCGCCCAGAAGCTGGCGGGCGCGGACGCCGTAGTAGCCCAGCGGATACTCGGCGGCGATACGCCGGAGCGCCGCCGCCGCCGCCGAGTCGCCGAGCTCGAGCCGCAGGCGCGCGTCCCAGTAACGCGGCGCGAGGCCGAGCTGCCGCGTGCTGTCGCGCGCGAACGCCGCCGCGACCAGCGTGGCCGCCGTGTCCACGGCCCCGCGCGTGTAGGCGAGCAGTCCCAGGCGGAAGCGGGCCACGTTGGCGGCCGGTGTGCCGGGGAACCGGCGCCTCAGGACCCGGTAGCGCGCGAGCTCTTTCGCGGCCTCGCCGCGCGCGCGGTCGTGGTCGGCGAGGAACAGCACTGCGCGCGCGATACTACTGTCGCCCGGGTGCGCCCGCACCAGCGTGTCGACCAGGGGAGCCGCTTCGTCCCACCGGCCCGCGGCTTGAAGCGCTTGAGCGCGCGCGAAGGCGATCAGCGTCGCGGGCGGGGATCCGGTGCGCCGCCGGCCGCGCGGGCGCACCGCCGCGCTGTCGAGGGCGGTGAGCGCCGCGCGAAGGTCGCCGCGCTCGGACTCGATACGCCCCAGCTCGAGCCAGGCGCCGACGCTGGTATCGGACCGCGCGATCGCCCGCCGCGCGAATCGCTCGGCGGACGAGAGGTCGTCCCGGGCGCGGTAGGCGCGACTCACGGCGAGATATTCGCGCAGTGACAGGGTGTCGTAGCGCCCGGTGAGGAAGGTCGCCGCGAGCAGCGCCGCCGGCTTGGTCGGGTCGGCGAAGAGGACCGAGTCGGCGCGCACCCGCGCCAAGCGCCACTGCCCCAGGGCATACTCGACGCGCGCGATCTCCAGCGTGCGACCCAGCCGGCGGTAGACGTCAAGGGCGCCGCGCAGGTTCCCCGCAGTGAGGCGCCGTCGCGCCACCAGGAGATCGGCGCGCTGTGCCGCCCCCGGCGTGCGCGCGGCGGAGAGGGAAGCGAACGCGACGGCGGTGTCGCGCTGGATTTCCGCGCGCGCGAGCGCGAGCCAGTCGGCGATTTCGGGTAGCGCCTGCGCCGCTTGCCGCCACGCCGCGATCGCCGAGTCCAGCCGGCCGAGCTGCTGAAGCGCCATGGCAAGCCGCACCGTCGCGGCCGCGCGCATCGCGGGCGGAGCGGAGGGAAGCTGAGCGAGCCGGCGATATTTGGCTTCGACCAGGGCCCACCGCCCGGCGCGTTCGTCCGCCCGGGCCGCGAGGGCGAGGAGCTCGGGGAGCGAATCGCCGCCCTGGGCGCGGCGAACCAGCTCGTCCACACGGGCCGTGCGGCCCAGGCCTTCCGCGATGACGGCGTGGAGCAGCGCGTCTCCGGCGGCCAGTGGTCGCGACGGCGGTGGTGGCGGCACCACCTGCAGCGCGTGCCAGTACCGTCCGGCGATCAGCAACGTGTCGGCCGAGGCCGGCGCCCGCACGACCGGGCATGTCTCAAGTGCTCGCGACCGGGCCGGCGGGAGCGACGGCGCGAGCGGCCCCCCCGCGAGCGACCCGCCCAGGACGAGCACGGCCAGCGAGCGCCTCATCGCGGTGAAACGTTGAGCCGGCGCGCTTCCGCTCCCCACTGCGGTCGCTCCGTGCTCTCGGCCATCTCCCACACCGTGTAGAACGCGAGTCGCGTCACCCGCGAGGCCTTGTCGGGGTCGGTCCGCTCCGCATGATCCGTCGGCCCGTGGTAATCGCCGTGCTCTCCGGTATAGAAGAAAATGTACGGGACACCGCGGCGCTGGAACGGCCAGTGGTCCGAGTCGGCGGGCGTCTGGGGCCGGTCCTGGACGTCGGGGCCGACTCCGAGTCCGAGCTCCGGGTGCTCCGCCGCCAGACGTCGCACCAGCCCGGAGATGGTGCTCTTCCCCCACCCGTTCAGGAATACCGAGTCCGGCCGGTTGCGGCTGATCATGTCGAGGTTCACGAGCCCGACGATGCGCTCGAACGGGACGGTCGGATGGGCGACGAAGTAGCGCGAGCCGAGCATCCCGCGCTCCTCGCCGCTCACCACGAGGAAGAGGATCGACCGCCGCGGGCGCGTGACCTGACGGCCGAACGCTGCCGCGAGGGCGAGCACTCCCGCCGTGCCGGAGGCGTTGTCGTCGGCGCCATTGCGAATGGAGTCACCCCTCTCGGAGCGCCCGATGCCCAGGTGGTCCATGTGCGCGACCACGACCACGTACTCGCCGCGCAGCACAGGATCGCGGCCGCCCAGCAGGCCCACCACGTTCGGCGCGCTCGGGTCGCCGGACGCGGCGCTCGGGCGCAGCGGAAACCGTTGCTGATACGCGCCCCCGTCGCCGGCGGGACCGAGCCCGGCGCCTCGGAAGACTTCTTCGACGTAGGCGGCCGCCTTCTCGAGCTCGGGACTGGGCGTGGCGCGCCCCCGCATCGAGTCGTGGGCAAGAACGTGGATGTGGCGGGCGAGCATCTCCGGCGTAATAGCCGGCTGTTGCGCCACCGCCCGGGCGCGGGCGGCGAGGCCAAAGGCGAAGGCCGCCGCGAGGCATCCGATCCGTGCCACGCGGCGGCCGTGCGAGGACATCTCAGTGGTGCTCGGCAGTGACGAAGCTGATCTGGCCGAGCGGCTCGCTCCCGCACCAGAGGGTCACAGGTAGAATCTGCTGAGGGTCTCCCGATACCCGACGGCTCCAGCCCAGCGCGAGGAACCGGACCTCGGCACTGTTGGCCGCGATGGGGCCTGCTTGGAATCGGGGATCGTTCTGGATGTCCATCTGCTGCCGGAACCGCTCCTCGGCGTCCATGCCCGAGACGCGCGAGCCCTCGAGATACTCGGAGGCGACGCTGCCCCCCGTCAGAAAGGAAACGGTGCGGCCGCTCTTCAGATGCGCGCGCAGGTGCGAGGGATTGAAGTTGCGCGTCGCCGAGGAGGAGTTGCGCACCCGCACCACGAAACCGTTCCCCCCCGTTTGATCGGCGCGGAAATCGACGAACTGGAGGCGGAACCCCTCGCAGGAGACGGTGTCCGCCTGCGTGCTGTCGAACGCGAGACGCTGCGGAACCTGCGCGGACGCCACAGAAGCCGAAACGGTTGCTGCGAGCAGGAAGGCGAAAGCCAAGCGCATGAGCGCTATTCCCGGGCGAAAAGGTCGCCCGAAAGCTATGAGCGCGGCGGCGGCGTCGCTACCGCTGCAAGCTGAACCCCACCGGTACGAGGATGCGCACCCGCACCGGCCGGCCGCCCATCCGCGCCGGGCGATACCGCGAGGCCAGGACCACGGCGGATGCCTCAGCGTCGAAGAGCGGGTGCGCGCTCGTCACGACACGCAGCGACGCAGGGTCCGGTCGACCTAGCGTGTCGAGCACGACTTCCACGACGACGCGACCCTCAACGCGAGCCTGCCTGAGCCTCTCGGGATAGCGCGGCTGGGGGTGGCTGAGCAGCAAAGCCGGCTCCTCGGCCAAGTGCGCGTCGATCGGCGCGGCAGGCGCAAGCAGGTTCCCGGGGGTGCCAGGGGGGCCCGGACTGGGGGATCGCGAGGTGTCCCTCGCCGTGGGCGCTTCGGTTACGGTCGGCGGGTTCATGGGCAGCCGCTCGAGGGCCGGGATGACCGGCGGCGCCTCTACGGGCATGCGGAAAACCGGTGCGGCGGGGATCGTCACAAGCGAGTCGGGCGGCGCCGCCTCGGCGCGTGGCACAGGTCCTGCCCTCATCGCCAGGATCGTTGCCTGGCCGGAGGTGGCCGACACACCGGTCCCGGTAGTGGCGGTGATTATCGCCACCCCGGGACTGACGGCGGTCGCGATGCCGTTGCTGTCGACGGTCGCGACCCTCGGGTTGTTCGTCGTCCAGGTGAACGTGGCTTCCGCGCAGGGGCTGCCCGACGCGTCGTAGGCTGTGGGCAGGAATGGGGTCTGCTGCCCGACCGGTATCTCAGCGTCCGGCGGCGAGATCTGGACTTCGCTCGGACGGCAGCGGCGCTGCCCAAGGGTCTCCCCAGGAACCATACAGACCCCGGCAGCCACCGCCACCAGCATGATTCCAGTACGCACCTGTCCAACCACTTCCATCGGCCGCGGGCACCGGAACGGCATCCCGAGTAACATGAGCCGTCGGGTCGGTGCACGAGGATCTGGTGCCGGCGCCCCGGTACACGTTGCAATGTAGCGGTGCCGGTTTGGCGGACAAGTAGGCGGCCTTATCGCACCGCGAGCGCGTCGGCTGCGTCGCTACCGTCGCAAGCTGAACCCCACCGGTACGAGGATGCGCACCCGCACCGGCCGGCCGCCCACCCGCGCCGGGCGATACCGCGAGGCCAGGACCACGGCGGACGCCTCGGCGTCGAAGAGCGGATGTGCGCCGCTAACCACACGGAGTGACGCCGGCTCCGCGCGGCCCAGGGTGTCGAGCACGACTTCCACGACAACGCGACCCTCGATGCCCGCCTGCCTCAGCATCTCCGGATAATGCGGCGCGGGATGACCGAGCAGCAGGGGCGGCTCCTCTGCGATGCGCGCGTCGATCGGCACTGCAGGCGCGAGCACGTTCGCGGGCGTGCCCGGGGAGCCCGGACCGGGAAATCGCGACGTGTCGCTCGCCGTCGGCCACGGCGTGAAGGTCGTCGAGGTAATGGGCATCGGCTCCGGGGCCGGGATGACCGGCGGCACGTCCACCGGCAAGCGGACGAGGGGAGCACTTGGTGCGCTAGGCGCCGCGGGGGGCGGCGTGGGAGCATGTGGCGCGTCGGGCGACCCTGGGAAGACGATGACGGTGTCCCGGACCACATCCTCGACCCGGGGAGCGGGGTGCCGCGTCGCGCCGACCGCGGCGGCGATCAGCGCCGAGTGC
>JACORV010000075.1 GCA_016179225.1 Gemmatimonadota bacterium | reverse complement strand
GTTCGACGGGAGACAGGGCACCAAGCTGGCGTGGGTCCAGCACGGCATTGCGCAGGAGTGGTATCACCGTGGCCAGCTGGCGCTCTACGCGCGGCTCCTGGGTCTCGTCCCGGCGCTCACCCGGCGCATCCACGGAGGGTGAGATGAGCGAGAGAGGGGAGTGGGGAGCGGTACCTCGCGTGCTGCTCGCAGCCTTGGTGCTCGCAGTCGCGGGCTGCGTGGGCGTGCGGGTGCGGCGCGACGAGGGGGTCACCACGGTTGCGGTGTCGGACTCGGTGCTGCGGCGCGAGGCGCGAGACCTGCTGGATCACGGAGCCGCGGCCTGGAACCGCGGCGACCTCGAAGGCTTCCTCTCGGACTACCTGCCGGGCAACCGCACCAGCTTCGTCACCCAGACGCGTGTGGTGCACGGGGTGCCCGGCATCCGCGAGCGTTACCAGGCGGGTTACTTCGCGCCGGGTGCGCGGCGGGACTCGCTGTCCTTCGAAGGCCTCGAGGTCGACCAGCTCGCCCCGGGCGTGGTGAACGCGATCGCGTTCTACGTCCTGGCGCGGGGGGACTCCGTCGTGGCGCGAGGGCCTACGTCGCTGGTGCTGGTCCGGGTCGGCGGGCGCTGGTACATCGTGCACGATCACTCGAGCTGACCTCGAGGCAGGCTGGTCGCCCGGTCATGGCCCCTTCCACGTCGTGACGTAGGCGAGCCCGTTGCGTCCGGGATAGGCGAACTCGAGGCCGTCGGCCTTCACCCAGAACGTCCGGGCGGCGAAGAACTCCTCGCTCTTCGTCAGCAGGCCGGTGGGAAGCAGCGCGATCGCGTGGTGGTCCTCGCCGGTCGCCGGGTTCTTGATGGCGTCGAAGACCACCTCCGCGGCTTCCGCCACGCGGAAGAAGCTCTTCTTGCCGGCGAACTTGTGCTCGATGTGGGCCGCGCGGACCTCGACGCCGTCCGTGACGGTGGACATCAGGACGCCCCACGGGCCGCCCGCACGGCCCGTCGCGATGGCCTCGAGGGCCTCGCGCTTCGCGCCCTTGGCCCGCTCGTCGAGAAAGACGACCATTTTACCGTGGCGCTCGTGCAGCGGCCCCGGCCACTTGGCGACGCCGGCGAACCTGAGGCCGTCGAGCGTGACGCCGCCGTACTTCCCCTTCACGATCCGCGTGAACGTCGCCGCCTCGCACGTGCCATAGGTCGGCGGCGCGTCGAACGAGCACGGGCAGCCGAAGTTGCAGTTGCACGCCATCAGGTGCTCGACCTTGGCCGCCCACTTAGCTGGCTTGGTCATGCATGGCTCCCATGGTGGGGGACGGGATGGGAATTACACCGAGCGCGATCCCCGCGCCAGCCGCCAGCAAGAGCAGCCCGATCAGCGGCGCCAGGCGCTGGCCCCTCGGCAGGACCTTCTCCGCGAGGATGACGAGGGCGATAGCGCCCATCCAGCGCGGGCGCATCATGCCCAGAGCGATCAGCGCGACCATCAGCCCCCAGCAGCAGCCCACGCAGTAAAGGCCGTGGTGAGCGCCGAGGCGGAGCGCGCCCAGCGGGCCGTCGCGCCAGTGCTCCATGAAGAAACGCATCGGCGAGCGACAATGGCCCAGGCACCACGCCTTGAACCGGGTGAGCTGGTACGCCCCGGCGACCAACAGTCCGCCGGCGACGACCGCGCGGTGCCACGCGGCGGGTAGTGGCCCCGCGAGCTGGCCCGCCAGGCCGACGGCCGCGCCCAGCAGCGCCCACGTCGCGAAATAGCCGGCGCCGAACACCACGCTCGGCACCGGCCGGTAGCCGAAGGCTTCGCGCGACCGGGTCACCGTGGCGAAGAGCAGCAGGCTCGGAAGCAACGACGGCAGCATCATCGCGGCCATCATGACCGTCCATGCGACCACGAACCCGGGCAGGGCCATCGGCGCCGCGCGAACGGACGCCAGCACCCAGGCCCAGGCGCCGGCCGCGGCGGCGAGGCTCACCACGGCGATGAGCGCATGGCGGCGGGATTCGCGGCGCAACTCGCGAGCTACCTGCCGAGGTGTAGATTCGCCGGGTGACTCGATGTTCACGTCTCTCAGGGGAGGGTGACATGATCGTAGTCCGCAATGCCTTCCGGCTGAAGTTCGGCAAAGCCAAGGAAGCGCTCAAGCTCTGGAAGGAGGAGGGCCTGGAAATCGGCAAGAGGGTCGGCTACGGCCAGAGTCGCCTGTTGACGGACCTTACCGGCCCTGCGTACACCCTCGTGCTCGAGACCACTTTTGCCAGCCTGGCGGAGTGGGAGAAGGCGCTCAGGGACACTTTCGCCGCCGCCGAGTGGGGCAAGTGGTACCCGAAGTTCGTGCCGCTCGTCGAGTCGAGCCATCGGGAGGTCTATACGGTCGTCGAGTAAACGCGTGCGGTAGGCGTCTGGGTCGCTTCAGCGACAGTCCTTTCGGCGAGCCGCGACTTCAGTCGCGGGTCACCGTCCCGCGGCGCCGAGCATCGCTTTATCGCCCCCGCCGGTGCACCCGTGACCTCAGGCCGTGCGCCGGCCGTGCCGCCTTCTGCGCCGCGCGGTGGCGCTCCTCTGTTTCTCGCTGCGCCTTTTGCGCCGCCTTCTCCTTGGCCCGCGCCCGCTCCGCGGCCTTCTGCGCGCGGATCGCGGCGATGCGCTCGCCGATCGGGACCTCGAAACG
>JACORV010000083.1 GCA_016179225.1 Gemmatimonadota bacterium | reverse complement strand
GAAGCAGACCGAGCAGGATCCGTGGATGGTGCTCCCGCTCAAGTACCCGGTCGGCACGAGCATCACGGGCAAGGTCCGCAACCTCACGAGTTTTGGCGCCTTCGTCGAGATCGAGCCGGGCATCGACGGCCTGATTCACATCTCCGACATGAGCTGGACCAAGCGGGTGCAGCATCCGTCGGAAGTGGTGAAGAAGGGCGACACGGTGGACGTGGTGATCCTCAACATCGACGCCGACAACAAGCGTATCTCCCTGGGCCTCAAGCAGGCGGAAGAGGATCCGTGGCTGCGCATCGGCGAGACCTATCCGGTGGGCAAGGAGCTCAAGGGCCATGTGGTACGCCTGATGGACAAGGGCGTGGTCGTGGATTGCGGCAACGACATCGAGGGCTTCGTGCCGATGAGCCAGCTCGGCATCCCGGACATCCAGAATCCCGCGGACGGCGTGAAGGAAGGGCAGGTCGTGGAGCTCAAGGTGCTCGAGGTGGACCCCATCCATCACCGGATCGTGCTCGCGGCGCTCAGCTTCCCGGACGAGCCGCTCCGGGAGATCCCGAAGCCGCCGGTCGAGGTGGAGGGGGAGGTCACGCCGGAGCTTCCCGAGGCGTAATCGCCGACCCGTGCTCGCGGCACTGAGGGCGAAGGGTCGCCGGGACGCGAGGGTCGCGCTCCGGCGACCCTTTCGCTTGAGTCCCGCCGCCGCGCTATTGTTCCTGGTGCTCTCACCCGGACGACTTGTATGAGCATGGAGCAGAAGCTGGAGCGGCTGGCCAAGCTGCGAGCCGAGGCCGAGGCGGGCGGCGGGCCGGAGCGCGTGCAGGCCCAGCACCACAAAGGGAAGCTCACCGCCCGCGAGCGGCTCGACCTGCTCCTCGACGAGGGGACGTTCGTGGAGCTTGACCGCTTCGTCACGCACCGCTCCTACGACTTCGGGCTCGACGAGCAGAAGGTCCTCGGCGACGGCGTGGTGACCGGCTACGGCAGGGTGAACGGCCGCCTCGTCTGCGTCTTCTCGCAGGACTTCACCGTGTTCGGCGGCTCGCTCTCCGAGACGCACGCCGAGAAGATCTGCAAGGTGATGGACCTCGCCCTCAAGAGCGGCGCGCCCGTGATCGGCCTCAACGACTCGGGCGGCGCGCGCATCCAGGAGGGCGTCGCCTCACTGGGCGGCTACGCCGAGATCTTCCTGCGCAACACTCTCGCCTCCGGTGTCGTCCCGCAGATCTCGGTCATCCTCGGCCCGTGCGCCGGCGGCGCGGTGTACAGCCCCGCCATCACCGACTTCGTCTTCATGGTGCGCGGCACGAGCTACATGTTCGTGACCGGCCCCAGCGTCGTGAAG
The DNA here is from genome assembly GCA_016179225.1 of Gemmatimonadota bacterium. Lineage (GTDB taxonomy): Bacteria > Gemmatimonadota > Gemmatimonadetes > Gemmatimonadales > JACORV01 > JACORV01. The sequence goes on along the minus strand of JACORV010000083.1, from coordinate 5,592 downwards.
ACGGTGACTCACGAGGACGTCACGTTCGAGCAGCTGGGCGGGGCGGACGCGCACGCCGGGACCTCGGGGGTCGCGCACGTGGTGGCGCCGAGCGAGCCGGAGTGTCTCAGGGCGGTGCGCGCGCTCCTCGACTATCTGCCGTCCAATAACCTCGAGAGCCCGCCCGACCTCCCGACCAAGGATCCCGCGGACCGGCGCGACCAGGCGCTGCTCGCCGTGGTGCCGGACGAGCCCGCCAAGCCATACGACATGCACGACGTGCTGAGGTCCGTGGTGGACGACGCCGTCTTCTACGAGATTCACGGGGAATACGCGCCCAACATCGTCACCGGTTTCGCGCATCTGGGCGGGCGGGTGGTCGGGGTGGTGGCGAACCAGCCGGCGGTGCTCGCTGGCGTGCTCGATATCGGCGCGTCGCTCAAGGCCGCGCGCTTCGTGCGGTTCTGCGACGCCTTCAACGTCCCGATCGTGACCTTCGTGGACGTGCCTGGCTTCCTGCCCGGGACCGGACAGGAGCATGGCGGCATCATCAAGCACGGCGCGAAGCTGCTCTACGCTTACTGCGAGGCGACCGTGCCGAAGGTCACCGTGATCACCCGCAAGGCGTACGGCGGCGCGTACGACGTCATGAGCAGCAAGCACATCCGCGGCGACCTCAACCTGGCGTGGCCCACGGCGGAGATCGCGGTGATGGGCCCCAAGGGCGCGGTCGAGATCCTCTTCAAGCGGGAGATCGAGGCGAGTCGCGACGCCGAGGCGGCGACCGCCGAGCGCCTGGGCGAGTACACCGAGAAGTTCGCGCACCCGTACATCGCGGCGGGGCGAGGGTACGTGGACGACGTGATCGACCCGCGCGACACGCGGCCCCGGCTGATCGACGCGCTGGAGATGCTCCGCTCCAAGCGCGATCGCAATCCGCCGAAGAAGCATGGGAATATTCCGTTGTAGCGGGAGCCGGGAGCCGGGAGCCGGACCTCCGGAAGAGCGCCGCAGCCGCGTTGTGCACCCAAGGGTACGGCTCCCGGCTCCCGGCTCCCGCTCATGAAGCGCGTCCTCGTCGCCAACCGGGGCGAGATCGCGCTCCGAATCATCCGCGGCTGCCGGGAGGAGGGCATCGAGTCCGTCGCGGTGTACTCGGATGTGGACCGCCTCGCGCCGCACGTGCGCGCGGCAGACGTCTCGGCGCACATCGGCCCCGCGCCGTCATCCGAATCCTATCTCAACATCGAGCGCCTGCTCGACGCCGCCAAGCGCACCGGCGCCGACGCGGTGCACCCGGGCTACGGTTTCGTCGCCGAGCGCGCCGACTTCGCGCAGGCCGTGGCGCGCGCGGGGCTCACCTTCATCGGCCCGCCGCCCTCGGCCATCGCGGCGATGGGTGACAAGACGGCCGCGCGGAAGCGCATGCGCGAGGTCGGGGTGCCGGTGGTGCCGGGTACCGTCGAGCCGATGCGCACCGTCGAGCAGGCCACCCGCACCGCCCACACGCTCGGATTCCCGGTGCTGCTAAAGGCAGCCGCGGGCGGCGGCGGCCGCGGTATGCGCGTGGTGCGGAACGCGGAGGAGATGGAAGGCGCGTTCGCGCTGGCGCAGGGCGAGGCGACGAAAGCGTTCGGCGACGGCCGCGTCTACCTCGAGCGGCTCCTCGAATGGCCGCGTCACGTGGAGATCCAGGTCCTTGCCGACCGGCACGGCCGCACCATCCATCTGGGCGAGCGCGAATGCAGCGTGCAGCGCCGGCACCAGAAGCTGATCGAGGAGGCGCCGTCGCACGCAGTCACCGCGGTGATCCGCCGCCAGATGGGTGAAGCCGCGGTCCGCGCCGCGCAATCGGTGGGCTACGTGAGCGCGGGCACCTGCGAGTTCCTGCTGATGCCCAACGGCGACTTCTTTTTCCTCGAGATGAACACGCGGCTCCAGGTCGAGCATCCGGTCACGGAGCTGGTCTACGGCGTGGACCTTGTCAGGATGCAGCTCAAGATCGCGATGGGGCATCACCTCAGTTTGCCGGAGCGCGCGCTCGTGCCGCGGGGCTGGGCGATGGAGTGCCGGATCACCTGCGAGGACCCCTTCGCGGACTTCATGCCGGCGGGCGGCACGGTTGGCTACATGCGTCTCCCGGCCGGGCCGGGCGTCCGATGGGACGGGTGGGTCGAGCCGGGGACCGAGGTGCCGCTGCATTACGATTCGCTCCTGGGCAAGCTGATCGTGTGGGCCGAGTCGCGCGAGCGTGCAATCAAGCGCATGCGGCGGGTGCTCGACGACCTCGTGATCGTCGGCGTGCCGACCTCGCGCGAGTTCCACCAGCGCGTGATGGCCGAGCCGGCTTTCGTCGCCGGCGAGATCGACATCGGGTACTGGGACCGGGTGGGGCGCGGACTCATGGCGCGGCCGCCGGACCCCGAGGTGGTCGAAGCCGCGGCGGTCGCCACGGCGCTGCTGGAAGAAGAGAAACGGGCCATCGGGCGAACGGGCCCGCACGCCGGCGGTGGACCCGCACAGGCGCCGTCGGGCGATGCGATGACCGGGTGGCTCGACACGGCGCGGCGCGAAGGCCTACGGTGAGCGGGAGTGAGGTGGAGCGGCGCGCGCAGGCGACGCCGGGAGCCGTGCGCGCTGTCCGACCGGCGGAGCCGGCGGGTGCCGCTCCCCCGAGCGTCGTGATCGAATCCATCGCCGCGGGAGGCGACGGCGTCGGCCACCTTCCGGACGGCATGACCGTCTTCGTGCCTCGCACGGCGCCGGGCGACCGGGTGCGGCTTCGCGATCTCCGGCGACGCCGTCGCCACGCGCACGCCGAGATTGGTGAGATCGTGACGCCCGGCCCGGAGCGCGTGGAGCCCTTCTGCGTGCACTTCACCCGCGATCGCTGCGGGGGGTGCCAGTGGCAGCACCTCGCGGCCGGGGCGCAGGCGGCAGCGAAACGTCGCATCGTCGGCGACGCGCTCCGCCGTATCGGCGGGCTCGACCTGCCCGATCCGGAGTTGGTGCCCAGCCCGCGAGCGCTCGCGTATCGGACGACGATCACCGTCACGGTGCGCCACGCGGGCCCGGCGCCGGTCGTCGGATTCCACGACGCGGAGGACGGCGACCGCGTCTTCCCCCTCGAGCGCTGCCCGATCGCGCGCGAGGAGATCAACGCGCTCTGGCGCGCCCTGGAACCTGCCACCTGTCACCTACCGTCTGGTCGTGACGTCCGCCTCAAGCTGCGCGTCGCGCCGGACGGCGGGCTGCACGTCGTTGTCGCGGGCGGCGACGACGCGTGGACCACCCCCCAGCCCGTGGCCCGCGCGGCGGCGGCGGCCGGTCTGCCAGCGACCTTGTGGTGGCAGCCGCGGGATGGGGCGGTGCGCCGGATGGCCGGACCGGATGCGGACCCCGGCGCCGTGGCGTTCGAGCAGGTGAACGCGGAGGTCGCGGTCCTGCTGCGCGAGGCGGTGATCGAGGAGGCGGTCAGGCGGTCAGGCGGCCAGGCGGTCAGGCGGTCAGACGGTCAGGCGGTCAGGGTGCTCGACCTGTATGCCGGGGCGGGTGAGACGGCGATCCCGCTCGCGGAGAGGGGGTGTGACGTAGTGATGGTCGAGGTGGACCGGCGCGCCGTGGCCCGGGCGGAGGAGCGTGCCCACGCCCGCGGGCTAACGTTGCGCTGCATCGCGGGGCGGGTCGAGGATTGGCTCACGAAGCTCCTTCCCGCGGACGTCGTCATCGTCAACCCGCCGAGGACGGGCTTGTCATCGCAGGTTACGGACCGCCTGGCCGCCGGTCCGCCTGTCCGCCTGATCTACGTCTCCTGCGACCCCGCCACCCTCGCGCGCGATCTCAAGCGCCTGGGCGTGAGGCCCGCGGAGATCGTCACGCTCCGGGCCTTCGACATGTTCCCGCAGACCAGTCACGTCGAGACGCTGGTCGTGGTGGACAGCGACCGCCGGCCCGCCGGCCCGCCTGACCGCCCATGAAGTACGCCGTCGAGATCGCGGGACGAACGGTCCACGTCGAAGTGGACGAGTTCGGCGTGCGGGTGAATGGACGGCAAGTCGAAGGGCACCTGGACGGCGCGGGCACCTCGCCGGTCCGGCGCATCGTACGGGGCGAGCGGTCGCGGGAGTTTGTGGCCACGCCCGGCGAGGGAAAGGGGCGCTGGCGTCTGGCGATGGAGGCCGAGCATTTCGATGTAGAAGCCCTCGACGAGCGCACCCTCGCCATCCGCGCCATGGCCGGCCAGGGCGCCCCGCCTCCGGTCGCGGGCGCGCTCCTGGCCCCGATGCCCGGTCTGGTCGTGCGGGTGCTCGTGGCGGAAGGGGACCGGGTAGCAGCTGGCGCCGCGCTCGTGGTGGTCGAAGCGATGAAGATGGAAAACGAGTTGAAGGCGCTCGCGCCGGGAATGGTACGGCGGGTGCGGGTGGAGCCGGGGACGGGGGTCGAGAAGGGAGCGGTGCTAGTAGAGCTGGATCCGTCCGGTTGACCTCTGTTGAGCGCGTGCGTAGTTTTGTAGGCTATCGTAACTTAGGCCCTTTTTTGGAGCGGGAACGCGGAAGCAGATGCAAACGTACTCGGTCACGCCGCAGGACATCGAGCACCACTGGTACGTGGTGGACGCCACGAACGTGGCCCTCGGCCGCCTCGCGTCCAGGGTGGCGCAGGTCATTCGCGGTAAGCACAAACCGACGTTCAGCCCGCACCTCGACACCGGTGACGGTGTCATCGTCGTCAACGCGGCCAAGGTGCGGCTCACCGGCCGCAAGGCGGAGCAAAAGGGCTACTTCAGCCACTCCGGCTACATGGGGCACGACAAGATCACGCCGATCCGGAGCGTGATGGCCAGGCGGCCCGAGCGCGTGATCGAGAAGGCGGTCTTCGGCATGCTGCCGAAGACGGCGCTCTCGCGGCAGGTGTTGCGCCGCAAGCTGCGTGTTTACGCAGGCGCCGAGCATCCGCACGCTGCCCAGCAACCCGCGCCGCTCGCCGTCGGCGCCGTGAAGTCCAAGAGGAAGGCATGATCCCCGACATCCCGATGCGATTCCACGCGGTCGGCCGGCGCAAGACCAGCGTCGCCCGCGTTTACCTGAGGCCCGGTTCCGGCAAGTGGGAAGTGAACGGCCGGACGCTGGGCGACTTCTTTCCTCGCCCCTCCCTCGTCCAGCTGATCCAGCAGCCCTTCACGGCGACCGACACGCTCGGTGCGTTCGACGTCAAGGCGCTCTGCAGCGGCGGCGGGGTCACAGGGCAGGCGGGCGCGCTGCGGCTCGGCATCGCGCGCGCGCTGCTCAAGGTGGACGAGCAACACCGCAAGAAGCTGCGGGAGAGCGGGCTGCTCACGCGGGACGCCCGCGCGGTCGAGCGCAAGAAGGCCGGCCAGCCCGGCGCCCGCAAGCGCTTCCAGTTCAGCAAGCGGTAGACCGAGGACCATCACCCACACCGCTGGATCCCGTCGGGGGTGTCCGCCGTGGCGGATGCGGACGGGAGCTGAAGGCGGTGGACGCACAACCCCAGGGAGACGAAGACGCTGATGGCATTTCCCGAAATTCAGGCGCTGCTGGAGGCGGGGGTCCACTTCGGGCACCAGACCCGCCGGTGGAACCCGAAGATGCGCCG
>JACORV010000082.1 GCA_016179225.1 Gemmatimonadota bacterium | reverse complement strand
GCCACGAGCTCCGCCTCGGATGAGGAAGCGCCCAGCGCCGTCCGGGCCCGCGCCAGCTCCGCGGCGAGTCCGCGCACGGCCGCCACGATGCGCGGGCCGGCGGCGTGCTTGCTCGCTCCCTCGAGCGCCTTGTTGACCAGCGGGTCGGCGGGAACGCCGAGGGGCCGCACCGAATCGATAATCGCCCCGACGGCCGCCACGGTGGGGGCGTCCAGGCGTCCCACGAGACGCGGGTCCTGCGCGGCCGCGAGCCGCGGCAGAAGGGCGAGTGCCAACGCACCCACGACCCAGCGCGCGGTGTTCATAGGCTCCGACCTCCCGCTTGGTTGCCGCCCCTGCCGACGATCACCACGGAACTCGGCGCACCGAAGTCGTCACCGAACGCTCGCGGCGCTGCCGGATCCGGCACGAAGCGCGACCCGTCCACGACGAACGCATAGGTATAGCGCCCCGGCGGCAGGAGCACCTCCACGAACCACAGCCCCGATGGCGCGCGCGCGAGGGGCGATTGACGGGCGTCCCACCCGTTGAAGTCGCCGGCCAGGAAGACGGCGCGCGCCTGCGGCGCGTGCAGCACGAACTGCACCGCCTGCGCCGACTCGGCCGGGGCGGTCGAGGCCCCCGGCGTCGCGACGGGCGTGGGCCACGCCAACGCACCCAGCGTCACCACGCCCGCGATCGCCGCCGCCATGGCGAGGCCGCCGAGCGGCGACAGGGCCACCATTCGCGGCTCCCGCACCCACTCCCACGCCCGCGCCCACGCCGAAGGCTGGCGCGCGGACCGCACCTCCGCCATCACCCGCGCTTCGAAGCCAAAGGACAGCGCGGCCGGTCGCCGCAACTCGGCCGCCACGCGCTCGATCAGGTCGTCATTATCGCGCCGCACTCTCCACCTCCTGCAACAGGTCCCGCAGCCGGTCGCACGCGCGCTTCACCCGCATCTTCAGCGCCGAGACGCGCGCGCCGGTAAGCCTGGCCATCTCCTCGTACTCCAGCTCCTCGACGTGCTTGAGGAGGAACGCCTCGCGATACAGCGGATCGAGCCGCGCCAGGGCCCGCTCGATCTCCTCCCGCCAGGCGCCGCCCTCGTCCACGGGTGTCGCGCCGGCGCGTTCGAGCGCCAGCTCGTCCCGCACGAAGGTCCGGGTCCGCCGCCGCCGCAGCGCCTCCCGGGTCCGGCACCGGTTGACGAGAATGCGGAAGAGCCAGGAGCCGAACCGGGAGGGGTCCCTGCACGCGGCGAGCGACCGGTACGCGCGCACGAACGCATCCTGTAGCGCCTCCTCGGCGTCCTCGCGATCGCCCAGCATGTGCACGGCGAACCGGGCAAAGCGGTCGCGGTAGCGCGCCACCAGCCCCGCGTACGCATCCACGTCGCCTCCCAGCACACGCCGGACGATGGCTGCGTCGTCGGGGGCGGGGGTCACACCCGAAAGACTCTCCGAGCCGGGCACGCGTCACCTCCCCCGGCTGGGGCGCGGCCGGTGACGCCTACCGGGCCGGCGGGGTCTTATGCGTAGTGGTTGCGGCACACCAACCGCGTCGCCCATCATGGAGTCCCCATGCGCCGCTCGGTTACTACGACCATCGGCCTCCTCGTCGCGCTCGCGGCGGGATCCTGCTATCAGGACGATACCACCGGGCCGACCCGCGGGAAACCGACCACCACCGTCGAGCTCACCGACGACCCGTTCCCCTACGACTCGGTCGAGCGTGTGGACCTCTACGTGGTGAAGATCGAGGCCAGCACCAGCCTTGACACCGCTCCTCCGGCCACCACGTGCGCGACCTGCGGCCCATGGGTGACGGTCGCCGAACCGCGCCGGGCGTACAACCTGATCGAGTTGTCTGGCGGCATCACCGATACCCTCGGCGGAGCCGACATCCCTCCCGGGCAGTATCGGGCGATTCGCATGACGCTCGACACCGACTCCTCCTCGATCACGGCCAAGAACGGCCAGCCGATGACCGTGGATTGGCAGTCGTCGGCGGGCCGGCCCGTCCTCTACGCCTACGTCGAGAACCCGATCAACGTGACCGACTTCGGCGCGGAGATCGTGATCGACTTCGATGCGGGGCGCAGCTTCCTGAGCCAGTCCCCGTGCTCAAGCTTCTTCTTCAGCCCCGTGTTCCGCGCCGTGAACAAGTCCACCACGGGCTCGGTGACAGGGCGCGTGACCGGGGACACTCTCTCTCAGACGCCGACGCCCATCGAGGACGTCAGCATCGCCGTCTACCGCGGCGACCTGGCCGCCTTCTCCGGCACCTGGTTCGTCGTCGCGACCGGCAAGACGGACTCGCTCGGTGACTTCCGTATCGCGTTCCTGTTGCCGGGCACGTACATCCTGCGCGCCGACGCGCCACGCAACTCGCCGTTCTCGCCCGGCGTGCGGGGCAGCGTCGTGGTGAGCGCCGGCCAGGAAACCCAGAACCAGGGGATCACGCTGCCGTACGGCGCGCCCGGCAGCATCGTCGTCACACCCTATCCCTCGGGGCTTCAGGTCGGCGACAGCATCGTGCTGACCGCGTCGGTCCTCGACCAGACCGGGAACCAGGTTCCGAACCCCGTCGTGGGATGGTCGGTGCAGGACACGATGGTCGCGCGGGTGTTCCCACTGCCGGGCCAGCAGGCGCTGCTCCAGGCGAAGGCCACCGGGACGACGCAGCTCCTCGTCTCCTCGCAGGGAGTGGCCACGACCTTCACCATTACCGTGAGCGCGGGCCCCCCAACCTCGCAGGACACGGTGGCGTCCGTCACGATCGTTCCGCCGAGTGGGAGCATCGCCCGTGGGGACACGCTCGGCCTCGTCGCTGAGGCGCGGGGTTCGACCGGAGCCCTGATCACCGGCCGGAGCTTCACATGGTCGTGGTCAGTGTCGGACACGTTGGTCGCGAAGCTGATCTATGTCGGCCCCGGTGGCGGCAACTACGCCATCATTCGCGGCGGCGTGCCGGGCACGGCGGTCGTGCGGGCTTCCACCGAGGGGAAGACGGGGGCGGCGACAGTGACGGTCGGCCAGTAGGGGGGCATCAGCCAGAGTTGCAGAGTTGCAGAGTTGCAGAGTTGCAGAGGTTGCAGCGGTTGGCAGTGACAAGGAGACAGGATAGGGCGTAGCTTAAGCGGCCATGAGCTACGCTCGTTTCCTTTCACCGCTGCTCCTGGTCGTCGCGGGGCCGCTCCGCGCGCAGCGACCCGCCCGTCCCGATACCGTCGAGGCGCGAGCGATCTTCGAGGCCAACATCAGCGCGATCCACAGACGCGATCGCGCTCGCTACCTCTCCTACTACCTCGAAGCGCCGACGTTCGCGCGTAACGGCCCTGGCGGCCTCGAGCTGGGGTACGCGCCCTTCGCCGCCCAGCGGGACACTACCTGGCCCGATTCCCTGATCGCCACGGACCTCCGGCTGGTGCCGATCCGGCCGGGTGTCGTGTACGGGCAGTACCGCTACCGCGTCACCCAGCGTGGCGAGACCTCGAGCGGCACCAGCGAGCGGATCTTCGTGCGCACCCCGCGCGGCTGGAGGATCGCCGTCAGCACCGCCTTCGCCGCGCCACGCGGAACGCCGCCCGCGCCGGTAGCCCTCGTCGGCGCGAGGCTGGTGAACGGCACCGGTGGCCCCGCGATCCCGGACGCCGTCGTCGTCGTCGTGGGCGGGCGGATCGCGTGCGCGGGGCCGCGCACGGCCTGCGCCCCGCCGGCGGGCCTAGACACGATGAGCCTGCGCGGCCACTGGATCGTCCCCGGCCTCGTGGACGCGCACGTCCACTTCAGCCAGACGGGGTGGGTGGACGGCCGTCCGGACGCCTTGGACCTGCGCGACCGATACCCGTACGAGCGCGTAGTGGCCGATCTGGAGGCGCACCCGGAGCGGTTCCTCCGCGCGTACCTATGTTCCGGCGTGACCGCGGTGTTCGATGTCGGCGGCTACCCGTGGACCTGGGCGCTCCGGCGGCGGGCGGAAAGCGACCTCCTGGCGCCGCACGTGGCGGCCGCCGGGCCGCTGCTCTCGACGGTGGACCGTCCGACCATCAACCTGCCGGACACCAAGCAGATCTTCTACGTGCCGAACGACTCGGTCGCCCGCGCGGCGGTGCGCGCGCACGTCGCGCGCGGGACGGACGCGGTCAAGATCTGGTATATCGTCCCGGCGGGGGCCGACACAACCGCGCTCAAAGTGGTCGTCCGGGCCATCGCCGACGAAACGCGCCGCCTGGGAGCGCGCCTCATCGTGCACGCGACCGGGCTGTGGGAGGCCAAGGATGCACTGCGCGCCGGCACCGACGTCCTGGTGCACAGCGTGTACGACCAACCTGTGGACGACGAGTTCCTCGCGCTCGCGCGGGAACGGCGGGTCATCTACACACCCACGCTGACCGTCTTCGACGGCTATCGGCAGGTCGGTTTGCGACACTTCGAACCGCATTACGACCTCGCCTGCGTGGACTCGACGACGGCCGCCCGTGCGCGCTCGACCGATTCGCTGGCTCCCTCACCTAGCGCTGAGCTTGTCCAGCAGCGGGTGGAGCGCACGCGGCGACAGCTGGCCACGGCACAGGCGAACCTCCTCGCGATCCACCGGGCCGGCATCACGGTGGCTATGGGCACCGACGCCGGCAACCCGCTCACCCTTCACGGACCCGCGGTCTTCTGGGAGATGGAGGCGATGCAGCAGGCTGGCCTCACGCCGTTCGAGGTGCTCGTAGCCGCGACGCTGGGCAGCGCGCGCGCCATGGGCCGGGAGCGCGACCTGGGCACCGTCGAGGCCGGCAAGATAGCCGACCTCGTGGTGCTAGGGTCCGACCCGCTCGCGGACATCGGGAGCCTCCGCGACCTGCGCTACGTCATGCGGGGCGGCGCCCTGACCGTGCCGCGTCTCCTCGCCCCCCGCTAGTGCCGTTTCAACTTGTCTCGCCGCCCAGGATCTTGACGCCGCAGGGCGGACTCCCTATCGTGGGGCTGTCCGCAAACGACCCCGCGTAAGGCTTTGCTCTACAAAGTGTTAAGCGGGAGCCGAGGCGGGGTGCATTTCGGCACGGTAGCTGCTTTGCGTCGGGCAGGGGTTCGGGCCGTCCACCATCAGCCGGAGCCGAACGATGAGCCACACTACCGTCCGCCGACAGGTGTACGTGGCATTGCCGACACCCCGGGGTAGCACCCGCATCCACCGCATCGAGATGACTGACGCCGTGACCGGCCGCGATCTGCGCATCGACGTGGCGAAGCTTGGCGGGACGGGCGGGCGCGAGTCTTCCTTGGGCCGCGCGGTGCGCTGGCTGCGTCACCTCGCTTCTCAGCGGAGCGAGTGACGCGCAGGTTGCCAATCATGTGACTTTTTGCCGGACACCATCGCCGAGGGCCGCGAACTCGCTTCGCGGCCCTTTTTTCTAACCGGTTCGTTGGCAACAGTTTAGGAGACGACAGAGGGTGGCGCCGGTTGGTGGCACGGGTCTTGAGTCTCTTGGAGCCATGGGACGAACACTTCGCGCGCCAACGGAGTGCGCGCAACGATGAGAGAGCGACCGATGCCGGCCGACGGTCTCGAGGCCATCTTCGACCTCGCGGACTCGCACGCGCTCGCTATGCGCGGGCGCGAGGCGGCCTCCGCGATGATCGACCTCGCCCGCGAGTTGCCCCGGGTGAAGGAGCGGGCGCTCGCCGAGCGGCTGGTCGCGGCCGGTCGCCGCCTGGCCACCGCGCAGGCCGTGGACCTGCTCCTCGACCAGGCCGCCATGGCCGAGGCCGACGTCCAGGGAATCGCGGCGGCGCTGCGGTTCCCTGGGCCCGAGGTGGTCGGCCCGATGCTGGAGCGGCTGAACGACGCCCAGGAGCTTACGGTGCGCCGGCTCCACTTCAACCTGGCGACCGCGCTCGCAGAGTATGCCGAGATCCGGCGTCCGCTCGTCGCTCAGCTACACCTAGCCCTTGGCGACGGTCGCTGGTACGTGGTGCGGAACGCGATCATGCTCCTTACCGGAATCGGCGCCTCGCTGCCGCTGGAGCACCTATGGGACCTGGCGCGGGCCCGGCACCGCCAGGTTCGTCTGGCGCTGACGCACGTGCTCGCCCGGTGGAAGCCGAACCCGGACGGGCTCGATCTCCTGACGGCGCTCCTCGACGACGAGGATCCCGGCGTCCGGTTCGCCGCGGCGACCGGGCTGGGCCCGTACGCGCATCCGCGCGCCCGGCAGGCGCTCGCGCGCCGTGCGGCCCGCGAGACCGATCTCGAGACGAAGGCGGCCTGCGAAGCAGCGCTGAGCCGCCGCGTTGTCGCGCTGCGGAGCGCCTGACCAGCGCCCGCGCGCGTTTTTCCCGCCTCACCCTCCGCCGTAAACACCAAGCCCGCGTCTCTCGACGCGGGCTTGGTGCGTTCAGGCCTCCGGCGCGGCTAGGGCGTCGGCGGGAACACCGTCGTGCCCGACCCCGACACCGTGCCCACCGTACCCGTCTCGGAGAAGAGTGAGGATAAGCAGGTGAAGGTGTTGAGCACGTCCGGGGGCACGCTGGCCGTGCCGCTCGCGCAGGTCTTCGGCTCGATGATCGACGTGGACACGGGCCCGAGCGGGACGGTCGTCGCCGCCGAGTACACCGTGCTACCGATAGTCCCGTCGGTGATCGTAACGTTGAACGTGAACGTGGAGCCCCAGGGCAGGAGGAGGCCCGTCGAGGTGCTGCCATTGTCCGTGAAGGTGAACTCGTCGAACGACTCCCCGTTCCAGACCTTCGAGAACTCCATGGACTCGAACGTCACCGTGCCCGCGCTGCGCAGGTAGGTAATCGTCGTGAAGCCGAGCGATTGGGAGCAGATGAAGAAGCTCACGCCGGTTCCGAGCTCCTCGCGCACCGCGCAGTCGGCGCCCACGCTGCTGTTCGGATCGGGCGCGACCTGGTCGTAGCGGGCCGAGTGGAGGAGCTGCCCGCCGCTCGTCTGGGCCACGTCGATGCGCGCGATCGGGAAGGACAGCTGGGCCGAAATGGTCCCGTTGAACAGCGCCGACTGGTCCGTCCCCGAGGAGCTGAAAGCGCTCGACTGCTCGAGGAACAGCGCGCCGCTGGGGAACGTCCACGTGGTGCTGAACGTGTCGGCGCTCTCGAAAACCACGTCGCGGATGTCGGCGAAGAACGAGAAGGTCGGCCCCGGGTTCGTGGGATCAGGCGCGAGCACCGAGATGTGCGTCATCGCGACGTTGTTGCTCGGGTCTGCGTCGGCCGGCGTCACGTGGGCGATGCGCACCTCGACGCGCTCGTCGCCCGTCGTCGCGAAGGTGTACGTGAAGACGCACGACACGGCGTCGCCGGCGTCGACCCAGATGCCGTCGGCGCGGTCCACCCGCGCGCCGTCCACGAAAAGCCCGCAGTCCGCCCGGGCCCCGTGGAACCCGTTCAGCTCGGCGATCGTCGCCGAGATGATGACCGGGGTGTTGACGATGGCCGTGGCCGCCGCCGCGATCGCCGTGACCGCGAGGTCGGGCCGGCGGCCGGCCCGCGGGTTCACCGTCACCACGTCCGTGCGGTTGCGATCGAGGCCGCCCACGTTGGCCTGCACCTGAAAGGTCACGCCGGGCGGCAGGCCAGCGTAGCTCACCGACAAGGTGTTCCCGACCAGCGCACCCGGATAGTTCCGGGTGAAGAGGAGACGGCCCGACGCCGCGAACGCTTTGACTTGGATCCTTGACATGTCGCCGGCGAGCGTGGACAGATCGGCCGCGCGATGGCTCGTGACCTGGAGCGTGATCCCGCCGCCCTCGTCCTGGAGCGCCTCGGCTGCGAGGGCCGCGGCACCCGACCGGCCGATGGCCGGTTTGGCGCCGCTGTCGCGGTATTTCTCGCTGTTGAAGTGGCGACCCTGGCCTAGGCTCCCCACGCGACTGTACGCCGCGGCACCCTGCCGGAGGGCGGTCGGGGATTCTGTGCACGCGGTGGCCGCCACGAGGAGCGCAGCCAGGGTCGCGAGACCGAGTATACGACGGTCGGTGGTTATCACGATTCGTTTTGCCCTCTCTAGCGATAGCGATGCGACCGATTTGTCCGCAGGAAGCGCGCCGCTCTCGTCCGAGAGCGAGCCAAGCGCCGTTGAGCGGGATTGGTGTCTCGCAACACCATATGAATACGACACTTCGACTGCCTGTGGCGGCGTGACGCCGGTCACATTCTGGCGTCGAACGGCGGGTAACTGGCCAATCAGTGATGCGCCGCCGCCACGGCGGGGAGAAATGCCCGCCGAAAAGTACACCGACACGTCAGGAAATTCACCCGCCCGCATATATTCCGGGCCAACGGAGAGCCACGTAATGCCCGAGGTGAAGCGCAGGACAACGGTCACGGCGGAGGTCGGCGGCGTCCCGGTCGGGAGCGGCCATCCGATCGTCGTGCAGTCCATGACGAATACCGACACCGCCGACGATGAAGCCACGGCCCTACAGGTGGCGGCGCTGGCGGCCGCCGGCTCGGAGCTGGTGCGCGTGACGGTCAACAACGACGAGGCGGCGCAGGCGGTGCCGCGCATCGCCGACCGGCTCGAGCGGATGGGCGTGCGCGTGCCGATCATCGGCGACTTCCACTACAACGGGCACCTCCTGCTCGCCAAGCACCCCGCGTGCGCCCGCGCGCTCGCCAAGTACCGGATCAATCCGGGCAACGTCGGGGCGAAGCGCCGCGACGACAACTTCCGCGCCATCGTCGAGGTCGCGATCGCCAACGGCAAGCCGGTGCGCATCGGCGTGAACTGGGGCTCGCTCGACCAGGCGCTCCTCACCGAGAGGATGGACGCGAACGCGAAGCTCGCCGAGCCGCGGGACGCGCGCGACGTCACCATGGACGCGATGGTGGAGAGCGCGCTGCGCTCGGCGCGCCTCGCCGAGGAATGCGGGCTCCCGCACGACCGCATCATCATCTCGGCGAAGGTGTCCGGCGTGCAGGACCTGGTGGACGTCTACCGGAAGCTCGCGGGCGCCTGCGACTATCCGCTGCACCTGGGCCTCACCGAGGCCGGCATGGGGGCCAAGGGCATTATCGCCTCGACCGCGGGGCTTTCCATCCTGCTCCAGGAAGGGATCGGCGATACGATCCGCGTGTCGCTCACGCCCGCGCCGGGCGGCGATCGCACCGAGGAGGTCCTCGTTGCGCAGCAGGTGCTCCAGTCGCTGGGCCTGCGCAGCTTCACGCCGCAGGTCACCGCGTGTCCGGGCTGCGGCCGCACCACCAGCACCTTCTTCCAGGAGATGGCGGCGGACATCCAGCGGTACCTGCGGGAAATGATGCCCGAGTGGCGCAGCCGCTACGCGGGCGTTGAGGAGTTGCGGGTCGCGGTGATGGGGTGTGTCGTGAACGGTCCCGGCGAGTCGAAGCACGCCAACATCGGGATCTCGCTGCCCGGGACGTTCGAGGAGCCGAAGGCGCCGGTCTACACGGACGGGCGGCTGCTCACTACGCTCAAGGGGGAGGACATCGTCCCGCAGTTCATCCGGATCCTCGACGACTACGTGGAATCGCACTACACTGCGGCGGCGCCTGTCACCGGAAGCGTCAGCGCCTGAAGATCCGCGCCACGAAGCTCCCACCGCCGACCGAGCCCACCAACGTGGAGTAGCTCCATGTGCCCGCGATCTCTCCGTCGCGGACCGTCCCGTACAGGAATACGTTGTTGTCGATCCATCCCGGATTGAGATTCAGGAAGAGCTTCCCGTTATCAATCGAGCCGCCCAGCATGCCCGTGCCGACCTGCGGCCCGACCGCCACGCTCGTGTCGGCTCCGGGCGCCCAACCGATGGTCCACGTGCCAGTCACGCTCGCGTCGCGATGGGTGTCTAGTCCCATTCTGCCCGCGAGGAGAGGCGCGCCCGTGCTGGTTGACGCCTGGTACGTGTAGAGCCCTTCCGGCACGGAAAGACGCACTTGCGCCGGGCCGCCACAGGCGGCGAGGACCGCCGCGAGCGCGCTGATCGAGAGACCCACTCTTATCGGTGTCATGTCGGCATGACCTGGATGAAGAGACCCGCTATCCGGGGGTCCCGTCACTGGCTCGCGCAACGCCCTGCCGCGCGGGCGAACTCCATCCCCATCCTGAGCCAAGAGCCCGACGGGACGAAACGACCCGCGGGGTCCGGAGGCCAGACGAACCAGATCGTGTCTCGCACCGCGACCGGCTGGACCAGCAGACTCTCCGCGCGTCCGACGATGTGGCGTGACCACGCGTCGTCCTCCCGATGAAAGGCCTCTCGGATATCGCGGATGTCATCCGCGTCGCTGGTGAGGGAGAGGCCGCGCAGGGCGGTTTCTCGGACGACGCGCCGCGGGAAGTGGAGCAGCTCGCGCCAGAACGGCACCAGCTCGGGATAGGGGTACGTCGAGAGCGCGTGGAGAGCGCCCTGCCACTCGACCCACGGTCGCGCGAACGGCTGAGCGAGACGGGTAATCGGGGGAACCGCCGCGCGCCAGCGCGCGTAGCGCAGCACCATGAAGGCCGCGAAGCGCACCTGCGGGTCGGTCCGCACCTCCAGCGCGGTGTCCGTCGCAATCTCGAGGGCCCAACCCACAACCGGTTGGCCGAGGCTCGCGATGAACGCCGACTCGATGTCGGGATTGGCGACCCGGCCCTCGCGGCGCAGGTCGCGCAAGGCGGCGATCAGCTCCGCTTTGGTGCGGATCGCCGGCTGGGCGCAGGCCGGCATCGCCTGCGCGAGGGCGGGAGCCGAGGCGAGCGTCAGCAGCAGGACTAGGACGGACGACAAGCGTGCCCGCACCACCGTCTCCCCGGTTCAGTCGGCCGGCGCCGCCTCGGCGACCCTGGCCGCGTACGGCACCTGGAAGGCGAGCAGGCTGACGAAGGCCATGATGCCCGACGCCACGAAGAAGGGGTCGGCGGGTCCCAGGAACTGGTAGACGGCCGTGGCCCAGAGCGGGGCAAGCACGCGGGTCACTCCCCCAAACGCCTGCTGCACGCCCATCGTCTGGCCCAGCTCCTTGGGATCCGCGTGGTGCGAGGCGAGGGCGGTGACCGAGGGGAAAAGCAGCGCCGCGCCGACCGGGACGAGCGGGATCACGAGCGCGGCCATCCAGATCGTGGTCGGGATCGGGTAGAGCGCGAGGCCGGCCACGAGCAGCAGCGTGCCGAGCCGCATCACCCGCGTCTCGCCGAGCCGGTCCACCAGCCAGCCCAGGACCAGCGCGCGCATGATCACCGACAGCGCGCCGATGTAGAGGAACACCCACCCTATCGTCCGCTCGTCGATCGCGAAGCGGAACTGGAGGTAGAGCGCCACCACCGCCGTCATCGAGGTGAAGGCGCCCATGCCGACGGCGTAGATCCAGATGAGCCGCGGCGCGGGGGCAGTCGGGCGCGTGACCACGTGCCAGACCGCGGCGCGGATCGAGCGCTTCGGGGCCTCATGGGCGTGATCGGGCTTCGACTCCGGCAGGTAGCGCCACGCGAAGAGCACGTTCACCAGACAGAACGTCGCCGCCACGATGCCGGGCCCTTCGGGTCCCCAGCGGCCGAAGGCGAGCGAGCCGATGGCCGGGCCGATCATCACGCCGGCGCTGGTGGACGCGGAGATCCATCCCAGCCCGCGGGCCCGCTGCGACGGATCGGTCGCATCGGAGACGTAGGCCTGGATGACGCCCGTGGTCCCGCCGCCCGCGCCCTGCACGATGCGCGATAGAAAGAGCAGCCAGATGCTGGTGGCGAAACCGAAGACGAGAAACGCGAGCGCCGAAGCGAAGAGGCCGATGAGGAGGACCGGACGGCGGCCGTACCGATCGGAGACGCGTCCCCACACCGGCGAGCTGGCGAGCTGGGCGATAGAGAACGACGCCACCAGCGGGCCGATGAGCCAGGGCTGCGCGCCCAAGCGCGTCGCGTAGTATGGCAGCTGCGGGAAGACCATGGCGAATCCGAGCATGTCCACGAAGGCCGCCGCCATCAGGACCCATAGGCTTTTCCTCACCGTCCCGCCCTCGCGCCGACGCCGAGGGCCGCCGCGCTAACTACCATGAGGACGACGCCGAACGCGGCGGCGACGCCGATGTTGTTGAGGCGGAGGCTCTCGAGGATCTCCCACGAGATCGGCCTGGTCTCGTACGTGTACAGCAGGATCGAGGTGACGAAGTCCCCGAGCGCGGTGACGAACGCCAGCGCGCCGCCCGCGGCCAGGGCCGGCTTGAGGAGCGGCAGCGTCACGTGGATGAGACGCCGCCAGCGTCCCGCGCCGAGCGACTGCGCGGCTTCGTCGAGCGCCGGGTCGAGCTGGCGGAATCCGGCGAGCACGGCTCGGCCGGTGAGCGGCAGGTTGCGCACGAAGTAGGCGAGCGGGAGGATGGCGAGCGTGCCGACCAGCACCCAGCGGCCGGTCCACGGGCTCTTCAGGCTGAACAGGGTGGCGAGGCCGATGGCGAGCACGGTGCCGGGCACTGCCCACGGGAGCGCGAGCAGGGTCTCGATCGCCCGTCCGAGGGCGACGCGCCGGCGCACGACGAGCTGCCCGGCCCAGACCGCGACGCCGAGCGAGGCGGCAGTCGCGACGGTGGCCATCCATAGGGAGTTCACGAGCGGGCGCAGCTTCTCTGCCTCGGAGAAGACGGCGGCCCAATTCTCCAGGCTGAGCTTGGGCGGCAGCGCTTCCGTCGTCCAGGTGTTGAGCGGCACAAGCGAGACCAGCACCAGCGTGGCATGCGGCAGGAGCAGCACGATCGCGAGCAGCCATCCCGCGAGCGCGGCCAGCCGCCGGGCGGCGGGGTGCGCGATCACGCGCAGCGCGGGCGGCGTGCCCTTCCCCACCGACGTCACGAGCCGGCTCCCTTCGGTGCGCTGGATGACCGCGAAGCCGGCGAGGGCGAGCGCGGTGAGCGCCGCGGTCTCCAGCATGGCCATCGGGAGGTCACCGTTGAGCTTGGTGGCCACGATCTGCGTGGTCATGACGCGGAACCCGCCACCGAAGACGTAGGGCGCGCTGAAGGAGGCGAGCGCCGTCATGAAGGTGAGCAGCGCGGCGCCCGCGAGCGCGGGGCGCAGCAGGGGAATGGTCACGCGACGGAAGGTCGTCC
This sequence comes from Gemmatimonadota bacterium, assembly GCA_016179225.1. Classification (GTDB taxonomy): domain Bacteria; phylum Gemmatimonadota; class Gemmatimonadetes; order Gemmatimonadales; family JACORV01; genus JACORV01. Next base: position 717 of record JACORV010000082.1, on the reverse strand, counting down.
ACCCGCCGGCGCCCAGGGACGCCGCCGCCTCGAGCATGGAGGCGTCGAGCTTCGCGAGACCGGCCCGCGTGAAGAGATAGAAGTACACGTACATCGAGTAGGCATGCACGAGGAGGATCGCCCCCGCGCCCTGGAGCCTCCACGGCGACTCGGCGCCCGTCACGGCGCGAACGGCGTGCGCGACGAAGCCGCTCTCGCCGTAGAGGAAGAGGAACGCGATGACCCCGACGAGCGGCGGCATAACGGCGGGGAGCGCGACGAGCGAGCCCAGGAAACGGCGACCCGGGAAGTCGTAGCGCTCGAAGACGAACGCGAGGGGCACGCCGATGGCGGCCGCAAGCACGACGCTCGCCGCGGAGATCCACAGGCTCGCCCAGAGCGCCGACCACTCCGTGCGCTGGCGCACGAAGAGGCCCAGGTCGGCCCGCGCCCCCTCCGCTCCCACGATGAGGAGCGGGTAGACGACGACCCACGCGAGCAGTACGGTGAGCAGTGCGGCGGCGAGTCCGGTGCGCCCACCGAGGGCTCGCCGGCGCGCCCACCGCCACGCCGACGGTCGGACGGCACGCACGGCGCCCGTCGGCGCGTCGGTGGGCGCGGCCGTCTCGCCGCTCATGCCCCCGCCCAGACCCGCACCCGGTCCACCGCCACGTGCACCCGGTCGCCGACCCGCGCCGCGTCGTGCGGCGCGAAGACCTCGAAGGTGCCGCCGTCCTC
>JACORV010000077.1 GCA_016179225.1 Gemmatimonadota bacterium | reverse complement strand
GTGCAGAGGGGTGCCGACGCGGTGCGGAGCACCGGCTGCCGGTGAAAGGGCACCGCGGCCTCGTGTCCCTCGGCGACGTCGAGACGGCGATGGCTTTCGTGTGTGGTGAAAGGGAAGGGGCCGCGCGCCACCACGTACGTCCCCGCCCTTGCCCCCCACCCACCCGCACCGGATCTTCATCCCCATACGAGTCCAGTCCGTGCACCCGGCCCCCCTCCGGGCCGAGATCATCGGACCGCGGCATCGGGGTGCGGGGCTGTACCGTGGGGGAGCCCTGTCGTGCCAGCACTCGGCGACCTCGCTGCGGATCAGCTCGAAACCCTGCGCTCCGGCGTCCGCCTCATGGCCCTTCGGGCGTTGCGCGATCCGGACGCCGCGGAGGAGGTCGTGCAGGAGACGCTCGCCCGCGCCGTCGCGGCGCTCAGGGAGCGAAGCCCGGAGGTCGGCAACCTCGGCGCCTACGTCGCCGGCATCGCCCGCCACGTGATTGCCGACGTGCATCGCGCCCAGAAGCGCACCGTGCCGTTGGACGCCTCGGTCGCGGGCCGCGCCGATGCTGGACCGGATCCCCTGCACACGTTGATCTCGGCCGCGGAGCGTACCGCCGTGCGCGCTGCGCTGGCGAAGCTGTCCCTAACAGATCGGGAGATCCTGCGATTGTCCTTCTTCGAGGGGCTGACGCCGGCCGAGGTCGCGGCGCGGCTACACCAACCCGACGCGCGGGTGCGCAAACGCAAGTCCCGGGCACTCGAGCGGCTGCGCCGGGCATTCCTCGAGGCCGCCCGCCGTCCCGAATCGGCTCCGGCCCCGACAGATAGTAGGGCTAGGGTGTCCAGGACTCCGATGGCAAAGGAGGGCTGATCACGTGCCGGAGGTACTAAGGTGTCATGACGTGATCGAACGGGGACTCGCCGAGCGCTACGCCGCTGGCACCCTGGCGGCCGACGAGGCTCGGGCCTTCGAGGATCATTACGTCGGCTGCGAGGTGTGCCAGCGCGAGGTACGCCTGGCGGCGGCGGTGCGCCAAGCGGTCGCCGAGGCTGCGCCGACGGCCCCCGCGCGAAGGCGATGGGCCCTGATCGGCGGCGCCGGGGCCCTCGCCGCCGCGGCCGTCCTCGTGCTGGTGTTGCGGCCCGGCTCTCCGGCCAGCCGCTTCGCGCCCTTGGGCGCGGTGCTCGAACCGCCGATCTACCTCGGCGTCCAGGTGAGAGGCCCAGGTGAGCGGGCCGATTCACTGTTCGAGGCGGCGATGGACGCCTATGCCGATCGGCGCTACCCGGAAGCCGCCGCGGGACTCGAGGCCGCCATCGCCAGGGGCGTGGACGCCGCGCCGGCGGAGTTCTTCCGGGGTTCCAGCCTATTGATGCTGGATCGGTCAGCCGAGGCCGCCGAGTCGTACCGGCGGGTCATCGCTCTCGGCGAGACCCCCTATCTCACGGAATCCCACTACTACCTGGCCAAGGCGTTATTGCGCTTGGGCCGCGGCGGGCAGGCGCGCGACGAGCTGAGGCGCGCCGCCGCTCGAGGCGGCGAGGTCGCGGCCCAGGCCGCTGCGTTGGCCGACAGCGTCGAGGCGTGGTCACGGCGGTAACCATCGGTCTGATCCTGCTGCTCGCGCTCTCGGGCGCGAGGGCGGCCCAGGATACGGCGCTCGCCAACCGGCTGGTCTGGGCGGGGCTGGACCGCGAGGCGGAGCTGCACTACGACAGCGCGTTCGTTCTCTACCGGGCCGCGCGCGACGCGGCGCCCACCGACTTGGGCGTCTATCTTCGGTACAGGAACATGGGTGAGCTCCTCGGCCGGTGGCCGCGCGTCCGGCGCGAGTACGAGGCGCTGCGGGGGAGCCGCGATGGGGACCTGGCGTGCCTCGCCCTCTACGGGTCCTCGCCGACCTACTCCCCCTGGCCGCTCGCGGAGCTTACATCGCTCGAGCGGCGGTTCGGGGAAACGGAGTGCTCCGCCTACTATCGAGCGTACGCGGACCGCAACGAGCCCGCCCGCGTCTTGGCGAGCTTCGCCCGCGCGGCCCGATTCCGGCCCGATCGCCCTGATTTCTGGTACGACTACGCCCTCGTCCTGGGCGCCCACGGACGGTGGGACGAGGCGGAGCGTGTTATCCGTGCCGCCATCCGCCAACATCGCCATCCGATGGACCAGACCTACCTCTATTTGATGCAGGCCAGGATCGCCCACCAGCGCGGCGCCTCAAACCGGACAGCCGTGCTGCGCCGCGCCATCGCCGATGCCGCCGCCCGCGATGGGCGTCCCGGCCTCCGGATGGCCCAGCTCTACCAAGCGGCGTACTGCGTCTGGGCGCCATGCTCGCCTGAGAGGCTGTGGGAACTGATAAACTTTGCCAGCGAGCATGGGGCCTGGCCGATAGCCGTTCAGGCGCTCGAGTGGCTGGGAAGGGACTTCATTGATCGCGGCGAGCCGGCGGCCGCGCTGCCGGCGCTCGACCGCGCAGCCGCAATCGCCGACACCGTCGGGTCCGCTCAGTGGCAAGCGTTCGTGTACACCCGTCGGGGGCGGGCCTGCGCCAAGCTCGGACGTCTAGCGGAAGCCGAGCGGGATCTGCGCTGGGCGGCGGCGGGCGCGCGCGAGGCGCGGGAACCGTACTGGGTGGCGGAAGCCTACCACAACCTGGCGCACGTCTACGAGAGCATGGGTCGCCTCGTCGAAGCGTCCAGGGCGGCGGACCAGTACATCCAGGCTGCGGGCGCCGACCGACTCTCCGCCCCGGCCATGATGAGCTATCACGACGCCGGAATGATCCGCTGGAAGGCGGGGTGGCATGCGGCCGCCCACGCGGCGTTCCGGGAAATGGTCAAGATCATTGACGAGCAGCGCGACAACAACTACTGGGCGGGCGAGTATTACGAGCGGATCGGCGACTGGCGCCGCGCCATCGAGTACTACCGGCGTGGGCTTAACAGCCGCGCGCAGGGGGACAGGCTCGATCGCACGCACAACCTGGCGGGCTTGGCGCGGGCCCATGAGGCACTCGGCCAGCTGGACAGCGCGGAAGCGGCCGCCCGAGCCCACGACGGCCGGCCGGAACTTTGGGGGCCGTTGAGTTCGCCGCTCCTGCCGGGTGTCTTGGCCCGCCGGGGCCGGCTCCCGGAGGCGGTGCGCAGCGCGGCGGTGTGGGCCGCGCGGCAAGTCCACGGTGGAAACATTCAGGGCGCGGCGATCGCCCACCTGCAACTCGCCGAACTGCTGCGCCGGTGGGGGAAGCCGACCGCGGCCTTAGGCGCAGCACGGACGGCCGAGAGCCTCGCGGTCAACCTCAACCTGACCGATGAGCTGATCGACGCCCGCCGACTCGGCGGTGTCGCCCTGCTGGATCTGCGCCAAGTGGACTCCGGCTTGGCGACGCTGCGCGCGGCGGCAGCGCTAGCCGACGCCCGCCCGACCGCCGCCGGCCTCTTAGGCACACATGTCTCGCTGGGCGACGCGTTGGGCGACCTCGGCCGCGCGGACCAGGCGCTGGCCGCCTACGAGCGGGCTGCGCGCGTCGTCGAAACGATGACCGGCCGGTTCGACGTGGATCTGGACCGGGCGCGGTTTCGGGACCGCCACCTGGCGCCGTTCGACGGGGCGCTGCGCGTGCTCCTCCGAGCGGGTGCATCGGGCGAGCGGCTCGAGCAGGTCGTGCGCTGGTCGCAGCGGCGCAAGGCGATGGCGCTCGCACTGGCGACGCGCGCCGGGACCGACACTTCCCTCGGGCGGATCCCTCGCCCGCTCCTGATTGCCGACCTCCAGCGCCGGCTTCGGGCGGACGAAGCGCTGATTGACTACGTCGTGATCGACTCGCTGGTAGCGGCGATCGTGGTGACGAACGTCCGGGCGACGGTGGTCCGCCTCGAGAGCCCGGCCGCAGCCATCAGCGCTTTGGTCGAGCGGTTACGGGGGCCCCTCATGACCACCTATGTGGGCCGGCTCGATCTGGCGCGGGCGCCGTACGATCTCGCGGTGGCGGAGGAGCTGCACCAGCGCCTGCTCGCGCCACTGCTGCCGCTGCTCGGCCGCCGCAGCCGGCTGATCCTGGTGCCGGATGGCGTACTGCATCACGTGCCGTTCGAGGCGCTCGTCGTCCGGCGCTCGGGCGAGCTGACCGGACCTGCGGACTATGCCGCAGCGGTGTACGTGGTGGATGCGAACGAGCTGAGCTATCTGCCCTCCGCACAGTTCCTCGAGCCGCCGGGCAAGCGGAAGGGCGGGGGATTGGCCCGGACCACCCGCCTGCTCGCCGTCACCTACGAGGCGTCCGGGGGAGCGCGCGAGGCCGAGGCGATCGTGGCAGCGTGGCCGCGGGGGCTGGCCGACGTGCTCAGCGGCCCAGCCGCGACCGAAACCGCCGTGCGCGCCAACGGTCGGGGCCGCGCGCTGCTGCACTTCGCGACGCACGCGCGCGCGGACGACCGCGACCCGCTGAGCTCGTATCTACGCCTCGTCCAGGACGCCGAGAACGACGGGTACCTCCATCTTACGGAGATCAGTCAAGCGAAGATCCGCGCACCGCTCGTGGTCTTAAGCGCGTGCGAGACGCTCAAGGGGCGGCTATTTAACGGCGAAGGGATGATGGGGTTGGCGCGGGCGTTCCTGGCGGGCGGGGCCGGGGCGGTCGTCGCGACGCGGTGGCCCGTCGGTCCCGCGACGGCCGACTTCATGGCGCAGTTCTACCGCGCGCTCACTGCCGGACGGGCGCCAGCGAGCGCGCTCGACGCCTCCCGGGCGCTGATGCGGCGCAACCCCCAGACAGCGCACCCGTTCTACTGGGCGGGGTTCATCCTGATCCTCGGCAAACCAGCGTGACCGCCCTAGGCGCCGCACAGACCCCCAGCTTTGCTCGGCGTCTGTCGCTGAAGCGACGGGTCGTGACCTTTCCCGCGGGAATCGGGCGCCGCCAGCTGGCGCGGTTGAACTCCGCAGCACCCCCCGGCTAGCTTTCGGCGCCGCTGGACAGGTGGCCGAGTGGTTGAAGGCGCCGGTCTCGAAAACCGGTGGGCCCGTAAGGGTCTCGTGAGTTCGAATCTCACCCTGTCCGTCCACGCCGTGACTCCCGGATGGGTGGCCGAGCGGTTTAAGGCGCACGCCTGGAGAGCGTGTGGGCGCCACAAGCGCCTCGTGGGTTCGAATCCCACCCCATCCGTCCCACCTCCGGAAGCCGTGACCCCGTGACGGAACCCCTTGGTCGTGAGGAAGCCCGCCGGGCCCTGGACGAAGACCGGGCCCGTGACGACGTCACGACCGCGCTCGTCGGCCATGCCGGTGATCGGCCGGTCGAGGGAATCGTGCGCACGCAGGAGCGGTGTGTCGTCGCGGGGCTGCCGGTGGCGCGTGAGGTCTTCATGCTGCTCGATCCTGCCGCCGAGCTCGATCAGCAGGTCGCCGAAGGGGAGTGGGTGGAGCCAGGTGCCTGCGTCGCGACGGTGCGAGCCCCCGCGCGCACGCTGCTCGCTGGGGAGCGGACCGCGCTCAACTTCCTGCAGCGGTTGTCCGGCATCGCGACGCTGACCCGTGAGGCGGTCGACACGGTGCGGGGAACCGGAGCGATCGTCACCGACACCCGCAAGACCACGCCGGGTCTGCGCGCGCTCGAGAAGTACGCGGTGCGCGTCGGCGGCGGCGAGAACCACCGCTACTCGCTCGGCGACGCGGTCCTCTGGAAGGACAACCACTGGGCGCTGCTGCGCGCGGAGGGCGGCACCCTCCGGGACGCGCTGGCCGCGGTGCCGCGCGGCCTTCCGGTGACAGTCGAGGTCGAGGACGAAGCGCAGCTCGAGGAGGCCCTCGCCGCCGGGGTCGCACGCGTCCTCGTGGACAACCAGCCGCCGGACGTCGTGGCGGCCTGGGCGTGCCGGTGCGGGCCGGGGGTCGCGATCGAAGCGTCGGGCGGGATCACCGTCGAGACGGCCGTGGCGTACGCGCGCGCGGGCGCCCGTTACGTCTCGATCGGCGCCCTCACCCACTCGGCGCGCGCGGTGGCGATGAGCCTCGCGATCCGGCCGCGTTGATTCGGGCGCGCGGCCACCTTACCTTTCCGCCTCGATATGCCGCCTGAAGAGCGCCAGCTCCTTCTGGACGACCGCGCCCTCGCGCGCACGCTCCACCGGATGGCGCAGGACATTCTGCGGCAGACCCCCGATCCCACTCTGCTGGTGCTGATCGGCGTGCAGCGGCGCGGCGTCGAGCTCGCCGCGCGCCTGGCGGGGGAGGCGCGCGCGCAGTCGGGGGCGGAGGTGCCCCGCGGCGCGCTGGACATCACCCTCTACCGCGACGACCTCGAGGTCGTCGGGCCGCGGCCGCTGGTGGGCCCCACCCACCTGCCGGTGGATCTCGACGGCCGGCACGCGTGGATCGTGGACGACGTGCTGTTCACCGGACGCACGGTGCGGGCGGCGCTCGACGAGCTGGTGGACTTTGGGCGCCCTGCGCGGATCGGCCTCGCGGTGCTGGTGGATCGCGGCGGCCGCGAGCTGCCGATCCAGGCGGACGTGGTGGGGGAGACGGTGCCCACGGGATCGCACGACCGGGTGGAGGTGTTCGTGAAGGAGCTGGACGGACGCGACGCCGTGGAGGTGGTCCGCGGCGCGAAGGTAGGCGTGTGAGCCCGGCGCTCGGGAAAGACCTCCTGGGGCTGGAACCTCTCTGCGCCGACGACATCCGCCTCATTCTCGACACCGCCGAACCGTTCAAAGAGATCTCCGAGCGCGCCATCAAGAAGGTTCCGGTCCTGCGGGGCAAGACCATCGTCAACCTCTTCTTCGAGGCATCGACCCGCACGCGCATCAGCTTCGAGTTCGCCGAGAAGCGGTTATCGGCCGATACCGTGAACGTGGCCACCGCCGCCTCCTCCGTTCAAAAGGGTGAGACGCTGGTAGACACGGCGCGGAACCTCGAGGCGATGCGGATCGACATGGTGGTCATCCGGCACGGCGCGAGCGGCGCCGCCAAGTTCCTCGCCGACCGCATCCAGTCGAACGTGATCAACGCGGGCGACGGGAAGCACGAGCACCCGACCCAGGCCCTCCTCGACCTGCTCACCATCCGCGATCGCCGGCCTATCGAGGGGTCGAAGGTCTGCATCGTGGGCGATGTACTGCACTCGCGCGTCGCGCGATCCAACATCTGGGGACTCCTCAAGCTCGGTGCCGAGGTGGCGGTCTGCGGGCCGCAGAGCCTGCTGCCGCTCGGCATCGAGCAGCTCGGCGTACGGGTCTTCCGCCGCATCGAGGAGGCGATCGAATGGGCGGACGTGCTGAACGTACTCCGGCTCCAGCTGGAGCGGATGCAGGCCGGCTACGTCCCGTCACAGCGCGAGTACTACCGCGTGTTCGGCGTCACCCTCGAGCGGCTGGAGCGCGCCCCGCGTGGGCTGCTCATCCTGCACCCCGGGCCGATGAATCGCGGGGTCGAGATCGACTCGCGGGTCGCGGACGGGCCCCACTCGGTCATCCTCAATCAGGTGACGAACGGCGTGGCGGTGCGCATGGCGGTCCTCTATCTGCTCGCGGGCGGGCGCCCGGAGCTGGCCGAAGCGGCGAAGGGCGGCCCCGAGCGATGAAGCCGATCTTGATCCGGGGCGGGCGCGTCATCGACCCGTCGGTGGGCCGCGACGCCGTGGCCGACGTGGCCGTCGCCGAAGGGAAGATCCTCGCGGTGGGCCCCAGCCTCGGCGAGCCGGACGGTGCCGACGTGCTCGACGCGGCCGGCCTCGTCGTCACGCCGGGGTTCGTGGACCTGCACGTGCACCTGCGCGAGCCGGGGCGCGAGGACGTCGAAACGATCGCGACGGGAGCGCGCGCCGCCGTGGCGGGCGGGTTCACGTCGGTGTGCGCGATGCCCAATACCGATCCGGTGACCGACAACCAGGCCGCCGTGGGTTTCATCGCGAGCCAGGCTCGGCGGGCCGGCACCGCGCGCGTCTACCCGATCGGCGCGGTCTCCCTCGGCCAGCGGGGCGAGCAGCTGACCGAGATGGGGGAGCTCGTGGGGGCGGGCGCCGTGGCCGTCTCCGACGACGGCAAGCCGGTCGCCACAGCCCACCTCATGCGCACCGCACTCGAGTACGCGATGAGCTTCGGCATACCGGTGATCGACCATTGCGAGGACCACACCCTGTCGGCGGGCGGCACGATGCACGAAGGGGTCACCTCCACACGGCTCGGCCTGAAGGGGATCCCGCGCGCGGCCGAGGACGTCATCGTCGCGCGCGACATCGCGCTCGCCGAGCTGACCGGAGGCCACGTGCACCTCGCGCACGTGTCCACCGCGGGCGCGGCGCGCATGATCCGCGAGGCGAAGGCGCGCGGTGTACGGGTGACGGCGGAGGTGACCCCACACCACCTCGCCCTCACCGACGCGTGCTGCGAAAGCTACAACACCAACGCCAAGATGAACCCGCCCCTGCGCGAAGCCCACGACGTCCAGGCGGTGCGCGAGGCCCTGGCGGACGGCACCATCGACTGCATCGCCACCGACCACGCGCCGCATCACTACGACGCCAAAGAAGCCGAGTTCGACTTCGCGCCCTTCGGCGTCGTGGGCCTGGAGACGGCGCTCGGCGTGGCACTCACGGAGCTCGTGGAGCGGGGTGTGATGTCCCTGCCGGCGCTCGTGCAACGGCTCACGACGCGGCCGGCCGAAGTCGCGCACCTCCCGGGCGGGACGCTGGCGCCGGGGGCGCCGGCGGACGTGGCGGTGTTCGATCCGGGGGCCGCCTGGACCGTGGAGCCGGCGCGCTTCTTCTCGAAGAGCCGGAACACGCCCTTCGCGGGTCGGGCCCTCAAGGGCGTAGTGCGCTGGACGCTGGTCGGCGGCAGGATCGTGCACCGCGCCGGCGACCAGCCGCCGGGCCGGTGAGCCGCACCGCGGCGTGAGCCGGCTCGAGGTCGCGCGCGCCATCTGCCACGTGGGCCGCCGCTTGATGGAGCGGGGGCTGATCGCGGGCACCGATGGCAACATCGCTGTCCGCCTCGCGGGCGATCGGGTGCTCGTGACGCCAAGTGGTCGCGCCAAGGGCGAGCTGTCACCGGAGGACTTGGTCGAGGTGGATCTCGCCGGCCACCACGTCCGGGGGTCCAACCAGGCAAGCTCCGAGCTGGGTATGCACCTGGTTATCCTTCGGGTGAGGCCGGATGTGGGCGCCGTGGTGCACGCGCACCCGCCGGTGGCGACGGGATTCACAATCGCCGGGCGGACCCTCGACGAGGACGTGATCCCGGAGCTGGTCGTGCAAACGGGGCCGGTGCCGCTGGTGCCTTACGCCATGCCGGGCACGCCCGATTTGGGCGAGACCATCGCGCCGTACGCCCGGGGCCACGACGCGCTGCTGCTGGCCAACCACGGCGCGGTGACGATGGGCGGCACGCTCGACGAGGCGCATCACCGCATGGAGAGCCTCGAGCATTCCGCGCGGATCCTGCTCACGGCCCGGTTGCTCGGGCGCGTCGAGGCACTCCGGCCGGAGGACGTGGCGCGGCTGCTCCGGCTTCGTGAGCAGGGCGAAAGGGAGATGTGACCAATGAGTCGAAAGAGTCGCACGACCTCGTCCGCCGTGGAGCGGCTCCTCGAGCAGCGCCGGCTGTTCCAGGACTGGCTGACCAAGCTGGAGGGCGGCGTCGGCGAGACCATGCCGGCGCACGTGGTGGAGAAGGTGCGCAACGACTATCGCTCGCGACTGACCACCGTGATGGCGGAGCTCACACAGCACGACGACGCGATCCGTCAGTCGCTGGCTGAGTCGCAGGCGCAGCACGATGCGCTCCAGCAGCAGCAGAAGGCGCTGAAGGACGAGCTCGCGGAGGTGCGGCTGCGCAAACAGGTCGGAGAGCTCGACGACGGGGCCTTCAAGGAGACGAATGGGCGGCTCAAGGGCTCGATCGATGAGATAGGCAAGGAGCTTTCGGCCACGCTGCGCGACATCGACCGCTACGAGGAGATCCTCGACCTCATCGCCGAGGGGGTGCGCGCCGCACCCACGCCCGCCACGTCTGATCTGGGGGCCGAGCCGCCTGCGGCGGTCGGCGAGGAGCCGGGCAGGGCGCAGCCCACGGCGTCCGCCGAGGAGCCGACGGCGGTGGCGTCCTCACCCGCCGGGGCGCCGGGGAAGGGGGCCTCGCAGATGGACGCGCTGGACGAGATCGCGTTCATCCGCTCGGTGACCGGTGTCGCAGCCCCTGTGAGGCGTCCGACGAGGGCGGCGGGCAAGGGCGCGGTCTCGGCGCCCCCGCCAGCACCCGCCAAGGCACCGGAGCCGGAGCCGGAGCTGGAACCGGAGCCGCAGCCGGAGCGGGAGGCCTTCATCATGGGTGAGCCGCCGGCGGAGACGCAGGTCGTGCTCGAGGAGACGCCGGAGAGCCAGCCCGCACCGGCGTCCGCCGAAACGCGGGGATCGAAGATGGATGCCGGCGTCCGCCGATCGGAGGATGCGCGTGCGGCGGCAGCGGAGGGGAAGGCGCTGGTCTGCGCGGAGTGCGGGGCGCCGAACCTGCCGACGGAGTGGTACTGCGAGAAGTGCGGGGCGGAGTTGTCGGCGATGTGAAAGGCAGTTAAAGAGTTAAAAAGTTAAAGAGTTGAGAATCCCCGTGCCACTTCGACTTTTCAACTCTTCAACTTCTTTAACTCTTTAACAGTTTCTTCATCAGCCGCGACTTCTTCCTTGCCGCGGCATTGCGGTGGATCTGTCCCTTGCGCGCGCCCCGATCGAGCGCCGTGATTGCCTGCACGACCGCTTCGGGCGTGAGCTCCGCACGGGCCTTCTTCACCGCGGTCTTGATGGCCGAGCGTTGAGCGCGGTTGTGTTTGGTCCGTGCGCGCGCCTGGCGCATGGCCTTCTTGGAGGACTTAAGTCTGGGCACTGACGACTCCTGGGTTGAAGAGTTCAAAAGAGGTTCACATTACTCACAACTCCGCGTTTTGACAACCCTTCCGGCCTCCGTTAGGTTGCTGCCCTTCAACGCCTTTCCGAGGATCGCCGACTCCAAGTGAGCAACTTCATCCTGGTCCTTCCGGTGCTCCTGTTCTCCGTGGTGGCCCACGAGTACGCGCACGCGTGGACCGCACTTCGGCAGGGGGATCAGACGGCCTACATGCTCGGTCGCCTCACGCTCAACCCGCTTCCCCACCTCGACCCCTTCATGAGCGTGATCTTCCCGACCTTGCTCTATGTACTGACCTCGTTGTCGGGCACCCCGTTCACCTTTGGCGCCGCTAAGCCCGTGCCGGTGAACTCCCGCAACTTCCGGCACTACCGTCGAGGGGATCTGATCGTATCGTCGGCGGGCATCGTGATGAATCTGATCCTCGCGGGCGTGTGTGCGGTGGTCTTCGTCGCGCTTGGGGTCGTCGCCCAGCGTCTCTCGGTGCTCCTGGACGTCTTCGGGATTCTCCAGCGCATGCTGTCGATCGGGGTCTCGCTCAACGTGCTGCTCGCCTTCTTCAATCTGATCCCCATTCCGCCGCTGGACGGGTCGCACCTGCTGTATCACTTCTTGCCGCCGGCCTGGGGCGCGCGATACCGGGAGCTCGGCCGGTTCGGATTCATGCTGCTGATGGCCACGTTTCTCGTACCCGGCCTTTGGAGCGTGCTGCTCTGGCCGGTCGGTGTCGTGACGACGACGGTGTACACCGCCATCGACCCGTTTGCACTGCCCACCATCCCGTGACGGGAGCCGCCTGGAGCGCCGGCGCGGCCAGATCCGGGGACGACGGCGGCTTCGTCGTCACCCTGGAGCGCTTCTCGGGGCCTCTCGATCTTCTCCTTCACCTCATCCACCGGGAGGAGATCGACATCTGGGACATCCCGATCGCGCGGATCGCCGACCAGTTCCTCCAGGTCATCCGCGACCTCGGCCTCGACGAGGCAGCCGAGTACCTCGAGATGGCCGCGCGGCTGGTGCGCATCAAGGCGCAAATGCTGCTGCCGCGCCGGGGCGACGAGGAGCCCTGGGAAGACCCGCGCCACGAGCTGGTACGGCGCCTCCTCGAGTACCAGCAGATCCGTGAGGTCGTGGACTGGCTGGAGCGCGCCGCGCGGCGCCGGGCCGAGCGCTACGGCCGGGGCTTTGTGCCGGCGGCGCCCGACCTGCCGCCCCCGCCGCTCGCCTTCGCCATCGAGGAGCTGGTCGAGGCGGTGGAGCGGGTGCTCGCCATGATCCCCGACTCCGTGATCCACCGAGTCCTGGCGCGCCCCCTCGACGTCGAGGGCGCGACGCGCCGCGTGCTCGTGCTGCTCGAGTCCCGGGAGTCGTTCGGGTGGCGCGAGCTCCTCGGGCCAGCGCCGTCGATCACGGACATCCTGTCGGCGCTGGTCGCGGTGCTCGAGCTGGCGCGCCGTGGCGCGCTGAAGCTCTCGCAGCCCCGCCCCTTCACTCCCTTCTCGATTGATCGTGGACCAGCGTACCAGGCTGCTTGAGGCGGCCCTCTTCGCCGCGCCGAGGCCCCTCGCGCTGGACGAGCTACGCGTGCTCGACCCCGAGGCCACTGAGGCCGACTGGCGTCGCGCCATTGAGGAGCTGCGCGACCACTATGACACGGACGGGCACGGCGTCGAGGTGGTCGAAATCGCCGACGGCTATCAGATCCTCACGCGTGCCGTCTTCGCCGAGGCGATCGAGCGCGCGGCCTTCGCAGCCCGGCCGGTCAAGCTGTCGAGCGCCGCGCTCGAGGTGCTCGCGATCATCGCGTATCGGCAGCCCGTGGGCCGCGCGGAGATCGAGGAGATCCGCGGCGTCTCCTCCGGCGGCGTCCTGCGGCTGCTCCAGGAGCGCGGGCTCATCGAAGTGGCGGGGCGCTCCGAGGGCCTTGGCCGTCCGCTGCTGTACACGACCACCCCGCTCTTCCTCGAGCACCTCGGCCTCGGCAACCTCGCCGATCTGCCGCGCACCGAAGAGCTCGCCGTCGCGCTGCGGCCGCCGCAGACCGAATCGTGACGACCATCCGCCTCGCGCGGTTCCTGGCGCGGGCGGGTGTGGTGTCGCGGCGAGGCGCGGCCGACTTGGTGCGCGCGGGACGCGTGGCGATCAACGGCAGGATTCCGGTCGGTCCCGGCGATCCGGTGGACCCGAGCACCGACCTCGTTACGGTCGACGGCCGACCCCTCGGCCTGCCGGACCAGGTCTGGCTGGCGCTACACAAGCCGCCGGGATACGTGACGTCGCGTCGCCCCTCGGCGCGCTATCCGAGCGTGTTCACCCTTCTCGCCGGCGCCCCGCCATCGCTCGTCGCCGTGGGTCGGCTGGACGTCATGTCCGAGGGGCTCCTACTATTCACCACCGACGGCGAGCTGGCCGGACGGCTGATGCATCCCCGCTGGGAGGTGCCCCGCACGTACCGGGTGTGGGTGACGGGTCGGCCGCGGGTGTCGGTGCGCGCCGCGCTGGCGCACGGGGTATCCGTCGCGGACGACGCGCCGGTGCGACCGCAGGCCTGGAGGTTCCAGCCCGACGCTCGGGGCGGGCAGCTCGAGGTCGAGCTGGCTGAAGGGCGGTCGCGCATCGTGCGGCGCATGGCGCAGGCGCTCGGGCTGGGCGTACGACGGTTGGTGCGCGTCGCGTATGGACCGGTCGCGCTCGGTCAGCTGAAGCCGGGGCGGTTCCGGGCGTTGGGCCGTTCGGAGATCGCGGCGCTCTATCGGGCGGTGGGACTGCGGTCGGTCACCCAGGTGGGATCACGATAGGGAAAGCGAACGGGCATGGAGTTGCAGGGCGCGAGCATCATGATCTTGGGCGGGAGCGGGCTGGTGGGCCGCGCCGTCGCCCGTCGCCTGCTCGACTGCCGGCCGAAGCGGATCGTCCTCGTGGCCCTTTCCGAGGGCGAGACGGAGGAGACGGCCGACGGCCTCCGTCCCCTTGCGGGCGACGCGGTGATCGCGACGGAATACGGGAACGTTTACCTGCCGGCCGCACTCGCCCGCCTCGATCGCGCCGAGCTGCTCGAAGATCCCGCACATCGGCGCCGGCTCGTGGACGACGTGTTCGGTGATCTCACCGAGGAGCTGCTCGCGCGCAGCTTCCTCGTGCAGCTCCTCGAAAAGCACCGCCCGGACGCCGTCGTCGACTGTGTGAATACCGCGACGGCGTTTGCGTATCTGGACGTCTATCGCTCGACGCGCGACCTCCTTGCGGCGGGCGAGCGCGGCGAGGCCGACCGGGCGGCGATCGAGCGCCACGTCCTCACGCAGCCGATCCCGCAGCTCACCCGCCACATCCAGATCCTCGTCGAGGGGCTGCGCCGTGTGGGCACCCAGGCGTACGTGAAGATCGGCACCAGCGGGACGGGTGGGATGGGATTCAATATTCCGTACACGCATTCCGAGGAGCGTCCCTCCCGTACGCTGCTGACCAAGTCCGCCGTGGCCGGTGCGCACACGCTCCTGCTATATCTCCTCGGCCGCACGCCGGATGCGCCCGCCACCGTGGAGATCAAGCCGACCGCGGCGATCGGCTGGCGGGAGATCGCCTTCGGTCCGGTGCGGCGCGCCGGCCGCGAGATCGGGCTCGTCGACTGTCCGACGCCGATCCCGCTCGCACGCGCCTTCGACGGCGAGCAGCGGTGGGTGGAGTTGGGCCGCCCGCTCGAGTCGGTGTACGTGAACATGGGCGAGAACGGGCTGTTCGCGAGCGAGGAGTTCGCGACGATCACGGCGCTCGGGCAGATGGAGTTCATCACGCCCGAGGAGATCGCCGAGCACGTGGTGATGGAGCTCGACGGCCGGCCGACGGG
>JACORV010000072.1 GCA_016179225.1 Gemmatimonadota bacterium | reverse complement strand
TGGCCCGGGTGCACGAGCGTCGCGACGATGCCGGTAAGCTGGTAGGCCAGTCCGCCAACCAGCGACCCGGTCCAGCTGATGTCGAGGGCGCGAAAGAACAAATAGGCGAAGCACCCGGCCAGCACGAGGTGCACCGCGAAGCCCAGGTTCATCGCGACGTCGATCGGCAGAATGAGTCGCAGCCACGCGGTCGGGTAGAAGATATCGCCGTGCATCGCGCCGACGAATGGCAGCCCGCCGAACAGGTACGGGTTCCAGAGCGGGATCTGGCCGGTGCGACGCCACTCGTTGGCACCGAACCACCGGAACGGGACGCCGGTCCAGATCTGGTCGCTGTCCGGTCCCACCAGGAACCCGCCCTGGAGCATCGGAAGGCACAGTGCCGCCACCCACGCAGTGAGGACGGCGAGGGCGATCAGGGTCGCGTGCCGCGGTGTGAACGTTTCGGGAGCGGTGGTGGATGGCGGCGGCTTACGTGCCATCGGCGCTCTGGGTCGGGAGTGAAAGGGTGATGAGCGCGGCCAGCACTTCGGTGGCGGTCATGAGCAGCCGCGAGCCCACGGTGACGACGGTGGCGGCGGCCGGGCCGAGTGGGCCGGTCAGCCAGTTGACGAGGATGACTTCGCGCGTCCCGAGGCCGCCGGGCGTGAAGACGTTGATGAGTCCGGCGAGATAGCTGCCTGTAAACACGCCGATCGCAGCGCGAGCGTCGAGCGACTGGCGCCCCACCAGGCCGTCCACGCTGTAGAGCAGGGCGAGGCCGTAGGCGGCCCAAGCGGCGGCGGTGATGGCCGCCGAGAGGGCGAGCGGTCCCCCCTGCACTGACCGCAGCTCCATGGTCCTTCCGGTGACGCGCGAGAGCGTGCGGGCGAGCAGACGCGCCGGCGCCGGCCACGCGAGGACCGCGGCGCCGGCGGCGGTGACGCCGCCCGCCACGCCGATCAGCAGCGGGTGTCCAAAGCTCGGCGCGAGTGCCGCGGTGACAAGGGCGCCGGTGGCGATCGCAAGGAGCTGAATGACGACGGCCGAACCCGCGGCGGCCCAGGGGCTTACCCCGGCGCGCTGGGCCATCGCGGCCATCCCGGCGATCTGCCAGACCCGTCCGGGTAGGTAGCGTGCCAGGTTCGACAGGCACCAGATCCGGGCGGCGTCCGCGTAGGGCAGCCGCTCTCCCCAGCCCAGGAGCACGGCGCGCCACGCCGCGATCAGCATCGCATACGTCGCGAGGACGATGGCCGTCGCGACGGCCAGGGGCGCCGCGTCGATCCGGAGCGCGTCGCCCGAGTGCCGGATCTCCGCCCAGTTCCCGGCGAGATACCGTCCGAGGAACAGCAGAACGAGCACGGCGACCAATATCTGAAGCGCCGGATACCACGCGCGCCGCGTCATTCGACTACTTTCGCGGAGCCCGAGGCGCTGCGCCGGCCCCCGCGCGCCCGCAAATACACTTCCTCGAAGTCGTCCGCGACGCGCGCAGGGGAGAGGCGCTGGGCGAGCGCTCTACCGGCCTGCGCTGCGCCGCGCAGAAAGCCCTCCTCCGTCGCTACCGTCTTGATGGCGGCCGCGAGCGAGGGCGGATTCGAGGGCGGCACCAGCAAGCCGGCCCGCGGATCGGTCAGGAGGTCCGGGATGCCGCCCGAGTGGGTGGCGACGACGGGTACGCCGAGGGTCAGCGCCTCGGCCACCACGAGTCCCAGCCCCTCGTCGACGGACGGCAGGACCAGGAGCCGCTTGCCCGAGACGTGTGAGGCGACGAGCTCCGGCGCGACGAATCCCACGAACGTCGCGGGCAAGTTGAGCGCCAGCGCTTGCGCCTTCAGCGCGGCGCGCTCGGGCCCGTCGCCGACGATCGTGAGCTCGAGGGTGAGGCCGTCCTTCTTGAGGAGCGCCAAGGCGTCCAGCAGGTCGTGGACGCCCTTCTGCCTGGTGAGTCGTCCCACGAAGACCACGCCGCGCCGCACTGCGGTCTCCGTCTGCGGCGGCAGCGCGCCGACCAGGGGCATCGGCGTGACGGCGATCGCGTCGCGCGCCTTCCCCGAGGCTGAAGCCGCCGCGTCCGCGAGGTACGACGAGACAGCCGTGACCGCCGCCGCCCTTCTCAGGACCGCGCCCATCGCCCGTCGGCCGCCCGGGATTTTCCGCGCCAGCGCCACGTCGGTGCCGTGCAGCGTGATCACGAAGGGCCGGCCGTGCCGCTGGGCTATGCTGACGGCGACGCCGCCGGGCACCCACCAATGGGCGTGGATCAGATGCACGTCGCCGGCCCGGCACTCCTCGCCGACCGCCCGCGCGAAGGCGCGCACCATCCTCACGAAGGCGAGGGCCGCGAGCGGTGAGCCTCCCGCGAGCCGGTGCATCGTGCCCTCATAGGCGAGCGTTTCCCGCGACGGCGACGCGTACCGCACCCGGCGCACGTCCACGTGGCCCAGCACCGGCGTGCCGACCTCGCCACGGTCCGCGGGCGCGATCACCAGCACCCGGTGGCCGCGCTCCACCAGCGCTTCCGCGAAACGCCACAGGAACGCACCCGCGACGTCGCCCTCGGTGCGCGGGAAGGAGTGCGCGACCATCACCACCCGCATCGGTCGCTAACGCTCGTCCCGGCGGCGACTCGCCAGCTCGTCGGTGAGGCCCTGGATCGCGCGGTGGAGCTCGCGCACCTCCTCGCGCTGGCCGGCGAGCAGCTCGCCGATGAAGCCGAAGCCGAAGAGCGCAACGCCGGAGATCACGAGGACCTCGATGAGGTTGAGGAGCGGGCGGAAGCCCACGCCGTATCCGAAGCGGATCACCAGCGCGGCCACTCCCACCACGAAGCCGAGGAGGAAGAGCACCGTCCCCGACACGCCGAAGAACAGCATCGGCTTACGACCGAACCTGAGCTGGAACCAGACCGAAAGCAGGTCCATCGCGCCGACCGGGATCCGCCCGACGCCGAACTTGCTGCTCCCCGCCCGCCGCGGATGGAGTGTCACCGGCCGCTCGGCGAGACGATAACCCTGCGCACTCGCGATCACGGCGAAGAAGCGGTGCCAGTCGGGGCGCACGGGCACGGCGCTCATGATCTCGCGGCGGTACGCCTTCACGGAGTTGAGGTCCGTGACGCTCACCCCGAAGAGCGAGCGACACAGCCGGTTGTAGATTCCGGACACGAACGCCTTCTCGTAGTGCCCCTGTTTCGCGCCCGTGACCAGGTCCGCCTCGCCCGCGAGGATCGGCTCGACGAGCGTCGGGATCTCCGCCGGCAGGAACTGGAGGTCGGCAGGATAGAACACCAAGACGTCCCCGCGGGCGGCGTTGCCGGCCGTGCGCAGCGCCTCGGTGATGCCGAGCCGCGCGCGATGTCGTTCGTACCGGAGGAACCCGTGATGGCGCGCGGCCAGGTCCTGGAGCACCTGCGGCGTCGCATCGGAGCTGCCGTCGTCCACCACCACGATCTCGGCGGTGAAGGGCGCGTCCCTGAAGGCGGCGGCCGCCTGCCGCACGAACTCGGGCAAGTTCTCGGCCTCGTCCTTGGCGGGCACCAGGACGCTGACGTCTACCGGCGCCCTACCGTCGGCGAGACTCACAGGCGCTTCCGCATGCGCGCGGAGAGGATGCCGAGCTGGTCGCGATACTTGGCCACGGTGCGGCGCGCGATCCGCACCCCGCGCTCCCGCAGCTTCTGCACGATCTGCTGGTCCGTGAGGGGGTCCGTGGCGTCTTCCTCGTCCACCAGCTTCTGGATCTGCGCCTTGATGGA
This sequence comes from Gemmatimonadota bacterium, assembly GCA_016179225.1. Classification (GTDB taxonomy): domain Bacteria; phylum Gemmatimonadota; class Gemmatimonadetes; order Gemmatimonadales; family JACORV01; genus JACORV01. Next base: position 8,127 of record JACORV010000072.1, on the reverse strand, counting down.
GCGGGCGCTCGCGTCCTCCCCGGTCGTGGTCGAGAGGGCGCTCGAGAAGAAGAACTTGAGGGGGAGCACGCCGCGCGGCGTCTGCACGTACTTCTCGTTGGTCACGCGGCTCACCGTGCTCTCGTGCATGTTGATGACCTCGGCCACCTCGCGCAGGGTGAGCGGCTTGAGGTGCTCGATCCCCTTCTCGAAGAAGTCGTGCTGCCGGTCCACGATGAAGTTCATGACCTTCAGCATCGTCTGCCGGCGCTGCTCGATCGCCTGGATCATCCACTGCGCGCTGTTGAGCCGCTGAGTGATGAAGTCCCGGTTCTCGCCCACGAACTTCTTCTTGTCTCGCGCGACCTCCTGGTAGGCCCTGGAGAGCCGCAGGCGCGGCAGGTTGGCGTCGTTCAGGAAGATCCGGTACAGCCCGTCGATCTTCTCGACCACCAGGTCGGGGATGATGTAGTCGCCCCCCATGGCGCTGTAGCGGAGGCCGGGCTTCGGGTCCAGCTTGGCGATCTCGTCCGCCGCCGCCTGGACCTGGATCGCGTCGAGGCCGAGCCGCTTGGCGAGGTCGCTCCAGCGGTGAGCGATGAGGTCGTCGTACGCTTCACTGAGCAGACGGTACGGCAGCGTGTCGGTCTGGCCCTTGTCGCGCAGTTGGAGCATGAGGCACTCGCGCAGGTCCCGCGCGCCGACCCCGGGCGGGTCGAGGGCCTGGATGGTCGCGAGCAGCGCCTCCGCCTCCGGGAGGGTATACGGCTCGGGCCGAGGCGCCGACGGCCGTTCCTCGGCGAACTCCTCGAGCAGGTCGTTCGCGCCCCGCACCGCGTCCTCCAGCGTCCCCGTCAGGTAGCCATCGTCGCCGATGCTGCCGATGAACTCCTCGGTGAGCAGGCGCTGCCGATCGCTGAGGTCGAGGAGCTGGAGCTGCTCGCGCAGATGGTCGGAGAGGCCGGCCGACTGCACGGTCACCGGCTCGCGGTATTCGCGCGCCTCGCTGTCCTCCCGCCATCCGCCGTGGTCGAAGCCGTCGAGGAGGATGTCCTCCCAATTGGTGGCTGAGGAGTCGGTGGGGCTCACCGCCTCGCGCTTGTCCGCGGCGGTGGCGGCCGGGGCCTCCTCCTCCTCTTCCGACTCCAGCAGCTCGAGGAATGGGTTGACCAGCAACTCCTGCTTGAGGTGCTGCTGGAGGTCCAGCAGGGGCATGTAGAGGAGGTCCATCGCCTGGTAGAGGCGCGGGTTGATCCTCAGGTCCTGCCGCAGGACTGCGTGCTGGCCGAGGCCCGTCTTCATGCTCATGCCGCCGGCGAGAGGCGCGCCCGCAAGCGTGCCGTCAGCGTCGGACCGAGGTAGAGCTCGGCGACGCGGTCGTTGAAGACCAGCTCCCGGACCGTGCCGGCCACCTGCACTAGACCCTCGAACATGATGTAGGCGCGATCCACGATGTCGAGCGTCTGCTCCACGTTGTGGTCGGTGATGAGAACTCCGATCCCCCTGTGCCGCAGGCCCGCCACGATCGTTTGGATGTCGTGGACGGCGATGGGATCGACACCCGAGAACGGCTCGTCGAGCAACATGAACTTGGGGCGCGTGACGAGCGCCCGCGTGATCTCGAGCCGTCGGCGCTCGCCGCCGGAGAGCGCGTACGCCTTGCTGCGGCGCAGGTGCCGGATGGACAGCTCGTCGAGCAGCTTCTCCAGCCGCCGCAAGCGCTCCCCGTGATCGATGGGCAGCGTCTCGAGGACCGCCATGAGGTTCTCCTCGACCGTGAGCTTCCGGAACACCGACGGCTCCTGGGCGAGGTAGCCGATGCCGCGGCGGGCGCGCTGGAACATCGGCAACGTGCTGATGTCCTCGCCGTCGAGCAGTATTCTCCCCTCCTGCGCCGCGATGAGGCCGACCAGCATGTAGAACGTGGTCGTCTTCCCCGCCCCGTTCGGGCCCAGCAGGCCAACGATTTCGCCCTGCGAGATCCGGACATCCACGCCGTCCACGACTCGGCGGCGGCTGTACGTCTTGGTAAGGCCGACGCCCTCCAGACGGCTCGCCGACTCCGGCGGGACGGATTCGGGCCGCGCGGGGTGCTCACCCGTCGAGTGGGTGATCATCCCGCGCGAGGCGGCTTCGAGCAGCGTTTGCCGCGCTTCGGCCACGACGCCGGCGAGCCGCTCCCATACGTCGGGGCGGAAGCGCGCGATCGTGTCTTCGCTCCAGCCCCGGAGCGGTTCCTCGAGAATGCCCTCGGTGGCGAGCCGAGGCAGAACCGAGGTCGCGAGGTGCCGTCGGACGTCGTCCACCGACAGCGTTCCCGGGTCCGGCCGGCCGGCTTCGCCCGCGGCGACGCGCAGCGTGGCCAGGTAGTCCTCCCGGTATGCCACGGCCGCCGCGCCGAATGGGGCTCCGCCGGCGGCGTCCACGCCCTTGAGGAGGGCCGCGACCGCCAAGCACACCGATGGGTCGCGCGAGGTGAGCTGGACGATCAGCTCGCTGGACGTCATGGCGTCCTCGGCTGCGGCGGCGCGCCTGGGGTGGCGCGCGGTCGCGGGGCTGCCGTCGTGTCGGCTCGCGTGGTGTCGGGCGTCGTGGGCCGCAGCGGCATAGGCTCCAGGTAGATCCCGTCCACCTGCCCCACGACATCCACCGTGCGCACCTTGCGGACACGCATGACGATGTCGATACGGCGGCCGCGGGAGTAGTTGATGCCGCGTTCGCCGCGGGGATCCTGGCTGTTCTCGGTGTGGTAGTACGCCCGCGCCGAGCCGAGCGCCGTCAGGTGCTCCAGCTCCGACGAGCGGCGCCCCGCCGAATCGCGCACCGCGAAGTCGGCGCGGAGCGTGTCACCGGTCAGCCAGTCGTCCTCGGTGGCCGTCGAGTCCGGCCTGGAGGTGGCGCGCCCCCGGCCGTAGCCCCAGACTCGGCGGACCACCTGCCCCGGCATGTGGATGTCGAGCGAGTCGGCGAGGACCGTGTTGAGGCCCGAGACGGCGTTGGCGCGACCGGCGCTCCCCCAGGCCTGCGCCCGCTGCACCCTGCCGCTGTCCACCGCGATGTCGAGCGTGTCGCCGCGCAGCTGCCAGTCGGGGCCCTGCGCCTCCCCGCCACCCTGCGCGATCACCCGTCGGACGTCGTGCTCCTCGCTGAGATCGAAGGCGATGCGCCGGCCGGTGAGCCGGTAGTGGCCGCCGGTGGAATCGTGGAGCTCCGGGTCACCGACCAGGAAGCCGCGGTTGCGCCCCAGGTCCAGCTCGGCTGAATCGCCTCGCGCCGCCAGATCGCTGCGGTCGATAGTCACCCGCCCCGAACCCCACATCTGCTCGTTTCCGCGCATGCGCACCCGGTCGGCCACGATGACGAAGGCCCTGGCGCTGTCGCCGGCCGCCGAGTCCCGCTGCGCGTAGAAGTTGATCGTCGGCCGCCCGGTCGCAAAGATCTCGACGGTGTCACGGACCGGCGGGACCGCACGGTAATAGTCGAGGTTCGGTCCGCGCAGATCCGACTTCGACCGGATGTTCTGCGTGTACACGTGGCCAAGGGCGACGAGCCGCTCCTGCCGCACCCAGTACGTCACGCGGTCGGCGTCGAGGATACCCGTGGAATCGCGGAAGTGCACGTGGCCAACCAGGCGCAGCTCACCCTGGTCGCTGTACCAAGCCAAGGAGTCGCTCTGCATGGTGGTGGGTTGGTTGAGGCAGCGACCGTACACGCCGCCGCCCGCGAAGACGCGGTTGGCGCCCGCAACCTGCCGGATGGTCATCGTCCCCAGCACCGAGTCCACGTACATGTCGCAGCTGCGCGTGGGGGTCTGTTGCCCCGCCGCCGGCGCGGCGGACAGCGCTGCCAAGAGCCCGAGGGCAAGCACCTCACGCGGCATGCTACTGCCCCGGCAGCCGGAAGCTGCCCATTGCGCCCCGCGGCCGCTGGGTCACGATGTTGGAGAAGCCCGGATCGGACACGAAGCCCTGCCCAGTGACGTGGCGCTCCCCGCTGTCATAGGTATACGGCTGGTCCGTGCTCACCTCGTTCTTGGTCTGGTCGTAGCGCAGCACCTCGCTGGTGAGCCGCGCGCCGTTGGTCATCACGACCACGCAGTTGCCGCGCGCCTCCATCTGGCCGGTGCGGAGGTTGTAGACCCCGCCCCTCGCGGTCAGCACCGACGTCTGGACGCCGTTCACGGTGAAGAAGGTGACCGTGATGGTCTTGAGGTCCACCCGCCCGCTGTTCTCGTAGATAAACGCCGAATCGGCCTCGAGTTTGGCCTGCCGCACGCCCTCGGCGGTCAAGTACTGCGTGAGGCCGATCATGAGCTGGTCGGCCGAGTCGGCGGCCTGCTCGACCTGGGCGACGATGTCCTGGCCCCGGCCCCGGCACGCGCCGAGCACAACCGCTAGCGCCAGGAGCGCTACGCCCCAGGCCCCGAGCCGGAAGCCAGCTCCGGCACGCCTCTCCTTGGCGCCTTGGCGCCTCGGCGCCTGCTCACTGTCTTTCACGCCGCCCCCGCCCGCATCAGGTCGTGGAGGTGGACGATACCCTGCAACACCCCCGCCTCGTCCACGACCGGCATGGCCATGATGCCGTGCTGTTCCATCCGGTAGACTACGGCGCCGCCCAGCTCCTCCGGCTTGGCGAGCTTCGGGCTGCGGGTCATGACCTGGCGCACCGGGAGGTCGAGGAAGCTGGCCTCGCGCTCCATGAGGCGCGTGAGGTCGCCCGCGGTCACGACGCCGGTGACCCTCCGCTGGCCGTCCACCACCGCCACCGTGCCCCGCCGCTCGGCGAGGAGGATGACACACTCACGCATCGGCGCGTCGGGGCCAAGCGCGGGCACGTTCTCGGTCACCATGACGTCTCGCACGACGATGAGCAGCCGGCGGCCGAGCGCCCCGCCCGGGTGCAGCCGCGCGAAGTCCTCGGCGCGGAAACCCTTCGCCTCGAAGAGGGCGACGGCGAGCGCGTCACCCAGGGCGAGCGCGACGGTGGTGCTCGTCGTGGGGGCGAGGTCGAATGGGCACGCCTCCGCCTCGACCGCCGCGTCGAGGGCCACGTCCGCGTGGCGCGCGAGCATCGAGTTCCGGTTGCCAGTCAGCGCGACCACCGGGATGCCGAGCCGCTTGAGGTGCGCGACCAGCTGGAGCAGCTCCTCCGTCTCACCGCTCTTCGAGAGCACGATCGCCGCATCCCCTCGTCCCACGATGCCGAGGTCGCCGTGCACGCTGTCCACCGGGTGCAGGAACGTCGCGGGCGTTCCGGTCGAGGTCAGCGTGGCGGCGATCTTGCGCGCAATCACGCCCGACTTGCCGACGCCGGACACCACGATTCGGCCGGTGCAGGCCTTCAGCAGCGCGACGGCGTCGCCGAAGCGTCCGTCGAGCCGCGCGGCGAGCGCGGCGACCGCGCCCGCTTCCTGCTCGAGCACTTGCCGCCCGCGCTGGAGCGCGGCATCGCGGCCGTCAGCGGGCCGTGACATCGCCCCGCTCCCTGAGGTACGCGCGCACCACCTCGTTCCATACCCCGCGCGCCTTCAGAAAGGCCTCCGCGAACTCCCGGACCGCGCCGCGGCCGCCGGTGGCGGCCGTGGTGAAGCGCGCCGCCTCCTTTACCATGGGCGCCGCGTTCGCGACCGCGATGGGGAGACCCACGCGGCGCAGGATCGGCAGGTCGGGCAGGTCGTCGGCGATGAAGCAGCATTCCTCCCACCGCACCCCCCGCTTCTGGAGGATGGCCTCGAAGGCCGGCAGCTTGCGCGCCGTGGTGTCGGAGACGAACTCGTCCACCTGCAGCTCCTCTGCCCGCAGGCGCGCGGCGTCCCCGCCCCGCCCGGTGATGACGGCGACGGGAAGCCCCGCGGCACGGACCAGGTGGATCCCCAGGCCGTCCTGGATGTCGAACCGCTTGAGCTCGACCCGCTGCCCGCCAGAGATTCCCATGTAGATGCCGCCGTCGGTGAGCGTGCCGTCCACATCGAAGCCGACCAGCTTGATACGGCGCGCGACGGCGGGCTCGATCATGGGTGGTTCCCCCGCGCCGAGCGCCAGACGTCCAGCGTGGCGACCAGCAGTTCGGGCAGCGCGTCGAGGCGGATCATGTTCGGGCCGTCCGACGGCGCGCGATCGGGGTCCGGGTGCGTCTCGAGAAAGAAACCGTCCGCTCCGGCGGCCGCGGCCGCGTAGAGCAGCGGTGGGATGAACTCGCGCAGCCCGCCGCTCGCGCCGCCTTCGCCGCGCCCCGGCTGCTGCACGCTGTGCGTGGCGTCGAAGATCACCGGTGCGCGACACGCCGCGCGCAGCCGCGCGAAGTTCCGCATGTCCACCACCAGGTCGCCGTAGCCGAAGAAGCTCCCGCGCTCCGTTACCGCGACGCTCGTGGCGCCGCCGCTGCGCACCTTGTCCAGCGCACCCGCCATTCCCTCGGCCGACATCCACTGCCCTTTCTTCACGTTCACCGGCTTCCCGGCGCGGCCGGCAGCGACCAGCAGGTCGGTCTGGCGGCAGAGAAACGCGGGGACCTGGAGTACGTCCGCCACGTGGGCGGCGGCGGCCACCTGCGACGGCTCGTGCACGTCGGTGAGCACCGGCAGGCCGCTCTGCCGTTTCACCCGGTCCAGCGCCATCAGCCCCTCGTCCATCCCCGGCCCCCGCGCGGCGTCGAGCCGCGAACGGTTGGCCTTGTCGAAGGAGGCCTTATAGATGACGGGCAGCGAAAGGCGCCGCCCCAGCTCGGCCAGACGCTCGGCGACCCTGAGGTTCAGGGCGTCGTCCTCCAGAACACACGGGCCCGCGATCAAGAACGGGCCCGGCCCGAACGGCGCCGCGTGCTCCACCGTTACCCCGAGACCTCCGCCAGCGGCGTGGCGCGCTCGGCCGCCGTTTCCCCGCGACGCCGGCGCACGTCGTAGGCGGCGGCGATGAAGCTCGCGAAGAGCGGGTGGGGACGAGTCGGCCGGGATTTCAGTTCCGGGTGGAACTGGCAGCCCACGTACCAGGGGTGTTCCGGCAGCTCGATCATCTCGACCAGGGAGCCGTCGGGCGAGAGGCCGGTCAGCCTGAGCCCGTGCTCGGCGAGGAGATCGCGGTAGCCGTTGTCCACCTCGTAGCGGTGGCGGTGGCGCTCGCTCGTTTCCGAGGCGCCGTAGATCTTCGCCACGCGGGAGCCCGGGCGCAGCTTGCACGCGTACGCGCCCAGACGCATGGTGCCGCCGAGGTCCTCGATGTTGCGCTGCGACGGGAGCAGCGAGATGACGGGGTTGCCGCACTCGGCCTCGAACTCCGACGAGTTCGCGTCGCCGATCCCGCACAGGTTCCGCGCGAACTCGATGATCTGCACCTGCATGCCGAGGCAGATGCCGAAGAACGGGAGCTTGTTGCGACGCGCCGCCTGCGCGGCCTGCGCCATGCCCTCGATCCCCCGCACGCCGAAGCCGCCCGGAATGAGGAGCGCGTCGTACGGGGCGAGGAGCGCCGTGGCCGCGTCGTAATCGGTGAAGCGGTCGCTCGCGATCCAGTCGACGTCCACGCCCACGTCGTTCGCGATCCCGCCGTGGATGAGCGCTTCCTTGATCGACTTGTACGAGTCGGTCAGGTCGGTGTACTTGCCCACCACCGCGATCTTCACGCGGTCGGTTGGGTGCAGGATCTTCTCGACCATCTCGCGCCACTTGCGCAGGTCGGGCTCCGGCGCGTCGAGGCGCAGCCGCTGGCAGACCTCGCGGTCGAGCCCCTGCTCGTGGAAACGGAGCGGGATCTCATAGATCGTCTCCACGTCCGGCGACTCGACCACGCAGCCGAAGTCCACGTTGCAGAAGAGCGCGATCTTGCGGCGTAGCTCTTCGGGGAGCGGGCGCTCGCTCCGCGCGATCAGGATGTCCGGCTGGATCCCGATCTCCATCAGCTCGCGGACGGAATGTTGCGTGGGCTTGGTCTTGAGTTCGGCGGTGGCGGCGATGAACGGGACGAGGGTGAGGTGGATGAAGATGCTGTTGTCGCGGCCGACCTCCTGACGGAACTGGCGGATCGCCTCGAGGAACGGCAGCGACTCGATGTCGCCCACCGTGCCCCCGATCTCCGTGATCACGACGTCGTGGTCGGGCGCTAGGCGGCGGATGGCGGCCTTGATCTCGTCGGTGATGTGCGGGATGACCTGCAC
>JACORV010000074.1 GCA_016179225.1 Gemmatimonadota bacterium | reverse complement strand
GTCGCCCGCGGCCGCCTGCTCGGGGCTCATGTACATCGGCGTGCCGATCGAATGTCCCTCGGCGGTGAGGCGCGTGGCCCCGGGGGTGGCACGCCGCTCCAGCGCGGCGCTGATGCCGAAGTCGAGCACCACCACGCGCCCGCTCTCGGCGTCCACCATCACTTTGGCGGGCTTGATGTCGCGGTGCACCAGGCCGCGCGCGTGTGCCGCGGCGAGGGCCGAGGCGACTTCGCCCACCATGCGGCGCGCGCGGGGCTCCGGCATCGCCTCGCCGGGCTTGATCTCGTCCTGGAGGCTCTTGCCCTCGACGTACTGCATGACGAAGTACGCGGTGCCCGAGCGCGGCAGCTCGCCGACCTGGTAGACGCTGACGACCCCGGGATGCGCGACGGCGGCCGCGGCCTCGGCCTCGCGCGCGAAGCGCGCGCGGGAGGTGGGATCGTTGGCGAGCTCGGGGTGCAAGACCTTCACCGCGACGAGGCGCTTGAGCGCCGGGTCGCGCGCGAGCCAGACGTGACCCATGCCACCTTCGCCCAACGGGCGCAGCAGTTGAATGCCGGGCGCTAGCGCCGCGCGCAGCTCTTCGGCCAGCGCCTCGGCGGCGCCGGGCGCCGGGGCCGGGGGCGCGTCGGGGGGCGTCGCGATGGTCTTGGCCGTTGGAAGGCCCGCGCCGCAATAGCGGCAGGCCGTGTCGGCTGGGTCCACCGCACGGCCGCAGACGGGACAGCGGGCCTGGTCGGTCACGGGTGGGGCGGGCGCACGGCCATGGGGTGGACTCGGGCGGGGTTCGGGGACGGCCTAGCTTATCAGCCGGCGCGCCCGCTCGCCAGGGTATGCGGGCCTCAGGACCCTGTGACCGGAATCCCCGCGGCCGGGGTTTCGCGCGCGACGGTCGGCGTGGCGAACGCCGGACGCTCGACCTTCTCGAGCCCCAGGTGCTCGCGCGCGCGGTTCAGCGCGTCGTCGATGTTGCCGAAGAGGTTCTCGTCGCCGATCTGGTCCAGGAGGTCTGACCGGCTGAGGGCGAAGAGCGGCTGGGCGTGAATGTCGGAGATGAGGATCAGCGTGCCCTCCGCGCGGCTCCGGCGCACCACGTCCGCCAGGGCGTGCAACCCGGTCGAGTCCACCGCGGGGACATTCCGCATCCGGATGATCAGGATCCTGGGCCGCCGCGCGATGTCGTGCAGCGTGTCCTTGAACGCCTCAGCCGCGCCGAAGAAAAACGGCCCGTTGACCTCGTAAACTTCCACGCCCGCGGGCACTTGGCGCCGGCGCACCGCGTTGGGATCGGTGTCGTAGTCGTCGCCCTCCTCCTCGAGCTCGCGAGTCACGGCGCTCACGTTCGAGACCTCCGCCATTCGGCGCATGAAGAGGAAGGCGGCGAGCACCATCCCCACCCCGATCGCGACCGTGAGGTCCACGACGACGGTGAGGAGGAACGTGACGACGAGCACGACGACGTCGCTCTTGGGCGCGCGCAGCTCGGAGAGGAAGGTGCGCCACTCGCTCATGTGGTACGCCACGACCATGAGGATCGCGGCGAGCGCCGCCATCGGGATGAGGCCCGCCCAGCGCCCGAAGAAGAGCGAGATCAAGAGCAGCGTGACGGCGTGCGCGATGCCGGCGATCGGCGTCCGCCCGCCGTTTTTTACGTTGGTCGCGGTGCGGGCAATGGCCCCGGTGGCCGGGATCCCGCCGAAGAGGGGCGAGACGATATTGGCCGCGCCCTGGGCCACCAGCTCCATGTTGGAGCGGTGCTTGCTTCCGATCATGCCGTCCGCGACCACGGCGGAGAGCAGCGACTCGATCGCGCCCAGCATCGCGATGGTGAAGGCGGGGGCAACGAGGCCACGGAGCGTTCCCCAGCCGATCTCTGGGATCGCGGGCGCGGGCAGCGAAGCGTGGATCACGCCGAAACGGCTCCCGATCGTCTCAAGCGGCAGGTGAAAGATCCGCACCGCCAGCGTGGCTGCGATGAGGGCGACGAACGGGGCGGGGATGCGGCGGCTGACCAGCGGCCAGAGCCAGAGGATGGCGAGGCAGCCGCCGGCCACTGCCACGGCGTAGGTGTTCACCGAGCCGCTGTGGGCCGCGTAGGCGCGCAGCTTATCGACGAAGTCGGCCGGCAGCGACCCCATCCGGAGGCCGAGAAGGTCCTTGATTTGGCTCGAGAGGATGATGAGCGCGATCCCGCTCGTGAATCCGATCGTAACGGGGATGGGGACGAACTTGATCGCGCCCCCGAATCGCGCGAAGCCGAGGATCATCAGTATCAGGCCGGCCATGATGGTGGCCACGGTGAGCCCCTCGACGCCGTAGCGCTGCACGATCCCGTAGACGATGACGACGAACGCGCCGGTCGGCCCGCCGATCTGAACCCGCGAGCCGCCGAGGGCCGAGATCAGGAAGCCGGCGATGATGGCGGTGAAGAGGCCGCGCTCGGGCGTGACGCCGCTCGCGATGGCGAAGGCGATGGCGAGCGGCAACGCCACGATGCCGACGATGACCCCGGCGGTGACGTCCCGGACGAGTTGGGGGCGGTCGTAGGTCTTGAGCGTGGTGAAGAGCTTCGGAACGAGCACGACGGCTCCGGGCATCAGGATCCGTTCACGCCGGGCGGCGTGCGGTGTCGTATTATAGACAGCCCGTCCACCCTCGCCAGGGAGCCGTCGCATGCCCCGCCCCGACCGTCGCATCTCGATGCTGCTCGACATCCTCGACCAGGCCTTCGATAGCCACGGTTGGCACGGAACCACGTTGCGCGGCGCGGTCAAAGGCCTCACGCCGCGGGAGGCACTCTGGCGGCCCGGCCCCAAGCGGCACAACATCTGGGAGCTGGTGCTGCACACCGCCTACTGGAAGTACGCGGTGGCAAGGCGGCTGGCGGGCGCCCCGCGAGGTGCCTTCCCCCGGCGACCGAGCAACTGGCCGCGGATTCCGGAGAAGCCCGATGCGGCGGCGTGGGAGGCGGACGTGGCGCTGCTGGGGCTTCAGCACGTCCTCCTGCGCGAGACCGTGCGCCGGCTGCCGCCGGCGAAGTTGGACGCCCGCTCGCCGACCGGGACGTGGACCAGTGCCGAACAGATCCACGGCGTGGCGGCGCACGACTTGTACCATACCGGACAGATACAACTGATAAAGGCGTTGAAAAGTTAAAGAGTTGAAAAGTTGAAGAGCGCCCCTCCTTCAACTCTTCAACTTTTCAACTCTTCAACCCGTTGACGCAATGGTAACCTTGAAACCGTCCGGATCGGTTATCCCAAAGTCCCGCCCGCCCCACGGCTGGGTCCGCGGCTCGTGGTCGAGGACGCCGCCGCGCGCCTTGATACCCTTGGCGAGCATGTCCACGTCCTGCGCGGTCGCGCAAAAGAAGCGGACGCCCTCGCCCTTCTTCCGGTCCCGGCCCTTCTTCCAGTCGTCCTGACCGATCCAGAAGTAGGCGCTGCCGGCCTTCAGCTCCGCGCCCATCAGCTTGCCGCTCTCCTCCCATTTCTCGCCGACCACGAAGCCGAGGACGTCGCGGTACCAGGCGAGGCTCTTCTGGATGTCGTTCACGGTGAGGCTAGGCGAAATGGAGCGGATGCGCAGGCTCTCGGGCTGCTTCCGCTTCTTGCGGGTGGGCCGCTTTTTCGCCGCAGGCTTCCTGGCCGCCTTCTTCTTCTTCGCTGCCATCGGGGGTCGCTCCGTTCGAGGTGCCCTTCAAGCGTAGCGGTCGAAGGCCCCGACCGCCAGATTATCCCGTCTCGTGCACTTTTCAACTCTTCAACTCTTTGACTCTTCAACCGCTTTCTTCCCGGGAGGAATCCGATGCCAACCAAGCAGGCGACCGCGGTGTGGGAGGGTGGCCTCAAGAGCGGGAAGGGCAGCTACAGCGCCGCGTCCGGGACTTTCTCGGGGTCGTTCGCGTTTCCGAACCGCTTCGAGGAGGCTGGCGGCACGAGCCCCGAGGAGCTGCTGGCCGCGGCGCATGCGGCCTGCCTCAGCATGGCGCTTTCGGCCGGTCTGGAGCGCGCCGGCACGCCGGCGACGCGCGTCGAGGTGCGTGCCGCTTGCACCATCGAGATGGTGGGCGGGGGACCCAAGGTCACGAATATGGCGTTGACCGTCCGAGGTCGCGTCGCCGGGATCGACCAGGGGAAGTTCGCCGAGGCGGCCGAGGCGGCCAAGAACGGCTGCCCGATCTCCGGCGCCCTCACGGGGAACGTGGAGTTCGTGCTGGACGCGAAGCTGGAGTAGCCGGACAGCGCCCCAAGGCGTGGGATTGTTTCCGGCGCCGGCCTAAGGCACGCGATAGGCTTCCGGCGCCGGCCTGAGCGGCCTGAGCAGCCAGTGCGGCCGCCGCATCCCGCCGGGGCCGGGGGCCGGCCGCGTCATCTTCAGCCACTCCTTGTACACCTCGTGGCTCCGTGCGGTATCCACCACGACGTCCCCTTCCTGATCGTCCGCGCCGGCCGGTGTCACGCGCACCTTCTGGTGCCACGCGTGCGCGCCGCTCACCGGGTCGGGATGCACGGCGAAGGTGAGGTTCTGGTGCACGCCGGCGCTCTGCCACCATACGCGTGACGAATCGTGGTCCTCGCTGGCCCACGGCCGCACGCCGTGGATCCGCCGCATCCGCCACGTCCCGCCGCCCCGCTCCTGGATGCGCACCAGCGCCGAGCTCCACCGATCGGTCCCCTCGTTCTCCGCCACGCGCCACCGCCCCATGTGGTGGGAGCAGGCCACCACGCCGGGCCGCATCCCCTCGGTAACCCAGGCGCGCACCACGAAGTAGCCGATCTCCGTCTCGACGCGGACGAGATCGCCCGTCTCTACGCCGAGGCGCCGCCCGTCCTCCGTGCTGACCCAGAGCGGGTTGCTGTGCGCGATTTCGTTCAGCCATTTCGCGTTGCCCGAGCGGGTGTGGATCAGCATCGGCAGGCGGAACGTCGGCACCAGCGCGAGCTCGCCCTTCGCGGGGTCGAGCTTCCGCGGCGAGACGTGGCTCTCGATCACCGTCGGGATCGCGTACTCCTTCCACCCCCACGCCGCGAGCGTGGACGAGTAGAACTCCAGCTTCCCCGAAGGAGTGGGGAAGCCGCGCTTCGGCGCGCCGTCTATCATCACTCCCGCCGCCCGACGCCCCGCTCCGTCGGCCGGCGGTAGCGGCATCGGCACGATGTTCGTCGAGGGCGCGGGCGGCCGTGCGGTGTAGACGCGGCCAGTAGGTTCGTCCACGACCGCCTCCGCCATCTCGTCCGCGGGTACCTCCTGCTCGTGCCTTCCGTAGGCCGGCGACGGCACGTCGAAGGAGGCATACTTCCGCATGTACTCCATCGGCGTCAGCCCCTCGGCCGCGGCGGCTTCCTTGAGGCCCGGGACGGAGTTCTCGAAGATCCAGCGGTAGTACTCGTTGACGCGCAGCTTCTCGCCCGGCCGGTAGGGCGACTCGAAGTGCTTGCGGATCCCCATCGCGCCATCCGGGTCGATGCGCCACGACAACTCGATCCAGAACTCGTTCTCCTCCCACACTTCGCCCGGATTGACGTCGCGCGTGTCGCCGACCGCCTCGCCGAGACGCTCGGCCAGCGCGCGCTGCACCGGCTGCCTAAAGCCCAGCCAGCTGCCGGCGTGCGTCTCGAAGCTGGCCAGGTCGTGGCGCTCGCTCCCCAGCCCGACCGGCAGCACGTAGTCGGCGAACCAGGCGGTCTCGCTCCACACGGGGGTGAGTGCCGCGTGGCGGCCGATGAGCCGCTCGTCGCGCAACACTTCGATCCACGTGAAGCCGTCGGGGTTGGTCCACACCGGGTTGTATACCCGCGTGAAGTAGACGTCGAGCGTGCCGCGCCCCTCCTTGAGGAAGTGCGGCAGGAGGAAGCTCATCTCGAAGAAGGCGAGCGGGTATTCCTTCGGCCACGTCAGCTCGTTCCAGTTCCTGGGGTGCGGCGGCCGCGCGTGCGGCGCCGGAACGAACTTGGTCCACGAGTTGGGAATCGTGCCGCCGGGGGTGCCCACGCTCCCGGTGAGCACGTTGAGGAAGAACAGACACCGCGCTGTCATCCACCCGCCGAGGTTGCCGGCCGCCGCGGCCCGCCAGTTGTGGGCGCTGAACGCCGAGCCCGCCCGCGCGATAGCGTGGGCCACCTCGAGGATCGTCTCGGCTGGGACGCCCGACTCTACCTCCGCACGCTCGGGAGTGTATTCGCCGTACAGCCGCTCCAGCTCCCGCTCGAACTCCTCAAACGACTCCGCACGCCCGTACGCCCGTACGCCCGTACGCCCGTCTCTCAAGTATTCCTCCCAATTCACCCACCGCCTCACGAACTCGCGGTCGTAGAGCTTCTCGCGGATCAGCACATTGGCGATCGCGAGCAGTACGGTGGTTTCGCTGCCGGGATAAGTGGGCAGCCAGTGGTCGGCGTGGGTCGCGGTGTTGGAGAGGCGCGGGTCCATCACGATGATCGTCGCGCCTCGCTGCTTGGCCTCGATGATCCGCTGCGCGTGCGGATTGAAGTAGTGCCCACTCTCGAGGTGAGATGAGATCAGCAGGATACACCGGGCGTTGGCGTGATCGGGGCTGGGGCGGTCCATCCCCATCCAGAAGGCGTAGCCCGCCCGCGCCCCCGCGGAGCAGATGTTGGTGTGGCTGTTGTGCCCGTCGATCCCCCACGCCGCGAGCACCCGCTCGGTGTAGCCGTCCTCCCCGGGACGGCCCACGTGATACATCACGCTGGTGTGGCGCTTTTCCTCGATGGCGCGGCGGATCCGCGCCGCCAGGTCGTCGAGCACCTCGTCCCAGGAGACGCGCTCCCACTTGCCCTCGCCGCGCCGGCCGGCGCGCTTGAGGGGATGGAGGATGCGCTCCGGGTCGAGGATCTGGTTGAGGGTGGCGGGGCCTTTGGCGCAGTTGCGGCCGCGGCTCCCGGGATGGCGCGGGTTGCCTTCGAACTTCTTCACGACCCGCGTTTCCTGATCCACGTAGGCCAGGAGCCCGCACGCCGCCTCGCAGTTGAAGCAGGTCGTCGCGACCAGGCTGTAGTGGCGGCCGCCCTCGACCCAGTCGGACCAACGCTCCTCGGGCGGGAACGCCCGGAAGCCCTTCTGCATTCGGCCTTCGTCGGAGGGGTGCAGACTCCTCACGTCTCACCTCTCATGTTAGCCCTCCTCACCTCTCACCTCTCATGCCTCACGCTCAGCTGATGGGTGGGCCCTGTCCCGCGAGGACGAGGGCGTGTCCGTAGAGCCAGAGGCCCGCGAGCACCAATAGGCCCGCGAGCGCGAAGAAGGCCGTGAAGCCGGTCGCGAGCAGGGCCATCGGCGCGATTACACCGCCCAGGATCGCCGTCCAGAAGAGCGGCGCCTGCCGCCCGCGGGCAAGCGCGAACGCCGCAGCCGCCGCGTTGGGCGTTTGATGCCGGCCGAAGGCGTCCAGCAGCGCGAGCGCGGCGAGGAGGGCCAGCGCCGCGCTCATCCACGGCCCGAATCCGGCCACGACTTCCACCGCGCCGAACGCGGGCGCGGCAACGAGCAGCACCGCCCCGCCGGCCACGGGCGCGTGCACCGCCAGGTGGAAGACGAGGAGCGGGCTCTGCCAGAGATCTCGCCCCTCGCACTGCGCGAAGAGGAAGGCGGTGTACACCGCCGTGAGCAGGGCGAGGACCGCCACCGGCCACGCCAGCAGCACGGCGCCCCCACCGCCTCTCCAGGAGGCGAGCGTCCACGCCGCGAGCACGGCGCCGTACAGCGTGATGACGAAGGCCCCGCGCGCCAGCCAGCTCTTCCATTGCGGCCGAACGAGGATGGTCCAGAAGCGCTCGGGCCGCTTGAGGTCGGCGACGAGCAGGACGCCGGTGAGCGCGAGGAACGCCAGCGCCACCAGCGGGGCGAACGTCGTGAGCAACGGGCTCGGAAGGTCGAGGCCGGCCATCTGCATGACTGCAGGGACGAGTGCGGCGCCCGCGGCGATGCTCTTGGTCCAGATGTAGCTCGAGACCCTCCACTCCCACGCGCGCTGGCGCGGGACGTCGTAGGCCACGCGCGCGGGGAGCTGCGGCGGGCGCCGCCCGCCGTTGCCGTTCCCCTTGGGCCTGTCCGCCCACATGTACATGTCGTCGTGATGCGCGGCGAGCGGGTCGAGCGCCGCCTCGTGCGCGCCGATGTAGAACGCCTTGGGCCGCGTGTTCTGTTCGGGCCGCCGCACCATGACCGGATGCGACCCCAGCTCGCGGCTCACCTTGCTCGTGGGATCGTCCATGTCGCCGAAGAGCAGCGCCTCGACCGGGCAGACCACCACGCACGCCGGCAGGAGTCCTTCGTCCACGCGGTGCGAGCAGAAGTTGCACTTGGCGGCGGTGTTGCTGTCCGGATCCATGTAGATGGCGTCGTACGGGCAGGCCTGCATGCACGCCTTGCAGCCGATGCACAGGTCCTCGTCGAAGTCCACCAGGCCGTCGGGCCGCTGGTACATCGCGGTCACGGGGCAGATCTCGACGCACGGCGCGTCCTCGCAGTGGTTGCAGCGTAGCACGGCGAAGTGGCGGCGCACCGCCGGGAAGGTGCCCACGTCCACGTTTTTCACCCAAGTGCGGAAGACGCCGAGGGCGACGTCGTTCTCGGCCTTGCAGGCCGTCGTGCAGGCGTGGCAGCCGATGCACTTCGTCTGGTCGATGACCCACGCCCACTTCGTCACGGCGCGCCCCGGCTCACCGCAGGATGTCCCACCACATCTTGGCCGCGACCGCGCCGATGACGATGGCGAGGAGCCACTTGAGCTGGCCGGCGCGGAGCTTCCGGCTCGCGGCGGCGCCGAGCTGCGCGGCCGGGAGCGCGCCGGAGACGAGCGCGAGCGCGGGCCAGCCGGGGATCTGTCCCGTGAACAGCTTGCCGGCCGTCCCCGCCAGCGCGCCGGCGAGCACGATCGCCAGGGAGGTGCCGACGGCGTCCCGCGGGGAGATGCGCAGCCCGTAGATCATCAGCGGCAGGAGGAGGAACGCGCCGCCGGCGCCCACCGCGCCGGCCAGCAGGCCGACGCCGAGTCCCATGAGGAAGCCCAGCGTCTTGCGCCAGCGCCGGAGCGTCTCGCTCGGCGGCGCGGGCTCGGGGTTCCGGAGCGTG